>DYLG01000170.1 GCA_020722215.1 Desulfomonile tiedjei
TCTTGGTAGGGGCGGGTTCGAAACCCGCCCTTCCGCGAAACCCATTCGGAAAAAACTCGTGGCAAACACCATACCGGCCTACAGTTCCGTGAAACAAGAAAGGTCGATTACCATGGATCCGAGCACGAAGAGAACTCTGATTCGAGT
Source organism: Desulfomonile tiedjei (assembly GCA_020722215.1). GTDB lineage: Bacteria > Desulfobacterota > Desulfomonilia > Desulfomonilales > Desulfomonilaceae > DYLG01. The sequence continues at coordinate 148 of DYLG01000170.1, forward strand.
CGCGGCTGCTGTGTGCTTCCTTGCGGCGGTCTTGTACATTATGAGCATTTTGCGGTCGATCACGATTACCGTATTGGTCTCGTTCTTTCTGGCCTATTTGTTGGACCCTGCCGCGGCAAGGCTTCAGAAATGGGGGATCAGGAGATCCATCGCATCCATGGCCCTCATATTTGTGGGTGTGTTGGTGGTGAGCATGGTGATTCTTCTGGTGATTCCGTTGATAGTAAATGAGATCCTTGGTCTTATTGCCAGCGCGCCGACATACTTCGCCGTGCTCAAGCAGAAGATGATCGCACTTCTGGAGCAGTACAACATCTCAATGCCGGACAACTGGCGCGAGGTGTTTCAAGTTCTTCTGGCAAAGGCCAAGTCGTGGCTTCCCGGGCTGCAGCAGATGGTCGACCCAATGGCACAAGCCGCAGCAGCGGTTTTCCGATCCACGATGACTCTCGTTTCAGTAATTGTTCACGTTCTGCTCGTCCCCATCCTGACATACTATTTCCTCGTCTCCTTTGACGACTTCAGAGACTGGATCAGGAGCCTCATACCGGCGTACGCGCGGGATGCGGTTCTCGATAAACTGGGGCAGATTGATGTGGTCGTCTCCGGTTTCGTCAGAGGGCAGTTGATCATCTGCCTCATCCTGGCGGTACTGTACAGCTTAGGGTTCCTCATAATCGGCATAAAACCTGCCGTATTGCTGGGCGCGGTGTCGGGGATCATGTTCATCATCCCCTATGTGGGCACGATGATAGCCGTCATCGGGGGCGCCATCATGGCGCTTGCTCAATACGGGGATGTCCTTCATGTAATCTACGTGCTCGGGTGGATCACCGTCGTGCAGCTCGCCGAGTCATACATTTTCACGCCCAGAATCGTTGGAGGAGCGACCGGTCTGAATCCCGCACTGTATATCCTTGCTCTTCTGGCCGGGGCCGAACTGGCAGGCTTCATGGGCCTTCTCATTGCCATTCCGGTCGCTGCAGTGTTGAAGGTGCTGCTGATGAGCCTCATTGAGGTATACCGCGAATCGGAAATCTATCAGGACCGAAAAACCGAGAGCGACTCCCGATGAAGAAAGGCGTCCTGTATGTGGTGTCCACTCCGATCGGGAACCTGGAGGACATCACTGCCAGAGCGGTGAGAATCCTCAAGGAAGTGGACGTGGTGGCGTGTGAGGACACGCGCAAGACACGAATTCTCCTTGGAAAATGGGGTATTCCCACGAGACTGATAAGCGTCCATAGGTTCAGCGAGGCCGCGAAGTCGAGAAAGATACTACGACTGCTGGATGAGGGACATGATGTTGCTATTGTGTCCGACGCGGGAACCCCCGGGATATCCGATCCCGGCGCGCGACTTGTCAGGGCTGCTCACGAAGCTGGTTTTCGAGTGACTCCTGTGCCGGGGCCTTCATCGGTGACTGCTGCCCTTTCCGCGTCCGGCTTTGACGCCTCGTCTTTTGTGCACGTCGGTTTTGTCCCCAGGAAAGCTGAGCCGAGAAAGGCTTTCTTCGAGCAACTGTGCAGCGAAGAGCGGACTGCGGTGTTCTTCGAGACGCCGGTGAGAGTAAAGACCACTCTGGCCGATGCGTCGCCCATCCTGGGCTCGCGTTCCATGGTGCTTTTCAGGGAACTCACCAAGATCCACGAAGAGATTCTGGTGGGCGACGCGCAACAGATTCTCGCGGAGCTACGGACGCGACCGTCCGTGAAAGGGGAGATCATAGTGGTGGTCCAAGGCGCGCCTGCCACGCGCCGGGAAATGGACGTCACCGACATGGTGAAAGAACTCATGTCTGAAGGCTTCTCGGGAAAGCGTCTCGCGGCGGAGGCCCAAAGAAGATACGGAGTAAAAAAGGGTGACGCGTACAGGCGATTCGTCGAAATAAAAGGTGAACGGCCGGGCTCAGGGGAGTCATAAAGGTTGCGCGGGGGAGGATCGCCTTCATTTCTTCACCGGGAACCCTCGGCAGTTCGATCTGGTCATCACCGACGTGACCATGCCTCAGTTTTCCGGATTGGACCTCGTCCGAGAGGTGAGAAAAATACGCAGCGACATCCCTGTGATGCTGTGCACCGGATTCAGCGAACTGGTCAGCGAAGAATCCACCGATATGCTTGGCGCAAGAGAAATCGTCATGAAGCCTATTCTCAAGACCGAAATGGCCGGGGCCATAAGGCGAGCCTTGGGTAAACGTGCCTGATGATGACCAATGACGCTTGCAGACCCATAGGGCGGGCTCTACCCGCCGATTATATCGCACGGAGCCGGATCTGCTGCACAGGCCCTGAAGGCCGAGAGAAAGGGCTAATCCCGGATTCGTCCCTACCATACCGCCCCGGCTTTGTGTGGCGCCGAGCCCCTGCTTTCAATGGTGGCTGCGGACATGGCCTCCTGCCATGATATACAGGACCGGTAGATCGGAAGGATTGGAGATATGGAAGGACCGGTCTTCGGTTATGTGAACCGCATGGCAGCGCTCAAGCGTCATTTCTCCTGAGTCGGCGTGAATGGTCAGAGCCCCGTCAACTGCGCATAGGATCTCTTCGTGCCCTTCTCCGGGACGAACCAGCCTGTCGCGCTCACCCGGTTGGAGAATTCCATAGATCATGTAGCACGCGTGGGTTTGTAGGTCCTTCATGCCGAGGACATATTCGCCGCCGAATTCAGCGGCCAGTTTCTCAAGATTGAAAGATCTCAAGGCGGTTACCCCTTTCTGTCACGGACAAGATATGAGGCCACAGTCTTCGCGCCAAGACAGTGCTGCACGGAAGATATCACACGAGAGCTTCATTGAGCTAGAAGCCCGTCGCACAACCGTTGAAAAGGCTGGAATCGTGGCGAAGCGGTAATCAAACAGGTCCGGGTAGCAGGAGGTTTCTTCTCCCGCGTCATGAGCCGAAACCAATTGGTAGAAGCATCCGGGCTATCCGCGTGGCACGATCTCGGACATCGAGGGCGTTTCGGAACGGACTCCCAGCAAACCACCGCTGTTCGGGGAGGTCCCGCCGGATGCTATGACAGCCGCATTCGGCGCCGCGGCCCGGCGCCCCTTGACAGACCCGCCTACGAAGGATAGTTATATCCGTCCAGGCCAATCGGGCCGCAAACATGATATCAAGAGCGGCCGCAAGCACCTCTGTTCCGAGGAAGCAAGGGAGCACCGGCATGGTAAGAAAAGCCTTCACATACACTCTGATGATTCTGAGCCTTGCGGCCATAGTATACGGGGGATTTGGCCGAAAATTCACAGTCTTCGACAACCTGGAAAAGTTCGATCAGCTCAAGAATCTCGGAATCAAAATCAAGCTGCCGGGATATCAACAGGAATCTCCCCAGTTGAAGGTGGAGTCCCAGGCGTTCACCGAACCCGAGGTGGTCAATGCCACGACGTTTGACGGCATCGGGAGATACAAGGACGGGCGCCTCATGTCCAAGTACCCGGACCTGCGTATGCTCAAAGGCCGTCGTCCATGCCCCACCTGAGTATAGGCTCTGCCGCAGTTTGCGGCACCCCGAAGGATTGTGGCCAGCGAAGGGCTTCCTGTTGGGGTTGTGCCGATTCCGCGGTCCGAAGGCTCTTGCCCGTGGTCAATAACCTGAGGAACTCAATGACATGGAAACACTGAGACTCAAAGTCCAGCTCGCTTTTGCTATCCTGTTCAACATAGGCCTGTTTCAGTGGCACACAGTCTGCTTCCCGGTTTTGAACTGCCATTCTTGTCCCATTTCAGTCTTCTCCTGTCCCTTAGGAGTGATCGGCCAGTTCACGCAGCTTGGTCTTGTTCCTCTGACCGTGGTGGGAGGGATTGCATTGGCCGGTGTTATTGGCGGCAGGATCCTGTGCGGGTGGGCCTGTCCTTTCGGGTTCGCCCAGGAGCTGCTGTACAAGATCCCTTACTTCAAATTCCGGATTCCATCCTGGACCAGGTTCGTCAAGTACGGAGTGCTTGGCGGCCTGGTGATTGCTGTCCCGTTCTTCCTGTCCACCCAGTCTCCGCTCTATTTCTGTAGGCTGTGTCCTGTGGCAACAATTGAGTCGGCTATTCCGTGGGCGGTGATCAAAGGGTCCACGGACGTGGCATGGCTCTCGGTGCGCCTGGTCATCCTGTTTGCCGTGATAATCCTGGTGATGGGGCATCGCAGATTTTTCTGCAAGGTGATCTGTCCGCTGGGTGCGTGTCTTTCTCTGTGCAATCGGGTTGCCGCAGTGTTCCCTGAGCGAACGGAAGACTGCACCGAGTGCACGGTTTGCGCAAAGGTGTGTCCCATGGAAACGGATCCGAGAGCAAAAGGCGCCGCGGTCTTCGATAATCACGCGGAAGAGTGCATAAGCTGCCTGGAGTGCCGGAAGAAATGTCCCACCGAGTCAATTCGACTCTGGGGAGGGTGATGCAGCCCCAGGGACCTGTCGCGCTACCCATGCAGATGCTCGAATCGTGGCACGACGGCCCTCAAACCGGTCCAGGTAGCCCAGACGTTATACGTCCGGGCCGCGAAGCGGCAGGAGGCATTATCGCAGTCCCGTAGTCGAGTTTTCTTCGCGATTCATGCGCTTAGCTCTGCTCAGCGCATCCTACGCTGCTACCCGCGTGGCACGATCCGGAGCGAGAAAGAGGTCATTCGACGCGCTCCTAGGCGGTCCAATCCGCCACTGCGTCGGGCATTCTCCATGGAACGCCTTCTGCGAAAAAGCGCGCAGTGCTTGCCAAGGCCGAATTATCTTGTGAAATTACAGGACTATATCCGTACAGACAGGTCGATGACGTGACCGGCCGGATTGATCCAGACCATGAAGCTGGGGGCTTTCTTCTTTTTGGCTTTGGTCTTTATTTCATTGAGCCGGGACTGGGGAAGGTCGACTGGGTTGGTTTTGAGAAAGCGATTTAACTCACGAAGGTTCTTGAAGTATTGAATGGTCATTTGTCCGAGTACCTCGATCTCTATATGGAAACCCCGAGGGCTATAGGGGTGAAAAGCGAATCTCTTTTTTTAACAGATCCTTAGTACAGACACAAGGCTCTTGTTAGCCCGCATGGCAAGCCTTCGTCGGAAAGGGCTTTACCTTGATGCCGATTCAGCGCCGGCTTTGCTCCCGCAAATTATCTCTCCAAGTCCTTAAGGCATACTCGCTCATCAGGACCGGGCCGGCTCCGATTCGTCCTCTTTCAGGCTGAGCCGCCTGGTGGCATCGTCAAGACGGTGAACAAGGGTCTTCAGGAACATTTGATAGAATTTCAGTCTGAGTTCCGGACTCTCTCTTTCCAGCACCTTGAAGTCCAATTTCAGAACTATGCAATATTCCTTGGCAATGACATGGGCCGTCCGAGCGGTTCTGGTGAGCGCGCCCATTTCCCCGAAGCACGCACCCTTGGACAAGTCCGCGATTCTCTTCTTGTTCTTGTAGATTCTCACCCTGCCGCTGAGCAGAACGAAGAATGTGGTGTCAACGTCCCCCTCACGCACGATCACCTGATTTCTGTCGTACTTGATGAATTTGCCGAAGCGGATGATTTCCTGAACTTCCCTGCGACTGAAAGGTCTGAAGAAGTTCACTGCCTTGAGGAGATCCACCTTCTTTGACGCCTTGATGTCCGTGACGGCAATGGACTTGCCCTGCATGGCCTGTTCAATCTCATCGGCAAACTCCGCGCCGGTTTGGTATCTCAGCTCCGGCTCCTTCTCAAGGACTCTCTGTATGACCACGTCCATGGCCGCAGGGAGGCTCGGGTTCATCTTGAGGATGGGCGGCGGAGGGGCATAGCGGATGTTCTCCATAAGCTCATACAGGGTACGCCCTTGAAAAGGCCTGCGGCCACACAGCAACTCGTAGAAAACAACCCCCAGCGAAAAAAAATCAGTCTGATTGGTCAGCTTTGAACCCTTGGTCTGTTCAGGGGACATATAGCTGGGCGTGCCGAGAACCGGCAGGTCGGTGGTCTTGTCGGCACGTGCAGTCATGGCAATTCCGAAATCCGTAATCTTGATGACGCCGTCTCTTGTGAACATGAGGTTGGCAGGTTTGATGTCCCTGTGGATCACCTTGTGGCCATGGGCATAATCGAGCGTGTGACAAATCGTCTTGATCAGCTCGCACACGGTTTCCGGCGCCAGAAGGCTGCCCACCTTGTTGAACGCAGCGAGATTCTTGCCTTCCAGCAATTCCATTGCCATGTAGCAGTAGTCCCCGTCCTGTCCCACATCGAAGATGGTCACGATGTTGGGGTGGATGAGATTCCCTGCAATGCGCGCCTCTTCGAAGAACCTGCCGATTACGTAACTCAGATCCTTCTGCTCATATACCAGGTCGAAACGCCTTGTCTTGAGAGCCACCATTCTGTCGATCATGGGATCCCGTGCCCGAAACACTTCTCCCATGTTGCCTCGGCCGAGGGTGCCGAGGATCTCGTACCGTCCCATGGTGGATCTAACCGTAGCGTCTTCCAAAATTGCTCCTGCGTTGGTCCTGGACCATTTCGGAGACAGAGCCATGCTCGGAACGTGTTCCCGTAGCGTGTGCCGCTGACGATTGTCACCGAGGCCCGGCTGCTGACTCACGCACAAAAATTGTACCTCAACTCCTTTGAAAAAGGAAGCTTTTCGGTTGACACCTTGCGGCCCGGAGGTGACAATGCAGCGCACTTCGTCTGTTGCGCGAGATGTGAGACTTCAGCGGGTAAGCCCCTTCCCTGCACAACGATGCCGTCGGCAGCAACCAAAACCGATCAACCGCAAGGACACGAAGACATAGAGAATTCAGAGATCTTTCGTTTGATGTCTTGGTGGTTGGATTCCTGTCGGGAACAGACTCGTCCGGGAAGTTCCACTTCCCATCCCGGGGTCCCCATGAACGAATCGACACGCCTGCGAGAAGGAAGACCATGCCGCTGCCCAGGATGTTGAAAAACCTGTTCCGAACGCAGGAGATCCTCACAGTCTTTGTGCGTCACGGGTTCGGTGACCTGCTTCAGAGAATGGGCCTTGACAGGCTTCTCAAGAAAACACGACCTGCTTCAGCGGAGGGCGAACAGGCTGAGCCGGAATTGTTGACCACGCCCAGACGATTCAGGAACGCGCTGGAGGAACTTGGAGGCGGATTCGTCAAGCTTGGACAGGTGCTCTCCACGCACCCGGACATTCTACCCGCCAGATGGATTGAGGAACTCACCCCTCTTCAGGACAGTGTCACTCCGCTGGACTTCGAAACCGTTCGCAATACTCTCGAAGAGGATCTCGGTCCCGCGGCCGACAGGTTCGGTCGGGTGGACCCGACCTCGCTTGCTTCGGCCTCAGTGGCGCAAGTGCACAGAGGCTCCACCCGAGAGGGAAAAGAGATTGCAATTAAGATCCGAAAACCGGGCATAAAGAAGCTGATTCTTCAGGATTGCGACATATTGGAGGCTCTCGCTGAACTCCTGGAGAGGCATGTGCCCGAATCCAGGTCCTATCGCCCGTTGGCCATGGTCAAAGAGTTCCGGAAAGCAGTGAGCGATGAACTGGATTTCCAGCGGGAGGGAGAAAACCTGGATCGGTTTCGCGCCAATTTCGGCTCCCATCCCGAGGTAACTTTTCCTGCGGTTTACTGGGATCTCACCACCGAACGCGTGCTAACCATGGAGTGGGTCCAAGGGATCAAGGTCTCCCTGAAGGAAGAGCTGGTGCGCCAAGGAGTGGATACGAAACTTGTGGCCAGGAATCTTGCCACGGCCATTCTCAGGCAGATACTGGAATTCGGCTTCTTCCACGGAGACCCGCATCCCGGCAATCTCCTTGTCCTGGAAAAAGAAGCCGTCTGTTTTCTGGACTGCGGCATGGTCGGGCGACTGGATGAGCGAACGAGAGACAATCTTGTGCTCCTTGTTGCCGCCGGCCTGAGAAAGGACACTGAGGCTCTTTACAATATCCTCTCGGACATGAACGCGATTCCCGATGACCTGGACAGGGCCTTGTTCAACAGAGAAGTAAACGTCTTTCTCGAACGCTACTACGGAATCCCATTGAAGCGCCTGCGGCTGAGTCTGCTCATCGACGACCTCAATCAGTTGGTCCGCAAGTTCAGGATTGAGATCCCCTCGGACATGGTTCTCGTGGGCAAGGCATTGATAACCCTTGAAGGAGTGGGCCGGGCGCTGGATCCGGATTTCGACGCAATCTCCGTGGCTGAGCCTTTCATCAAAGAGATGGTTCTCGCTTCGTACGGCCCAAGGGTCATCGGCCGCAAACTCCTGGTCACAGCCCGGGATCTCATCAGGTTCCTGGCTGACTTGCCGTCTGATCTCAGGGAATTGACCCGCACGTTTCGGGAAAACCAACTGAGGATCACGGTGGAACACAAGGGCTTACGCGAGGCATTCGCCCTGCTGGACCATGCCTCCCGGCGCCTTTCTTTGAGCCTCCTGACCGCGTCGATCATAGTCGGTTCTTCCATCATAGTTCTTGCGGCCCCGGAACCGCGTATCTTGGGGGTTCCCATAATCGGCCTGTTGGGTTTCGCAGTTTCGGGCATTCTCGGGCTCTGGCTTATCATATCCCTGCGCAAGACGGACAAGTCCTGAAGTCCGTCGGGAACAGTAATAGTGCAGGGCGAACGCTCGTTGAACCTGCAAAATCAAACCACCAAGTCACCAACCGGAGTTTTCCACGGAGGGTCCGCCGGATGGGCTAAGGGTCTGATTTCGCGT
>DYLG01000171.1 GCA_020722215.1 Desulfomonile tiedjei
AAATATACGTGAAGGCCCCCGCCGACCCGACAGTAGGGCGCGGACCCGCGAGTCCGTCCAAACAGAGGCCTGGACGGCAGGAAAGCGCGGACACATGGGTCCGCCCCTACCAGTAGTGTCCTCGCTAGTTTGGCACGCACATTTGGTATGTCTCGTCCCGTGATTATACCGGATGCCTTTTCTTTCAAGACTGGTCGCAAGCTGAGGGTCAGACTTAAGGTCTCATCGCAGCTATGCTCACAACACCATGATACAATTGGCGTTCTCTTTGCAAATCGCTTCACTGTGTGGTATTATGGCCTTGTTATCGACCAGTCGGCCGGCGACAAGCTCTCGGCGAGCCGATCGGCTTGAGCTTCCTTCGTGGAAGGCCTACGGGCAATCGCTTCGTGTGAGGAGATCATGAGGTTCGAGATTGTAAACAGATTCACCTACCAACATGTGTACAGCGGAAACGGCCATTCACTCGGAGAAGTGGTCGAGCGGGCAGTGAAGACCGGTGTAAGCCTTGCTGAGGCCAACCTCATGAATGCCGATCTGCCCGGGGTCAATCTGGCCGGCGCAAATCTTGCCATGGCTTATCTTTACGGCGCGAACCTCAGCGGCGCAGTACTTACGAGGGCGAATCTCTTCGGCGCAAAGATCTCGAAGGCCGACCTCACTGAAGTAAAATTGCAGCGGGCCAATCTCGCGGAAGCCAATCTTCACAGAGCCTTGCTTGAGGGAGCGGACCTGTCCAAGGCGGATCTTACCAGGGCAGACCTGATAGGGGCGAATCTCACCAACGCGATTCTTGTTGATGCTGTTCTTTGCGGCGCGTTTCTTATGCGGGCGGATCTCACGGGGGCAAATCTGACCGGAGCGGATCTGATCCGCGCGGAAATGCTGCTCGCCAAGGGATTGAAAACGAACGGCTGGTCCGCGTGCCGCGCTCTGCCCTAGTACAGGTTGTGGCAAATAACGTGTCTTGTCCTGTAGCAGTTCACCTTGAACATGCCTTGGAAGCGCAAATCAAACCACAAAGGCGCCAAGACACAAAGAAGGCTTGGTCGAGACCGGTAGGGGCGGTTCGCGAACCGCCCCTACGGGCGCCCGTCCCACCGGACGCGGGCTACGTCCGGGACTAAAGGTCCTTCCTGGTTCCCAGGCTCCGGCCCTCATCTTTACCCATAAGTTCCGGCTCGAGACCGTAGGTGTGGGACATGTTGATTTTCCTGGCGGTTTTCACCGTCTTCCGATGGGTCGAGTGTTCGCCGCGAGATAGTGGTCGTGACGCTTGTCAGAAAATCAATGAGTTACAGAAGCCGCAGATCTGGCACGGTTCTTGACGTCCGGCCTCCAGCGAACCACTTGTGGGACATGTTGAGGGCTCCGGCCTGGGAACCAGGAATAGAAAGCATCCTATGGGATCCCAAGTATCCAGAGAGTACCCATCCAGGCCTTTAATTGGTGTAGGGGCGATCATTTCGGATAACGGACGGATAGTGCTCGTCCGGCGCGGTTCTCCGCCCGGCATGGGCGAGTGGAGCATTCCCGGCGGCCTGGTAAAGGTGGGAGAAACGCTCAACCATGCAGTGGTAAGAGAGGCCCTGGAGGAAACGGGTCTGGAGGTCGGCGTGCGCGGCCTCGTTGAGTTGTTGGAGCGTATCTTCTCCGACAGCCAAGGCCGCGTTCGCTACCACTATGTCATTGCGGACTATCTGTGCGAGGTTCGCGGCGGCCGCCTCGCGCCTGGTTCGGATGCCTCGGATGCGCGCTGGGTTGACGAAGCCGACTTGGAAAACCTCGGAGTCGCTGATGTGGCGATCCGGGTAATACGCAAGGCTGTGGCCTGCAACCGGAAAGAGCCTTAGGCCCGTCACGAAATGGACGATGCAATCGGTTGCCGGTCCGACGTTGTCTTGCCGCGGGCCCTTAATCCAACAGGTATGGGCGTCCGGGAAGAATCCCGCCAGTTGACCCCCAGTGTGAACGGGACAAGAATTCCTCCCCGGCCACCGGGAGAGTTGGCGACGGCGCCGTGATTGTATTGTTCTGAACGGCCGTTTGTGCTATATCCATAATCACGCAAAGAGCAGTTTTCACGGTATCATTTCCGGCTCATGAGGCAATTGCCGCGCTGACCAACGGCTGTTTACGTAACCGGTGTGCTTGCCTTGTCCGGCAAATGATTTTGGATGGGTATGGAGACAAGGAGATCATGAGACGAATCTGGTTGATGTTGGTTTGCTCGCTGCTTGTGTGGAGTTTGGCGGAGACGTGGGCGCACGCATCCGGAGCCGAGGAATATTTCAGGGAAGGCTATGCCGCTTCCATGGCCAGAGAGTGGGAAGACGCGATAAAGTGGTACACCAAAGCTGTCGAGCAGTCCCCCAAACTTGCAGAAGCCTATTTTCAACGGGCAATCGTGTTTGAAATGACGGATCGTCCGGATCGGGCCATCGCGGATTACAGAAAAACACTCGAGCTGAAACCGGATTACTACCTGGCGATGGAGTATCTGGCCAAAGTGTACGAAAAGCAAGGCGACTATGCTAAGGCCCTTGATCTGTACACAAAGGCTCTTGGGCTGGTGAAAGACCCCAAATGGCGCTCAATCGTTAGATGGTGGATTGAGCGGGCCAAGAAGCAAATCGCGGAGAACCGCGGGCCTACAAGCCGCACTACCGTAAACAAGCGCAATTCCCGCTGATTAGGGCACCCCTTTCCCCGCCTGTTCGCGACCGGATTCATGAAGCCCTCAACGCATCGACGATATTCAGCCCGGCAGCTCGCCACGCGGGCAGAATTCCGCCGAGAATGCCCATGGCTGCACCGAATCCGAGGGTGTAAAGCGCTATGGTGACGGTGAGTTTGAACCCGAAAACCAACTCCGAAAAGGTTCCCCAGTTCACCGTCGATATGCTGGAAAACTGAAGGAGCGAACTGCAGGCAATACCCGCAGCGCCTCCCATAAGGCCCAGGAGCAAGGATTCGGCCAGGAATGCCGCCAAAATCGTCCACCGGCCGAATCCCAGGGCTCGCAAGGCGCCTATCTCGCGGGTTCTGGCGGCAACTGCGGTGTACATCGTCACCATAGCTCCAAGTATGGCTCCGATGCTGAAAAAAGTGGTCATGCCCGTGCCGAGTATGCGAATGAACCGGGCCATGACGTCCGACTGCTCCTTGTAGAATTCGATCTCCCGTTTCACCTGTACCGACAACCGCGGGTCACTTTCCAAGCGTTTTTTCAGAGCGCTGAAATCCCGATCGCCGGGAACCCTGACCGTGACCGAGGAGTAGCTGTTCCTGCGGAAAGCAGCCATAAGCTGGTTTGCGTCTCCCCACACCTCCGAGTCGAATCCGGCGCCTCCGGCATCAAGTATGCCGACAATAGTCCAATCCGACAGGGCGAAGTGGAGCGTTCCCCCCAGAATGCCTTCTTCTATTCTTTGGGCAATACTCCGGCCTATGATGATCTCACGTGCCCCGTGCCTGAAATATCTGCCCGCCACCAGCCGCACCTGGGGCCGCAACAAAGAGGAGTTTGATCCGACGCCTCGGACCATAACGTTGGTGGGGCTGCCGCTGCTCCGTTTAGGGAGAGCCACCAACACTACCGACTCCTTGGCGGCAAAGGCGTCCCCCATTTCGCTCCGGGTCACTTCGGGTTGAATCTCGACTATGGACGCCTCGTCTCTGCTAACGAGACTGCTTATTTCCGTCTCAGCCGACCCGCGCAGAATTATGGCATTCTCGGGGGACCCGGTATCCCGCAGCGTCTGTTCCAGACCTTCAGCCAGCATCAGAACCGCAGCAAAAACCGAACTCACTAATGCCATTCCACCCGCTGTGAGAATCGTGGTGAGCTTCCTGGTCCGGAGATTTCTCAGGCTGTAGTTTAGCAGCAGGCCCATGCAACATCTCCCTGGCTACGGATACGACGGCCCAAATTCCGTGCCGTAGTAGAGTGGGATGCGGTGAGCGTACCGAACGGAATCGATCGGCAAGAGACCTCGAACCGTGCGGTTCCCTCCGGTCACCGCATCCTACGCCGGCTGTTCACAAATACGGTCACGCATTCTACCGCAAGCTTTCGGCTGCGAACATCTTGGGAGATGAAAATTTCGATTCCCGTGAGAGATTGCATTCCCACGCCACGCAGGCGCGCACTCCCTGCCGGGCCAACATTGAGGAAAACCGACAAGGTGCCAAGACACAAAGAAATCACAGGGCAATTTCTTCTTTGTGCCTTGGTGGTGAATCTTCTTCCCTTGCGGAAAGCGTTACGGTTCCCGCCTCGGCCGCATGCCTTTTGACTTGACAGCAGTCCTGCGCTTGCTTATCTTTGATAGTCACCTAGCCCCTCACATGCTGAATCCAGCCACAACAGGCAAAATGTTCGCGGAGGAGGACCGCAATGTCCGAAAAGTATTGGGATGCCAAATTCGAAACCATGGCAGAAAACCAAATGAAGGCTTTCCAGTTGGAGAAGCTCAAGGAAACCCTGAAGTGGGCGTACGAGAAGATCCCCCACTACAAGAAAGCCTTCGACGAGAAAGGAGTCAAGCCGGAGGATTGCCAAAAACTGGAGGATCTCGCCAAGTTCCCGTTCACTGTGAAAACGGCTCTGAGAGACAATTATCCTTTTGGATTATGCGCGGTTCCCCTGTCGGAAGTGGTGCGCATTCATGCGTCGTCGGGGACCACGGGAAAACCGATCACCGGACCGTACACAAAGGAAGACCTGGAGCAGTGGACGGAATGCATGGCACGCGGCCTTTGGGCTCAGGAAGTCAGGCCCGACAGCATTCTGCAAAACGCGTACGGGATGGGGCTGTTCACCGGCGGCCTCGGGTTTCTCCAGGGCGCGATGAGAATCGGCTGCGCGGTGGTTCCTTCGGGCGCAGGCATGACGGAAAGGCAGATACTGCTCATCCAGGACTTCGGTACAACCGCTCTGTGCTGCACGCCTTCTTACTGCATGACCATCATCGAGCGTGCCGAGAAAATGGGCGTTGATATCAAGAATTCAACTGTCAGGACCGGGCATTTCGGAGCCGAGCCCTGGAGCATCGAGATGAGGGATGAAATCGAATCCCGCGGCGGCATCCACGCATATGAGCACTACGGCCTGACCGAGCTTATGGGCCCCGGGGTTTCCTTCACATGCGAGAACTACAGCATCCACATCAACGAAGACCATGTGTATCCTGAAATCGTGGACCCCGCGACCCTGGAACCTGTGGAACTGGGCAAGGAGGGCGAGTTGGTTTTCACCGCGCTCCAGCGTCGCGCGATGCCCATGATTCGTTACCGGACGCGCGACATCTGCACCCTGCGCCGTGAAAAATGCGATTGCGGCAGGACTCTGATCACCATGGACAAGATACTGGGCAGATCCGACGACATGATGATCATCAGCGGGGTCAACGTATTTCCTTCCCAGGTGGAATCGGTCCTGATGGAGTTCAAGGAAGTGGAGCCGGTCTATCAGATCAGGCTAGCCAAGAAGGGCTACCTAGACGTGATGTACGTCGAAACGGAAGCCAGACCGGAAATCTATGCCGCGGGTCAGGCGAAGGTGGATGAACTGGCCAAGAGGATTTCGTCAAGAATACAGCAGGTCATCGGGATCAACGTGCCGGTATCCATTACGCCTCAGGATTCGATTGAGCGAAGCATCGGAAAAGCAAAAAGGATTATCGACGAAAGACCCAAATAACCGATTTCCTAAGTGCTCTTCGCCGCAAATGCGGTTGCGTGTTTTGTAGGGGCGACCGGCCGTTCGCCCCTACAATCGACCGGGACCCGCGCCCTGTACGATGAAACGCAGCAACGTACACAAGAAGGGCGCCGAGACCGGCGCCCTCCATCGGTAGCCACAAAACACCGCTCCGACCGTTACCGGTCAGCTTTCCGGAGGCATGGCCTGCAATCGCTCCCCTGCTCGGCAGGCGGAAGCGTATAACCGTAACAGCTTAATACCGGGGCCGTCGCTGGCCGCGATCACGCGACTGCTTGGGCGGCCTTGCCTCGTTAACCTTGAGCGGACGGCCTCTCAACTGGGTGGAATCGAGTTCCTGGATGGCCTTCATGCCTGCATCACGCTCGGCCATTTCCACAAAACCGAATCCGCGAGAACGCCCGGTAAACTGGTCGGAGATGATATGGACGGACTGCACGGTTCCGTATGCCGCAAACAACTCCCTCAGCTCATGTTCCTGGGTGTCAAATGACAGATTTCCGACGTAAATGTTCAGACTCATTCTTCAAATCCTTTCAAGCATCACACTCGCAGCATGTTTTCAAGTGCGGTTATGGGACTCAGGAACTCTTGATGTTCGGGGACCTGCGGGAGTTTTTTGATGCGAGCGAGAATCCTCGGCACGGGGCGCCTTCGTCCGGGTTTGGCAGTCAGTGTATCACGCCCGTCGTCCGGATCGGATCACAGGGGGAACACATCTATTATCGGCACAAAGGTAACAACGAATTTGAGCTTTGTCAAGATCCGCATTCAACGCTATTTGCATAAATCCCTTCGTAATTGCGGTTATCTTGGACCGGGGGTCGGGAAGCTCTTGAAAAGATATCCCTGGAGCAGTACTATCGAAAGAGTTCGAGGCCTTCTCGCCACCGGACGAAATACGCAACGGGGAGGTGCTATGAAGTCGTCAACCTTCAAATTGTTTACGGGACTGATATCGCTGAGCATTCTTCTGGCATTGGGCCCCATCGCGTCCCCGGCCGCGGAGAAGCCGGCAGCCGGCCCCGCCGATCAATTGTTGACTCTGGGGAAGATAGGACCCAACGCGGTTGATCTGAAGGTCCGGACGGAAAACCCCAGGTCGAAAACCTTCGCTAAAGGAGAGCCTGTCACTGTTCGGTTGCGGCCATCCGCCAAAGTCTACCTGACAGCCGTTTATGTGAGCGCCGGGGGGGACGTGATGGTGCTGTTCCCCAACAAGCACGTCCCGGACAATCTGGTTCAGCCGGACAAGGAATTCACGCTGTTCGATTCGCGCTCGAAAGTGAAGCTGAGAGCGCAGCCGGGAGGCACGCCGGGAAAGCTTGTGTTATTTGCAGGCCCCAAGCAGATCAAGCTGGATGCCTTCAAGATACCCGAGGGGGGCTCTTTCATCACTATTCCTGCTTCTGCCGCGGATGACTTCAGCGCTCTGATGAAGCTCCTGGAAGAGATGTCCAAGGAGCAGGGCTTCAACCGCACGGAGGTCAGTCTGGCTACGGCCGTTAAACCGGTCGCGAACCTCAAGCTCTTGGGACTGCCTCCCCGCAAGAGCAAGAAGCCGGGCAGCGCCGCCGGGTCTCAAGGTGTAAGCCCCGATCCCGTGGATTCAGAGCGGAAGTAGCTTGAGCAGCGACCGCGGAGTTGAATCTTGGTGAACCATACGGCGCTTCTCAGGGCACTCATCGGAATCGGACTCGTCCTGACGATCGGGACCGCCGGATACCACCTGATCGAAGGGTGGACACTTCTCGAAAGCCTGTACATGACAGTAATCACCATCAGCACCATAGGCTTCAAGGAGGTTTATGATCTGGGGCCGAAGGGCCAGGTCTTCACCCTATTCATCATAGCTACGGGAATGGGCGTAATGACTTACGCCATGATCGCGGTTGCTCGCATAATGATCGAAGGCGAAATCCTCAAAATACTTATGAGGCGGCGTTCAATGAAGGCACTGGAAAAGATCAAAGATCACTTCGTCATCTGCGGATTCGGCAGAATGGGCTCTTTCGTGTGTCATGAACTGAGGGAGAGACACATTCCATTCGTGGTGGTCGAGAATCGTCCCGAAGTGCAGGATGCCGTAGTAGCCCGGAATATGCTGCTTGCCCCCGGCGACGCTACCCGAGAGGATGTCCTGCTTTCCGCCGGCATTGCCAGGGCGCGGGGGCTGGTGTCCCTGCTCGATTCCGACGCGGCCAACGTGTACGTGGTTCTCACGGGCCGACGGCTCAACCCCAATATCGACATCATTGCCAGAGCCGGCGCGGAAGATGCCGAGGCCAAGCTTCGCTGGGCCGGGGCGTCGCGCGTGATCAGTCCGTATCGGATCGGTGGAATGCGACTGGTGATGGGAATCCTCAAACCCAAGGTAATGGGTTTTCTCGAAGTAGCCATGGACCGAAAGGAACTCGACGTCGAACTGGGGGAGGTTCAAGTCTCGGAAAAATCACCTTACGTGGGAAGAACGCTCGCGGAAACGGATATCCGAAAAGACTTGAATCTGATCATTGTGTCTATAATCAAGCAGAACGGCAAAATGGTCTTCAATCCGGGTCCGGCCACGGTCATCGACAGCAACGATACTTTGATAACTTTGGGAGAGTTCGGCAACTTGGCTCGTTTTGAAAAGGAAGCCTCGGGAAGCACCCGATGAGGCCCACCATTAGCCCGGAAATGCTCTTCTTCGTCCGGCACATTAGAGGCCGTTGACAACATACCGGCCTGACTGATAGAATTGACGGAGCCGGGGAGGGAAATCCCATTCGGAGGGGTTTTCATCCCTATGACGGCTGGTCTCGCCCGTGTTTACCAATCCTTTGTATTCCCTCTTCCCCGGGAGAGCCTGCTGCGCATGGCCTTGCCCGCGGCCATCTTAATCAGCGCGTGCTCGTGCACTCTGTTGTCCCGGTCCCCCTTGCTGCGTACCGAGACCGCTGTCCGTTTTCTCGATGCCGACAAAGGCTTGATAGCCGATCCTTCCGGAAGACTCCCCTACCAGAAATGGCGCATGAGCGAATGGCACGACGATATGAGACATATCTGGCTCGTGGGAAATCATGACTTTCGGCGATCGAATCAGGTTGAGCTGATCTTCTA
>DYLG01000172.1 GCA_020722215.1 Desulfomonile tiedjei
CGAGGCAAAATCGGTGGCGCGACACTCACCTGGCAAGCGCAGCCTAAAAAACGAATTTCTTATTCTCGTAAGGAAAACGGATAATGACAGGCAAGACTTTTTTTAATACCATAGCTAACAGCAAAGTTGATATTCTGCAAGTTATCTTGGATATTCTCGAGAAAAATAGGTGGAGCTATTGCATCATCGGAGGGATAGCCGTCAACGCCTATGTCGAGCCGGTGGTCAGCCTTGATCTCGATGTTGTTGTAGCCGCTGAAGAAATCGACCTGATTTGCAGGGCCGTTGAAGCCCGGTTCAAAGTCGAGTGTTTCGAGCATAGCGTTAATCTCAGCAGCCCGAAGTCCTCATTGAGGATTCAGCTTCAAACCGATCCGCGTTACCGCGATTTCATCGACAGGGCTTCCGTGCGGACGGTGCTCGGATACAAGATGCGCGTGGCAAGTATTGAAGACGTCTTACAAGGCAAGATCTGGGCGTGCGTGGACAAAGACCGGCGGAAGAGCAAAAGGCAAAAGGACCTGGCGGACATCGTTCGGCTTGTGGAGGCGTTTCCCGGTCTGGCGGAACATCTGCCCGAGGAGATTCGGAAGATGTTGTTGTAGCAATGAATACCAACACTCTGACCAACCATATTGAACGCAACTGTTTGCGGTTGCACGCGTTCTTGTCGGAGCTTTCGGCGCCTCATGCGAGCGAGCTGAAAGCCGACCTGGCAAACGCGAGCAGTGCGAGGAACGCTGCGAACCGCATAGACGATCTCCTTTCCGGAGACAGTCCGGAGGTGGTGAAGGCCGTGCTGAAAGACTCGGAGCGCAGGCCGCCATTTCTGGCTGCCGTATCCGGCTCGCACTTTCTTCATTCAATTCTGTGCCGGCGTCCAAACCTGTTGAGAAAGATGTTCCTTGAGAAAGGGTATCTTATAGGCAAGCACGGCCGCAGTAAACGAGCGGAACTCGATCTCTTGACGCGCGACATGCAGGATGTGTCAACCCTCAATCGAGCGCTGCGCATGTACAAGGAGGAAGAATACCTCCGATTGGGCTGCCGGGACCTGGCAGGCCTCATCGACGTTCAAGAGCTGATGGGCGAACTCTCGAATTTGGCGGAGGCATGCATCCAGGTTGCGCTTGAATGGCACTACGGACGCCTTGCACTCAAGCACGGCCTGCCGGAGGGCGCAGCAAGCGGCATGGGATTCGTAGTCATGGGCCTTGGCAAGATGTCCGGCGCTGAGCTGAACTTCTCTTCCGATGTGGATCTCATTTTTCTGCGAGGGCCGGAGGAAGGCCTCACCGACGGGCCTCAGCCGATACCTGTGATCCAATTCTACGAGAGCCTCGCGCGGGCCGTCACTTCGTCGCTTTCCGACGTGACCGAGGACGGATTTGTGTTCCGGGTGGATTTGCGTCTCCGACCTGAAGGGGAACGGGGCGAACTGGTTCCTTCGGTGGCCAATGCTCTGGACTACTATCTCGGGTGGGGTCGGACATGGGAACGCGCGGCCCTTATGAAAGCCGCACCCGTGGCGGGCGATCTCAGCTTGGGCAGGATGTTCATGAACGCGCTGGAGCCGTTCATTTACAGGAAGTATCTGGATTATTCCACTCTGGAAGAAATGCGCGACATGAAACTGCGCATTCAGTCCAAACTCCGGCGCAAACCGGGAATCAACATCAAGCTGGGGCAAGGAGGAATCAGGGAGATCGAGTTCTTCGTTCAGGCGCTTCAACTCATCAACGGAGGGAAGATGCCCCAGATCCGATCGCGCAGCACGTGCGAGTCTCTCGACCTTTTTCGGCACGCTGGCTTGCTGGGTGAAGAGACAACGGAACAACTTCGCGACGCGTATCTTTTCTTCCGTAAGACCGAACATCGCATCCAGATCAATCACCAGCTCCAAACGCACGAGCTGCCCAAACAAGCGACCGACCAGGAAGAGCTGGCACGGCGAATGGGATACAAGAACAACGCGATCGAGGCTTTCCTTGCCGACCTGGACAAACGCAGAGCCCATGTTGAGGAGTTGTTCTCAAGCCTCTTCCAGAGCACGTCCGAAGACGAAGCCGAGCAGTGCTCAACTGTCGCATGCCGCATCGTGGATGGCATTCAGGACAAGGAGAGGTCGATCGAGCTGCTGTCGGACCTGGGCTTTGACCATCCGCAAGAGGCTTATCCCATACTCCGGGGCCTTGTTGTCCCCGGAGAGATGCGAGGTTTTCCCGACAAGGCCAGGAGCCTGCTTGCGCGGCTCGCGCCTCTCTTCCTCGATGAGCTTCTCAAAACACCGGAACCGGCCAAGGCTCTGATCGCGTTGGACAGGTACGTCCATTCTCTCCACGCAGGTTCCACATACTTGGCTACGCTACTTGAGAACCCCGCCACGGCAAGGTTCATCGTCAGGATACTTGGTGAAAGCCGATTCTTCACTGAACTGCTCATCCGACATCCTCAGGCGGTGGATTCGCTGATCGGTAGATGGACGGTACAGCACCCCAGGGAGAAGGGCCCTCTTGAGGAAAAGCTATCCGAGCGCTTCAGTTACTACGATGACTACGAGACTGAGCTGGATATTCTGAGGATATTCAAGAACGAACAGATTCTCAGGATCGGGGTGAGCCACCTCGCCGGCGAGATCGACTCGCCAACGTCTCGCTGGCTGGTGACTGAGCTTGCCGAAGTATGTCTCGGAGCGGCAGTCAGGATAGCGGCCAAGGAAATGGCTCGCAGATTCGGGGACTTTGACTTGGGTGAGTCTCTTCCATTCGTTATCCTGGGGATGGGGAAGTTGGGCGGCAGAGAGATGACATATCTGTCGGATCTGGACGTGATCTTTGTTTACGACTCGCCTCCGGAAGCTATCGGACGTTTTTCGGCACACGAATGGTTCACCCGCCTCGCCGCAAGGATCATATCCATTCTGAGCGCTCCCACTGCCGAAGGGATCGCGTTCGAGATCGACACCAGATTGAGGCCCTCGGGACAGAAAGGCCCCTTGGTGTCTTCGCTCGCGACTTTCAGGGAATATCATAGAACAACTTCGCAGTTGTGGGAAAAGCAGGCCCTAATCAAGGCCAGGCCCGTTGCAGGGCCTGCGTTCCTTGCAGAGGACGTCGCGGACATAGTGAGGAATTGCGTGCTCAGGACCACGGTTTCCCCGGATGAACTCGCCGAGATCGACCGGCTGAGGCGAAGAATGGAAAAGGAAATCGCGCAGGAAGACTCGCGCCACGTGGACCTTAAGACCGGCCATGGGGGACTTGCGGATGTGGAGTTCTTCGTCCAGGCCAACATACTGCTCCATGCCCGCAACCGGCCGGAAGTCTTATGCCATAACACCCTCGAGGCCCTTGCAGCCATGCACAAGGCCGGGTTGCTCGATTCCGAACCGTTCCGCACCCTTGATTCGGGATACCGGTTTCTTACTAACCTTGAGGACCGCCTGCGCATAATGGAACACCGCAGCGTGGACAGAATGCCCCTGGAAGGTGAAAAGCTGATCGGCCTCGCCAGGAGACTCGGCTATGATCAGGCCGCGGGCGATATGCTGCTTGAGGACTACTTCAGGACCACGCGATCCATTCGCTCAATATATGATTCGTTTTTTCAACCTGGCGGGGACTTGGCGTAGGTCGGGCTCCGCCCGACGCAGATGGCGGGCAGAGCCCGCCTTACCAAGCTGCGAGACAAAACAAAAATCCGACCACCAAGACACAAAGGCGCCAAGAAGAAATCAATTCAGGATTTCCTTTGTGTCTTGGCGCCTTGGTGGTTGATTCTTCTCTTTGGTAGCGGCCGGAGGCCGGGTCGTGCAAGAAGGGATCTCCCCGGTGACCTCTTGCTCCGATCATCCCGCGTCCAGGACCTCGCGTACCACCCGAAGGAGTTGCTGCATTTCATAGGGCTTTTCCACGAATCCCCGTGTGCGCTGTTCGATATCTTTGCTCATTTGTCCGTTGAAGGAAAAACCGCTGGCGAGGACGACTCGTGCGTCGGGGTCGATTTTGAGAAGCTCATCGAGGCACTGCCTGCCTCCCATTTCGGGCATGATGAGGTCAAGGATCACCAGGGAGATATCCGCCCGTTTCTCCTTGAAGATCTCCAGGGCCTCGCGGCCGTTGGATGCGGTGAGCACCTTGTAGCCTGCCAGGGTGAGAAATTCTCCTGCCAACACGCGAATGGACTCCTGATCGTCAACCAGCAGAATGGTTTCCACTCCCCCTGTCGGCGTTTCAGCATCGGACTCTATTGCGCGGGCAACTTCCGTTTCCATGGCCGGCAGATAAACCTTGAACACCGTTCCCATCCCGGGTTCGCTATAACAGGTGACGTATCCTCCGTGATTCTTGACGATGCCGAATACCATCGCCAGTCCGAGGCCTGTGCCCTCGCCCATTTTCTTGGTGGTGAAAAAAGGCTCGAAGATGTGTTCGAGCACGGCTTTTTCCATGCCGTAACCCGTATCCGATACCGACAATAGGACATAGTCCCCGGGCTTGGCTTCGATATGAGTACTGCAATACTGTTCATTCAGGGTAACGTTGCCGGTTTCGATGGTCAGCTTGCCGCCGTCGGGCATGGCATCCATGGCGTTGACCGTGAGATTGAGCAGGATCTGAGTCAACTGTCCGGGATCTGCGTTGACCATCTTGAGTCCCCGGGCCATGTGAAGGCTGATTTCTATGGTCTTGGGCACGGTTCGATCCAGAAGTTCCAGGGCCTGAGTTATCTCTTCGTTAAGGTTGATGGGACGGCGCTGAGCCTCCACCTTTCTTCCGAACAGCAAGATTCGTCTTACCAGCTCGCTGCCCTTGAGAGCCGCCTTTTGCACTGCCTGAAGTCTGGCGTAGTCGGGATCTTGCGGCTTCTTCCCGAAAAGAAGCAGCTCGACGTACCCCATTATGATTTGGAGAAGATTATTGAAATCATGAGCAATACCGCCTGCCAACGTTCCCAGGGCCTCCATCTTCTGGGCGTGGAGAAGTTGTCGCTCCAGGCGCTTGCGCTCAGTCACATCTCTCACACTTCCCTGGTAGCCCAGAACACTTCCGTCTTCTCCTTGCCGCACAGTAGCTGTTAACTGGCAAGACAGCTCTCCCCCTTCGCGGTTCTTCAATAAAAGTTCATAGTCCTTTACTGATCCCTCGGATTCTATGGTCTGCTGATAACGCTCTCTGTCAAAGGGGTTCAGGTACAATTCCCGGACATTCGTACCGATCATTTCTTCCCGGGCATAACCGAATATTTCCAGAAAGGACCTGTTTGCATCCATCAGCGTGCCGTCCCGGGAAGTAATGAAGATCCCGTCCCTGGATTCATCGAACAGGATTCTGTATCGCCGCTCGCTCTCCAGGAGTTTCTGCCGGGCGAGCGTTCTTTCGGTTATGTCTTCGCAGGACATCAGATCTTCGCCCGTGGCCAGTCTTACCGATCTGAAGTGAATTATCTTGTCGGCTCCGTCTTTGCAACGTACGGTGAAAACCCGGGGTCGCGCTTCGCCTACGCCGGCGCGTTCAACGTCCTGGAGCCATGTGGATATCACTTCGTGCCTATAATACTGGTCGGGATAGGCGAGCCTGAACCAGTGCCGGCCGTCGGGGACGTCATTCAAGTCGTATCCGAACATGTCTGTGAACTTGGGATTGATGTAAACGAATCGGCCATCCTCACCTATCATACACAGTCCGAAGGGCGCGTGTTCTGCCAGGGTCCGGAATTTCTCGGACTCGATTCGCAGGTTCTCCATGGACTCTTTTCGCCCGGTGACGTCGCGGGCCACAGCAAAAATGAGTTTATCCTCCGGAAGGGGAAAGGCGGTCCATGACAGCCAGCGACATGGCCCCTCTTTGCAGCTAAACCTGCTTTCGAATGAATGAACCGCGTTTCCTTCAGATAGTCGCTCGCCGGCGGAGAGTGTAGCTTCACGGTCATCGGGGTGGATAAACTCGATCCAAGGTCTGCTGAGCAGTTCTTCTTCCGACCACCCCAGGGTCCCGGTCCAGGCAGGGTTCACCTGCTTGAACATGCCGTCGAACCCGGCAATGCACAACATGTCAAGCGAGAGGTTGAACAAACGATCGCGCTCCTCCTGGAGCTTTCGTTGCTCAGTTATATCGTAAACCGCTCCCTGAAAATATTGTGGCTTTCCCGAGTCGTCGCAAACATTGCGGATGAACGCGTGAACCCATCGTGACTTGCCGTCTTTGTGCTTTATGCGGAATTCCTGTTCCCACGTGCAATCAGAAACGGATCTCATTTGCTTAATGGTTCCAAGAACCCTCTCCCGGTCGTCCGGATGCACCAACTTGTCCAATCGAGGATTTTCAGCCAGAAGTTCTTCTTCGGAGTAGCCCGTTATGGCTTCAACGGCTCCATGGAGGAAAATGGGCTTGAGATCGAGGCCCACACTGAACGCGATCCCATGGAAGGTTTCCATGAATGTTCTCAGTCTCAGCTCGTTCGCTCTCAGAGCTTCCTGGGTCCGCCTCCATTCGTCAATGTCTTTGGTGACGGACACCACGTAGGCCGCTCCGCCGAGCATGATGACCTTCGCTGACATTAGGCCGATCCGGAGCGCGCCGTCCTTCATCCTGAAGAGAGCCTCAACATCTTTGGCACTTCCGGTACGCCGTAGCGGCTCGATCAGCTTTTCGCGATCCCTGGGGTCCAACCATATACCAAGATCCAGGGAAGTCTTGCCCAGCGCCTCTTCCCTCGAATAACCGGTCAGCGCAGTGAACGCCTCGTTCGCGTCCACAATGCGGCCGTCCTCCAACGTAGAGAGTATCACTGCGTCCGGACTTGTGCTGAAAACCGTTCGGAATCTTTCCTCACTTTCTTGGAGAGCCTTCTGGGCCCGCGTAGACTCGTTCACGCGTTGTTCAAGTTCTTCAGCGTATTGCCGCGCGTGTTCGTGCAACCGGGCGTTTTGAATGCCTGCTGCCGTTTGATCTGCAATAGTCTCAAGGAATTGGGCCTGCCGTGCTAGTTCCCGTTCCTCGTGCCATCCGAGCCCAAGCACTGCCAGGACCTCATCGCGGAACATCAGCGGCAGCGCCGCGAACGATGTGATCCCTGCGTGAGTGCACACATCCAACGTAACCCTGGGGTCTTTTCTCACGTCGGCTGAATAGATCGGTTTGCGCAGCTTTGCAGCGAGGCCGCACAGGCATTCTCCCACACGCGTGACCGCCTCGGGTCGCGCGCTTTCCTTGAGACCCTTATCCCAGAACTCGTGCAGCAGTAACTTGTCGCCTTCGAGCAAGTACGCTGCGATCAAGGCCGGAGCCGGCGCCGCGCTGATCTGCTCGCACGCGCAGGAGATCACTTCCTTGACTGACAGAGAAGAAACCACTGCCCGGGCCACATTGTTGATTGCAGTCAACTCCCGGATTCGTTGCTGGAACTCGGCTTCACCTGCCGCCACTGAACAACCTGTATCCGCGGCCGGCGGCCGGTCTGCCGGTTGCCGGCTCCGATCGTCTTCTTGGTCCAAGTGAACCTCCATGGCCCCAGGGGCAGACGAAGTGCTTTCCCGTAACAGTTCGGGCTGAAAACGCCTTCGAGGCCCAAATCAAACCACAAAGGCGCCAAGACACAAAGAAGGCTTGGTCGGGACAGAGTCCCGCGGGACGCGGGACCGGACCCCGTGCCGCAGGACGCGGGATTCGTCCGAGACAAAAGGGCTTCGTGTCTTTGTGGTTGATTCTTTCCTCTTGGCGGTCAACTCTTACGTCTCTTGAATCAATTGCCCGATTCCCGGAGTTGTTTTGCGGCGCCTTCATGGCCCCACTTGGCTGCTTTCATGAACCAGGCCTTGGCTTTTTCGGCATCCTTTGGGACTCCGTCACCGGCAGAGTACATCTGCCCCAGGGTGAACTGCGCTTCGGGGAATTCCTGATCCGCAGCCTTTTTCAACCATTCCAGGGCTTCCTTGTCGTTCTTTGGCACACCCAAGCCCTTGAGGAGCATGTACCCCAGGTTGTTCTGACTCAAAGCATCTCCCTGTTCGGCAGCTTTGCGAAACCATTTGGCCGATTCGCCAAGGTCTTTTGAAACGCCATCCCCTTGGTGATACATCCAGCCAAGCGAGATCTGAGCGAGCAGGTTCCCCTGGTCCGCGGCCTTGCGAAACCAGTTTGCAGCTTCAGCGGCGTCCCTGGGAATGCCGACCTCATTGACTCCCGTCATGTACGCCATGCCCATGGCTGCTTGAAGGGTTTGCCCGCCCTGGTCGGCCAGTTTGTTCAGCCATTTGAGGCCCGCCTGCGGGTTCTTCGGTAGCCCGATTTGCGGCATTCCCATCAGGTTCAGTATTGCCAATGTCAGTTGCGCCGACACATCGCCCTTCTCTGCCAGCACATTCATACGCGTCAGCCCTTCCAAGGGATTTGGGGGAATCCCAAGTTCCCTAATTCCGTAAAGGAAGAGCGATGCCATGGCCATTTCACCGTCAGGGCCGGCTTTGCCGGCAGCCTTGTCCAGGAGCTGAAGCCCCTTTGCCCTGTCCTGCTCGATTCCTGCGGACGAGTTTCCCAGCAGGTAGACAATGCCGAGCGCGGCCTGCCCAAGCGGATGGTCCTGAGCAGCGGCCTTGTTCAACCACTCAACGCCCTCCTTGGAGTCTTTCTTGATTCCGAGTTCCGGCGCGCCCAACAGACTCAATATCCCCACCACAGTCTGATTGACCGGATCACCCCTCTGGGCCTCTCGAAAAAACCACTGACGAGTTCCCTCGGGCCCGTAAACCACATAACGGCTCGCGAGCTTTTCTACGCGTTCGGTTACGGCAGCGGCAAGCTCTCGATAACGTTGCAG
>DYLG01000173.1 GCA_020722215.1 Desulfomonile tiedjei
ACCCTCCCACGGGGGAGGCCTATATCATAGTCTCATCTTGAGCGCAAGTTGGTATCAGCCAAGCGGTCAATCGTCTGCGGAAGCATAAAGAAACGAATCCACGTCCTGCGGCGGAATTGGAGAGGGCAAGAGAGGACCTGCCAAAATACAGGTATGTCAAGCCTGGCCCCAACTCCACACGGCATTCCTCGGCCTCCACCCCGTCCATGCTTCCATATGATTCTTGATGGGTAACGTGGGGTCTTCGGCAAACGGAGGAGCGCGGCGGGAGCCGCGCCATGTCACAGGCCCGACCAGTCTTTCTTATCGCCAAAAGCCAGCCAAAGGACCGAAACAGCTACTGATATTACGAAAAGCGTTGCCATCCCTTCTCCCCACTAATGAGTACACTCTCCTAGCGCAACCGGACCATTCTTGTCAACAGGTTTTTTTCTCGGGCTGACTTGGGCCCTCGCCCACGCGGCGGAGACCCTCATCCCAACGTGGCGCAGGCTTTCCGGGCTGCGGCTTCTTCTCAGCCTTGCACAAGTAAGGCTGGAAAGCCTGCCCCACAGGAGCTGATGCTTAATGGCCGCCCACCGGCTTGACTTCGGGTCCGGCGTTCACTATAGTAATTTCGTAATCAAAATAGGACAATTTCCGGAGAGATACATGGCCGAAAAGGACAAGACGGGCTCCCGTAAGACCATAGCCGCCACTTCTCAGATGAAGACAATAATGGCGGACTATTTTGCCTCTCTGGACCGGGCTGCGAAGACCGGCGAGAGGAAGATTGCCTGGTGCACTTCCGTGGGACCGGCGGAGCTTCTTCAGTCATTCGGCTTTCTTGTGTACTATCCCGAGAATCACGGGGCCCTGCTCGGCGCCACGCGGACCGCTACGGATTGCATTCCCTCGGCCAATGCCATCGGTTACTCCCCGGACATCTGTTCGTACCTCACCTCCGACGTGGGAGCATACCTGAAGGGGTTCACGCCGCTTGCAAAGGCTTACGGCATGGAGAGCGTCCCCAAAGCGGACATTCTCGTATATAACACCAACCAGTGCCGCGACGTTCAGGACTGGTTCGCGTTTTACGCCAGGGAATGGAGCGTTCCGCTGGTGGGCGTGCATACTCATAGACAGATCAAGGAAGTGAGGGGGCATCACGTCACGGACCTGGTGGCTCAAATGAAGGGCATGATCACCACCTTGGAGGAAGTCTCGGGGAATCGCTTCGACATTGACCGGTTGCGCGAATCGGTCCGCCTGTCTCTGGAATGCACTAAGCTGTGGCGCAAAGTCCTGGAGTACGGGGCGGTTAAGCCTGCTCCTCTTACCTTTTTCGACGCCTCGATACACATGGCGCCTGCAGTGGTGCTTCGCGGCACACCCCAGGCAGTGGACTATTACAAGGTGCTCTCTGCAGAGATGGATCAGCGGGTGAAGAACGGTATCGCGGCGGTTGAAGGAGAGCGCCACCGGATCTACTGGGACGGGATGCCCATATGGGGGAAATTGAGGGATCTCAGCGAACTGTTTGTGTCGCTGGGCACGAATATAGTTGCATCAACTTACTGCAATAGCTGGATTTTCGACGCGTTCGACCCGGCCCAACCCTTCGAGTCCATGGCAAGAGCATACACCGAACTGTTCATCGTTCGGGACGAGTCGTACAAGGAAGCGTATATGGACCGGTGGATTCGGGACTTCTCCGTGGACGGAGTGATATATCACGACGCCAAGACATGCCCCAATAATTCCAACAGCCGGTACGGAATGCCGCAACGGATGACCGAAAGGCTCGGCGTTCCGACTCTTGTGCTCAACGGCGACCTCAATGACCTTAGGTGCTACTCCGAAGAGCAGGCCAAGACCAATATTGAAGCGTTCATAGAGCAACTGGATCAGCAGAAGTCCGCTGCCTGAACGAAGCTGCCGCGCGGTGCCGGCGGACTCTTGCCGAGGACTTATGCTTGCCTCTCCCGCCGCAGGACCACTGTCCACAAGACGACCATGGCCACATGGATCAGGACCTCAATAGTTGCTGCTATTGGGAAGCCGGCACTGACCAGTGCACCGCCGTAGTATCCGGAGCCCGGTATCATCTGGTGGTTGACTGTTCCTTTGAAAACAAACGACGTCCAAATGAGAAACATCATTATGCCGTCGGCGACGTACCCATAATAGAACACCGTCTTGATTCCCCAGACCTTGCTCGCCCATGTCATAATCAGGTAACCAAGAGCAAAGATTCTGCCGGCGGTGACAATGATCACCAGCCAGTAAGCCCATCTTTTCAGGCAGATAATGCCAAACCCTAAAAGAACAAGGAGCGGAGTACTGTAATGGACGCCTATCCCGGCGAAGGGAAAAATCGGAGCGAACCACAGATACGGTATGTAGGCAAGATACAGGCATCCGTATGCGATGATGATGCGGGTTATCAGCAGGTCATGCTTTGTTGGATAGTCGCCGGCTGCTTCGTTGGTCGCCAGGTCTGGGGCCATTCTTGAGGACTCCTTCCCTCCGCAGGCGCGGGGTTGTTATCGGCTCCGGGCGATAGAGGTTGCCTGGGCGCAGCCTGTGAGCCACATGCACCTTGTATCTGCTCAAACGGGAGCGGTCAAGACAAATCCTGCCGGCCGAGTATCCCTCTACTTGCCTGACCCGGCGCAGGAAGCACCCCGCGAATTCGAAGCGTTTGGAGCTTTCAGATAACCATCTGGACAGAGGCTTTGATTTGCGTTACCTTCCCGGTTACCTAAGAAAAGCACTTATTGGCCGAGAGGTCCCCGATGGATGACGGAAACCGAAGCGATTACAATCTCACTTGGAAAGATCTTGGAGACATTGAAGTCGGACGCCCCAACCTCGGGCCCACGACCAGTGTGGAAGTTTACCGATTGATGCAGTTCAGCCTGAAAGAAGTGCTCGTCCGGCGGTACGGGCGTGAACAAACCGATCGGATCCTCTACGAAGCGGGCCGCGTCGCAGGCAGGGAATTCTGTACGGCCCAGTTGAATAAGGAACTGAACTGGCCTGAATTTGTCGCCCAGTTCCAGGAGAAACTCAAGGAACTCAATGTCAGCGTTTTGAGAATGGAGAAGTCCGACCTTGAGCGCATGCAGTTTGTCATAACCATAGCCGAAGACCTGGATTGTTCCGGATTGCCCGTATCAGGCGAGACCGTTTGCGATTATGACGAGGGTTTTCTTGAAGGAGTGCTGTCGACGTATCTCGGCAGGGATTTCGAGGTCCGGGAAGTGGACTGCTGGGCTTCAGGCGGACGCATTTGCAGGTTCACGGCCAGGACCATTGAACGAGGGTGAGTCATGCGACCAGCGGAGAAGGACGTTATTCAAGAATTGCAACATGCCGTGTCCGAGCTTCTGGCCGGACGTAGCGTGTCTGCTGCGCCCTCGTGCCGGACCGAACACCGCGAGCTTCATGATCTGAGCGAGACTCTCCGCCGGCTTGTCACAGCGTTGCGGGAAGCCGGCGAGTTCATTACGCGTCTTTCTCAGGGGGATCTGGGCGCAGACCCGCCTGCGCGCAATTTCCTGATCTCTCCCTTCAAGCAATTGCATTCCAGCCTCAGGCACCTTACGTGGCAGGCCCAGCAGATTGCCGCGGGAGACCTGAGTCAGCATGTGGACTTCCTGGGCGATTTTGCTACGGCATTCAATTCCATGATTCAATCGTTGAGGGAGAAGCGGCGGACCGAAGAGGCACTGCGCGAGAGCGAGGAGCGATTCCGTCGGATGGCGGAAAACATTCAGGACGTATTCTGGTTGGTGGAGGCCGGCGAGAACACCCGGCTGGCGTACATCAGTCCGGCAGTGGAGCGAATCTGGGGTCGCAGGGCCGAAGAGGTGTATGCCGATCTCGATCTCTTGTTGGAAGCCATACATGCGGAGGACAAAGATTCGGTGAAGGAGGCCATTTGGCAGCTTCTCCGATCCGGCAAGGATTTCAGCGCCGAGCACAGAATTGTGAGGCCGGACGGATCAATTTGCTGGGTATGGTCCAAGGGATTCGCCATAAGAGACGATTCGGCCGCGATTCGGATGGCTGCAGGAATTACCCAGGACATCTCCCGGAAGAAACTCGACGAGGAGAAGCAAAGACAACTCCACCAGGAAATCAGGAACTTCACGTACATTGTCTCTCATGACTTGCGTGCCCCTTTGATAAACCTTAAAGGGTTTTCCCGGATTCTGGGCAGCCAAATGGAAGAGATCCGCCCCGCTGTGCAGGCCGGGCTTGATATGTTGCCGGACGACAGAAGATCCGTGGTACAAGCGGCCATGGAAGAAGAAATCCCAGAGGCGTTGCGCTTCATATCTTCATCCGTCTCCAGGATGGACGGTCTCATAGAGGCGATTCTAAGACTGTCGCGCAACGGCCACCGTGAACTGGAGTTCGCCCGGGTGAACATGCAGCATCTTGTTGAAGACACGCTTGCCACTCTGGCCCACCAAATTGAAGAGAAGGGCGCAATCGTTTCCTGCGGGCCTTTACCAGAGATAACGGCTGACAGGACTGCCATGGAGCAGATATTCGGGAATCTGCTCGACAATGCAATCAAATACATTGATCCCCAACGCAAGGGACGGATTGAAGTGACGGGCTACAAATCAGGCGACGAAGCGGTCTTTCGCGTCATCGACAACGGAAGAGGTATTCGGCAGGCTGACCTTGCTCGGATATTCGACGTGTTTCAGCGTGCGGGAAACCAGGACGTGCAGGGAGAAGGCATGGGTTTGGCCCACGTGAGAACCCTTGTGCGGCGGCACGGAGGAAGAATTTGGTGCGAATCGGAACCCGGCGTCGGGTCCACCTTCACCTTCACAATTTCCATGCGCCTCGAGGAGGGCGTCCACCTCTCGTGAAATCTATTGCAGTTGCCAACCTGCTTGTCCGCGAATTTTCACTATCCGGCATGTGATGGTTGCGCGTCCGTGGCCCTGATCTTTCTCACTTTGTCCTGCACGCGGGGGTGATCTTTTCCCGAGGCGGCGCGGTAATCCAGGCAAGCTTTTAAGTACGAGCAGAACAGCGGGTGGGGATCCATGGGCCTGGACTTGAACTCCGGGTGGAATTGGCACCCGATGAACCAGGGATGGTCTGCGTACTCCATGATCTCCACAAGCTTTCCGTCAGGGGATAAGCCTCCGGGTTTGAGACCCTTTTGTGCCATGGGCTCCAGATACCGGGAATTGAACTCGTACCTGTGTCGGTGCCGTTCGCTGACGGTTCTCTTGCCATATATGTCGAGAGATCGGCTTTCAGGAACTATTACACAGTCGTATGCCCCGAGTCTCATGGTGCCGCCTTTGTCCGTTATGGCTCGTTGATGCTCCATAAGGTCTATGACCGGATAAGGCGTCTCAAGGTCGAATTCTGTGGAGTTCGCCCCTTTCATTCCGCAAACGTTGCGGGCAAATTCCGCTACGGCTATCTGCATTCCAAGACAAATCCCAAAATAGGGGATCAGGTTCTCTCTGGCGTATTGAGCCGCCATGATCTTGCCCTCTATTCCTCGGGACCCGAAGCCCCCGGGAACGAGAATCCCGTCCACGTCGTCGAATTGGTCGCGGATGCCGTCCTTTTCCAGAGACTCCGAATCTATGAACTTGAGGTTGACCAGAGTCTCATTGTGAACCCCTCCCGCGAAGAGTGCTTCGTTGAGGCTCTTGTAGGACTCTCGGAGATCCACGTACTTGCCCACGACTCCGACGGTAACTTGCCTCGAGAGTGACTTGACCCGCCTGATGAATGTCTCCCATTCTTCCAGCCTGGGGGCGCGGGTCCAGATGTTGAGAAGCTCCACTGCCTTCTGGTCCAGCCCTTCCTCGTGGAATTTCAGGGGAACTTCGTAAATGCAGTCAACGTCTTCGGCAGCAATGACTTCCTCGGGTCTCACGTTGCAGAACAGCGCTATCTTTTCCTTCACATCCCGGGAGATCCTCCGCTCAGTTCGGCAGATGAGGATGTCGGGTTGTATGCCCACTTCGCGGAGCGCCTTCACGCTGTGCTGAGTGGGCTTGGTTTTCACCTCTCCTGATCCCTTGAGGTAGGGCAACAAGGTAAGATGGATGTAAAGGAGATTCTCATGACCCAGGTCAGCCCGGAGCTGCCGTATGGCCTCCAGGAAAGGGAGGCTCTCTATGTCGCCCACCGTGCCCCCAACCTCCACGATGGCCACGTCCGTTCCGTTGGCGAGCGATCGTATCCGAGCCTTTATCTCGTCGGTAATGTGAGGGATCACCTGAACCGTCGCTCCCAGATACTCGCCTCTGCGCTCCTTCTGGATCACCGTGTCATAGACCTGGCCCGTGGTCAGATTGTTCTTCCGGGTGAGAACTGCGTGCGTGAACCGCTCGTAATGCCCAAGGTCCAGGTCCGTTTCCGCTCCGTCGTCCAACACGAAGACCTCGCCGTGCTGGAAAGGGTTCATGGTTCCGGGATCCACGTTGATGTACGGGTCCATCTTGAGCAAGGTGACCGTCAACCCTCTGCATTCCATCAGCGCTCCGATCGCGGCTGCGGACAGCCCTTTGCCCAGGGAAGAAAGCACTCCACCGGTGATGAATATGAATTTCGTGCTCTTATACATGGATCCTCCATTTCCTCTATCCGGAGAACATGAACGCTCGCCGCCCGACGAGATCAGCAAGAAATGTAGCTGTTAGAGCCGGACTTATTCAGTCCAATCCTAACATGCTGAGTTCACGACATAAATAGCCCCACTAGCTGCCGAGAATATCCGCTCCAACACAAAGACGGAGGTAATCTAGAGAGCATCGCCCGGGTATGTCAAGCGGTAAGGTTGCGGAAGGGCTATGTACTTGGATTCAATGAGCTAATTCTTAATCGGGCGGAGCCCGACATACGCCCGGGTACGACGCTCAACCAGTCGCGTCAAATCTCCTTGCCGGTGAGGATGTGGTAGATGCTCACGTACTTGTCTCTTGTCCGGGATATTATTTCTTGCGGAAGCGATGGAGCGGGAGGCTTCTTGTCCCAATCCAGGCCTTCGAGGTAATCACGCACGAACTGCTTGTCCAGGGACGGAGGAGAGATCCCTGTGCGGTACTCTTCGCTGGGCCAGAATCGGGAGGAATCGGGAGTGAGCACTTCGTCAATGAGTATTGGCGCGCTGTCCGCCAGACCGAACTCGAACTTCGTGTCCGCAATGATGATTCCGCGCTGCTCGGCCCATTCCGCGCCGAAGAGGTAGAGTTCGAGAGTTTTGTCCCGCAGCCACTTTGCCATGTCCCGGCCCACCAGGTCCACCACACGGTCAAATGAGATGTTCTCATCGTGGTCCCCGATGTCGGCCTTTGTTGATGGCGTGAAGATGGGGGCCGGCAGCTTCGCCGCCTGCTTCAACCCGCGGGGAATGTCGATGCCGCAGATTCTTCCTGTGGCCTGGTAGTCTTTCCAGCCGCTTCCGATAATGTACCCCCTGGCAACACACTCGATGGGAAGCGGTCGAGCCTTTCTGACAAGCACGCTGCGTCCCTCGAGAATCTCTGAGAAAGGCTTGCAGGAATCCGGGTAATCGCTTGTGTCGGCTGAAATGATGTGATTCGGCACAAGAGGCTTCATCCGTTCCATCCAGAAGATGCTCAGACCGTTGAGCACCCGCCCCTTGTCGGGAATCGGATCCGGAAGTACCACATCAAACGCGGAAAGGCGATCCGTCGAGACTATGAGCAGCTTGTCCCCAAGGTCGTAAATGTCCCTGACTTTTCCTCGACCTTTGAGCGGCAGCGGCGAAAGGTCAGTCTCTCCCACAACGTTCTTTGTCATGGCTGCGGACTTCTCCATGGTCAGCGAATTCCCTGACCGAGCATGGCTTGTTTTCTCGTTTGACACATCGTTTGGAAACACATAAATTATCACAGTGGGTTTTTGTCATGCAATCCGATTCGGACAAGACGCCCCAGCCGCACAGTCGGTGCCCTGACTGCAAGATGTGCCAGGTCTGCTCCGAGAGCAGGTGCCGTATGTGCAGGGCGGGGTGCAAAAACAACGGAGCGGCAAAGCTCTCCTTCGAGGAGCAGATCGCGTTGTACAACGCCCTGAACCCCGGCCTGACGAGTTCGCGATAAGCTGCCCAAAGGCAAATCAAACCACCAAGGCGCCAGGCCACCAACTGAAATGACCTTTGAATTCTTCGGGTCTTTGTGCCTTTGTGGTTGATGATTCCGGTTGCCGCCGGAGGCCGCGTTACAGGAAAACTCTCTTTTTGACGTGACAGCTCAACCCCTTGCTCCCACCATCACAATGCGCAAATCCATCACGTTTGTCCTGGTAGGCCCCGTGATTATGAGATCCCCGAGGGGCTCGAAAAAATGGTACGAGTCGTTGTTCCGAAGGAATTCCCTTGGATCAAGACCCATGGCCTTTGCGCGGACGAGAGAAGTCGTGTCCGCGACAGCGCCGGCCGCGTCGGTTGGGCCGTCCGTGCCGTCCGTGCCCGCGCTGAGGAACAACGTGTTCGGCAGCGTTGAGGCCTGCTCAACCAGGCACAGGGCAAACTCCTGGTTTCTGCCGCCAAGTCCTTGCCCGACAACCTTGACCGTGGTTTCTCCTCCGCTCAAAACACAGGCCGGCGGCTTCACCGGATTAGCCGACGCATGGATTTCCTCTGCCAAGGCCGCGTGAAACAGCGCGGCCTGTGAAGTGTCGCCGCGCACGCGTGACGAAAGGATGATGCTCTCGTATCCCAGTTCCCGAGCCTTGCTTGCTGCCGCTTCCAGGCAG
>DYLG01000174.1 GCA_020722215.1 Desulfomonile tiedjei
GTTCTGGTAATACTCTCTGCATTTATTCTCATAGCCACCACGATCACCCCTGCAGCGCCGTTCATTTATACGCTGTTCTAATGGACGGCGCCCTCTTGCACAGCGCAACATGCGAGACAACGGGTCGGGTCCC
The DNA here is from genome assembly GCA_020722215.1 of Desulfomonile tiedjei. Taxonomy (GTDB): domain Bacteria; phylum Desulfobacterota; class Desulfomonilia; order Desulfomonilales; family Desulfomonilaceae; genus DYLG01. The sequence continues at coordinate 134 of DYLG01000174.1, forward strand.
GGCCTGTCCGGGATGAGCGGCCCGTTGTCACCCGCCGCGGTCTTATAGGGGACCAACCCGGTACGATTCCCAATGCGAAGCGCTAAAGCCACCTGCGGTAGAGCCGGAAGCTCCTGCCCTGCAGTCTCTCCTCCGCGAAAACCCGCAGGAAGGAACCCCATTTTTATTGTGCTCTTTGTCTTCCGGCGCCATAGCCGATCTCCAAGACAACCCCGGACTTGCGGATCACGGAGTTTTTCATGTTTTTCACCTTACAGAGAAGGTTTCTGATTCTCCTCCTTCTTCCCGTGACGATAGTCCTGCTTGTGGCAGGCGTGGGCTCCTTCTTTTACGCGCGGTCGTACCTGTTGGATCAATGGACAACAGCGGCCTTGCTGAGATTGGAGAAATCAGCTCATCAGATAGAGATGCGACTGGAACGGAAGCGTGAATTCATGAGACTCATAGCGGCCTCGGAGATGATGCCGGAGCGAATAGCGATTCAGGCCTACCTCGCTCGCCAATTGTGCGCTCAGCCGGGAGTCAAATCCGTTGAGATCGTGGATTTCCGGCCTGAGAAAGCGGGCGCCGGCCTCGAAGGAAATGGATTGTCGCCGCACCTGCCGTCGTCCGTGCCAAAGATCGGGCGCATGGTGATGCGCATGGGCCCACACATGGCCGCCGATGGTCAATGGCCAATGCACGGGATGGACAACCCGGGTCATATGCACAACACAAGATTGATTCCGGATCACCCAGTCTCCGTGACACTGGATGAATCACGCAACTATTTGTCCCTCGTGGCGGACTTCGGCGGCAGCAACGATGCGCCTGCGAAAAGGCTGCTTGTTACGGTGGAATTCAATTCGTTCATGAAGGGAATTCTTGAAGCAGGTGAATCGGAGCACAGTTATGCGTGTCTCATCAGGTCGGACGGCACGTATCTCGCCCACACAATGCCGCTGATGTCCTATGCGACGAAGATGGGGGAGAGCGGAGATCCGCTGGAAAAAAGGGTTCTGGCCGAAATCGGGAAGAACCGATCGGGCAGCCTTTCGTGGAAGGGCCATCCCCCTCACTGGGTTGCGGGTTTCCATGAAGTACCCACAACGGACTGGTATCTCGTTCTGTTTTCGAGAGGGGAAGCGGTTCTGGCTCCAATCGTCCGGTTTCGGTCTCACTACATGCTGGCGGGAATGGCGTCCCTGATTTTCATCGGCCTGCTGATCCGCTGGAACACGCGTCCTGTGGCCCGGTCAATAGCAAGAATATCCGAAGCGCTGGCCGAAGTGGAAAAGGGGGACTACTCAATCAAAGCGCCTCAGAATCGTTCCGACGAACTGGGCCAACTTGCCCGAGGCTTCAATCGTATGGCTGAAGGTCTCAGGCAGCGGGAACTGATTGAGGAAACCTTTGGACGCTATGTGGACAAGGCCATTGCCGAGGAGTTGATGAGCAGGCCCGACGCACTTAATCTCGGCGGGGAAAAGCATACGGTTACCATTATGATGTCTGATCTTCGAGGCTTTACCCAGGCGTCGGAAAAACTTTCACCCGAAACCATCATCAAACTACTCAACAGGCACTTCGCTGCCATGATCGAAATCATAGAGCGCCACCGGGGAATAATTGTGGATTTCTTTGGCGATTCGGTACTGGCCTTCTTCGATGGCCTGGACAAAGACAGGGGCATGCGAGCCGCACACGCGATAACCTGCGCTGTTGAGATGCACAAGGCCCATCACCGCTTCACCCTGGACAACATCCGTGAGGAATTGCCCGCCCTGGCAATGGGCATAGGGATTCATACCGGTGAGGTTATAGTGGGCAACATCGGGTCCGAGAAACGCGCCAAATACGGCATCGTAGGCTCAGCAGTCAATGAAACCGACCGTATTCAGTCTTTTGCTGAGGGCGGGGCCATAATCGTCTCGGAACAAACGTACGAACTGGTGGCAGACCGGCTTGTAGTAGTCCCCAAGGGCCAAGTGTCCCTCAAAGGGCTCGACGCTCCGAGAGATCTCTATGAGGTCAAATCCATAGACGGTCAAACCCATCTGGGAGAATAGGGAGTGCCGCAACACTACCCTGACGTTCATATCGTTGTCGGACAGCCGTAGGGGTGACCGGCCGGTCGCCCGTAATCCAACCGGCCTATGCCCCGTCCTACGCCCGAAGAGGTTTATCCGCAGGTGGCCGCAGATTGACGGCGCCATCACCCGCGGCGGCTGGGCGGACGCTCGTTGAACATGGGAGGCTCAAGCCCCATGGCTCGGATCAACCATCTGAGCGATTGAAGAAAACCGGCTTGGGAAGGGTCGAACAAAGGGGAGCAATCGGCAAGGCGGCATCTTCCGGTCATCAGGCCTGCGGCAAACTCCATGCACGTCTGGTTCTGACATTGGCCGCAGTTCGTGGCAGGCAGTCGTTTGTAGATCTCCGTGGCTCCGATTCCCTGGCGCGGTTGCCGATCCGGCTCCACGGAATCCCGATGCACCCAGGCTTCGCAGTAGAAATCCACCGCGGTGCGGACCATAATCCATAGATCAAGAAGATCGTCTGCCCTGGATATTACGAATCCATGGGGGGAAAATGTGATGAGCCTGTGGCCTTCCTCAAACGTGAGCACAGGTATGTCCGGTCTGTATGCGCCCCCCTTGATCAGGGCCGCCATGGTGGGAATCAGGCGAGTTAAACTCTTTTGCGGAGTCGCTTCAATTCGAATTTTTCGGGGATCGGTAATACTGGGACGCACGGCGACGATTCGCAGACCACCGACTATCTCCAGCCACTCGGCATCCGGAGGCCCCGCGTGGGGCACTTCTCTGCCGAAAGGGCCGTATTCCATGGTCCCGCCGACTGGTATGCGTCGCTTTTCCAGGCCGTCGAGCAGGATTTCCAGGCCGCTGGTAACGAGAATACACGGAGCCGCCAAGCCCCGGCAGAATTCCGGGGGATACAAGGGCTCCCAAGCAGCCTGGCCCGGCAGCGGAACGGTAAGACCCAGCTCAAAGGAGGGCTGGTCGGGAAACACGACGATTTTGGCCATGGCGAATCGTAAGCACGGATAAGGGGTTCAAGTCAATGGCCAATTGTGATAAGCCGTAACCATTCAAACTCCAGGGGGACGGTCGGCAATTCCGTCCGCTGAAAGGAGTATGAGAACCCCATGATGGCACAGTCTCGGAGACGCTTGTTCGGCGCCAATGAACTACTCGATGCCTTAAGCGACTTGTTCGATCGCTATGTCTTCGTGGACGTAGAATCGAATGACCGACTCGTGGTGCATCGCGTAGGGTCCGTTATCGCTTCCCGTAAGAGCAAGTACCAGCAGATTGACATCTTCAGGACCCCCCAGTTCGGCCTGATGCTGACTCTGGACGGGATAGTGCAGTTGGGCCAGTCCGACGAGCACATCTACCATGAAGTGCTCATCCATCCTGCCTGCCTGATGCTGCCGCGTGTCCGGTCCGCTCTCGTTCTGGGAGGAGGTGACGGGTGCGCGTGCAGGGAACTCCTCAAATACCATGAACTGGACGCGGTGGACATGGTTGAGATCGACGCGGCAGTAATCGAGATGTGTCGCGCTCATCTCCACGAGATCAATTGCGGCTCGCTGGACAATCCGCTTGTGAACATCGTGCTTACCGATGCGGAACGATACCTCCGCGACCAGCCGGAGAAGCACTACGACCTGATCGTAGCCGACCTGACCGACCCGTACGATAGTTCCGGAAACCGGGCTGACCTGTCGCGACACCTCTTTTCGCAGTCGTTCTACAGGCTTCTCAAGGATCATCTTTCGCCTGGGGGGATTCTGGTGAGCCAGACCGGAGGGGTGACCTTCAACCCGAGGGTGGACCTTTACCACGCGGCCATTGTCCAGGACCTGACCAGGTGTTTTCATGAAGTGGCCACAGCGTACGTGTACGTTCATTCCTTCGATCAACTATGGAGCGTGGCTTTGGCTTCCGATCATACCTACGCCTTTGCACGGTTCAATCCTGATCCGGCATTGAAGAGGAAACAAGTATCGGATCTGAAGTACTACGATGCGATATCCCATTCGGCGGCTTTCTGCCCGCCAAGACACCTGCGAGACTGCAACGCGAGACAATCGGCCACCTAATAAGTCCAACTTATCAACAGGTGTTGATAACTTCGGGCAGGGTTGGGGCAGGGGTTCGGAGAGGACTCGATATTTCACCCGGTTAGCGTAACTGCTTGATAATACAGGTTTTAAATTACTGTTCACCCATTGGGCAATTTGACCTGGGCCGGCTCTTGGAGCCGATGTTTCCGGATTATCAACAGGCTTTCCATCAGGTTATCAACAGGAAGTGTGGATTGAGTGCTCTTGCATAATCGGGCAGAATATGTTTTGGATATGACCATCCCAGTCCGGGAGGGACCACCGCTTCTGCACCCCCCACGCGGTATCCCCGGACGCAGGCGAATCGATTCGGGATTAAAGACCTTGGGATCGGAGAGAACGGGGTTCGGGAAAGGAAGCCCGTTATCCGAAGCAAGAGGCGCCGCAACCAACTGCGCCGGCGAGTTGTCCATGCAGATATTTCGAGACTTCATTTACTCCTTGAGCGCCACCAACATCGTGGACATGCTGATCATAACCTGCATGATCTACCTTATTCTGGCGACCATGCGGGGCTCTCGATCTTTCCAGATTCTCATCTCACTTCTGGCGCTGGCTCTCTTTTACGTGGCCGCGTCCCGGGTCGGGCTGGTGTTGACTTCGGTGATCTTCCAGTACCTGTCAGCGGTGCTGATCATCGTACTGGTGATCGTGTTCCAGCCCGAGATCAGGGAAATGCTGGACAGGGCCTCGCCCATCCGGTACCTGCGAGGACGGCGGGCCGTGGACACTGAACCCGATCTTGTCGAAGAGGTTCTGGGGGCAGTCGGAGAATTGGCCCGGCAAAGACTTGGCGCATTGATAGTTTTTCAGCGCCGGGAAAGACTCGGGGATCTGGTTCTCAAAGGCAAAGAGCTTGACTGCGTTGTGTCTTCGGAGATACTTCTCGCTATCTTTCAAAAGACGTCGCCGCTCCACGACGGAGCGGTTCTCATCAAAGGAGACCGAATAAGAGCGGCAAGCTGCATCCTGCCGCTGTCTACCGACGAGACCCTCAGTTCCCAGTACGGCACGCGCCACAGAGCAGCAGTAGGTCTGAGCGAGAGGTCCGACGCTCTGTGCCTGGTGGTCTCGGAAGAACGGGGCGAGGTTTCCCTTGTGGACCGCGGGCAAATCCATAATTACTCCAGAAGGCCGGATTTTCGTCTTGCGCTGCGCAGAGGACTCGTCTCCGAACAGCCTAGGGCTAGCGAGGCCCGTGGAGGCTTGTTCAGAGCGTTGATCTCTAACTGGCACATGAAACTCGCATCTTTGGCTGCCGCCATGCTCTTGTGGTTCATGATTGTAGGGCCTCAGCGCTCCGTAGGGCAGTTCAACGCTCCAATCCAGTATACGAATCTTCCGACTGGGGTGGAGATCACCGGGAAGTGGGTGGATCGCGTTGACGTGAGGATCCGCGGCTCAGAATCCAGCCTGGCCAAACTGAACCCGGAGTCGGTGCGGGCGCTGGTGGATCTCAACGATGTGCTTCCAGGGGTCAATTTTTTCAGGATTTCGGCAAAAGATCTCAGAGTGCCGCCCGGTTTCAAGGTAGTGGACATCGAGCCTTCGGACCTCCATTTGAGCATTGTGGCGGCTTCGTCAAAAATTGTGAAAGTCATGCCCATGATCGAAGGCATACTGCCTCCGGGGTCCAGGGTCCTGGTGGTTCCGGCACAGGTCAAGGTCCGGGGCGCCGACGACGAGCTGAAGAAGGTTGAGTCGGCCGTGACTGACCCCATCAAGATTGAGGAACTCGTCTCCGCACGCAAAATGGAGGTTCCAGTGTCGATCCGGCCGGAGGGCCTGAAAATAGGGGGCATAGATCCTTTGCAGGTGACGGTCTCCCTGGAAGGCCAATGATGGCGTCAAAGGACAACAGGATCGTTCCCGTTCCTCTGCCGGATTCCAAGGGTCCGCTGCAGGACTTCATTTGCCTTGTGGCAAATGCTGCGGATGCCTTTACGGCAGCACTACTGATATATGACCCCGCCGAGAAAGTGCTCCGAAGCGCCGCGTGTCAGTCTTTGAGCGACCATATTGTCCCCGATGCCGTGTTTCGGGTGGAATCGACTCTTCTGGGCGATCTTTTCCTTCGAGGCCGACCTTCCCAGGAGACATACTTCCAGGGTGATTCGACCCAACTCGGCATCTACTCCGAGTCTGAGCCGATCCGAGCATACATGGCCGCGCCTGTCGGCAACCGCGGTTTGCTCTGGGCAGACACCCGAAAGACCTATCGTTTCACGGCAAGGCATCTGAAAATGCTCCTCGAGCTGGCTCGAAACGCTGCCAATTTGCTGGAGTTGTCAAAGGCCGCAGTCGAATCGAAACAAAGGGCAAGCAAGATCAATCTGGTAGCGGAAATGCTTCCCGAATGGGGTGGGCTTACGGATCCGGCAGGCCACGGGCTGGGTCGGGCCGTAACAAAGCTTTCCGAGGAAGGGGCATTTGACGGAGTGCTCTGCGCTCTCCGCACCGACGAAAACAACTTGTTCCGGATCACGGCATCCGCAGGCTTCTCCCGATGGGTGAGAAAAGGGCGGCTGGTCCGGGGCGAGGCCGGCTGGATACCGTGGTGCGTGGAAAACCGGCTCCCAAAGTTCGTTTCCGGACTTGAACGCGGCGAAGAAAGTCCGGTTCTCTTCCACAAGGGCGAACGAGTGGGATTCGAGGTGAGAAGCCTGGCCGTTGTTCCTTGGGAGGGTTTTGAGGGCGCCGGCGTGCTTTCCGCAGCATCGCGAAGTCCAAGGCCATGGGAGGAAATAGAGCGGACCAGCCTTGTGACAATAGCCAGGCTTGCGGGTCTTGTCCGCTCCGTTTCAGTTCAGCACAGGGTCTTGCAGGGGATCAGGAAACATGACGGCGAGTCCGGGCTGGTGTCCGAAGGTTACTTCCGTGAATTGAGCCGCGAGGCGTTCTCCCGGGCTGAAGCCTCGGCAACCGGACTTCTCCTGCTACTAGTATCTGTGGAAGAGATGGACGCAATCTACCTGCAAAACGATTGCCGGGTGGTCAATCGATTTCTGGTGTCGGTGGCCGACATGTTGAGTGGATCCACCGGCGGACGCGGACTTTGGGGCAAGTTTCGCACCGGAGGCTTCGGCCTGCTCATGGAGAACTCTTCGCTTCGGGAGGCCGCATCGCTGTGCGCGAGAATTCGGTCGGCGATGGGAAGCTGCGTCGTGACTGCGGCTGGCCGGCAGATCCGGTTCGCAGCCAGGATAGCGTCCGCTTGCTATCCCGAGGAATGCGAAGACTTGCACGGCCTTTGGAAAGTCGCCCTCAGCCGATTGGCCTTGCCGCGAAGCCCGAAGACATGAGCTTTTGGAGCAAGCTGAAGCAGATTTTCGGGTCCCTTGGCGTGGACATGGCCATGGACCTAGGCACGGCAAACACGCTCATTTATGTCAAGGGACGGGGCATAGTCGTCAATGAGCCCTCCGTCGTCGCGATAGATACGAGAACGAATCGTACCATTGCCGTGGGCAAGGAGGCCAGGGAATACCTGGGCCGGACTCCTCCGTGGATCAGGGCCACGCGGCCGCTCAAGGACGGTGTCATCGCCGACTTTGACGCCGCAATGGGAATGATAGACGGCTTCCTTGCGCGGGTATTCAAGCGCCGCTCCCTCTTAAGCCCGAGGATCGTCATTGGCGTCCCCTCGGGCATCACCCAGGTGGAAAAGAGAGCTGTCAAGGATTCCGCGTACCATGCCGGAGCCAAGAAAATCTTCCTCGTGGAGGAACCCATGGCTGCTGCCATGGGCGCGGGGCTGGACGTGGAGCGCCCAATCGGCAACGCTGTTGTGGATATCGGCGGAGGAACCACCGAGGTCGCAGTGATTTCCTTATGTGCCACCGTTTACTGCGAATCAATTCGCGTGGCCGGCGACGAAATGGATGAGGCCATAGCTCGCTACCTCCTTCGCACCATGCACCTGGAGGTTAATCCGGCGATTGCCGAACAGGTCAAGATCCGTATCGGAGCCGCGACGCCCGAGGGAGAAGAAAAGTCCATGGATGTTACGGGCAAAGAGGTTCGCCGCGGCGGACCAAGGACGGTCAGGGTGACTTCGGCTCACATCGTGGAGGCTGTCGAGGAGCCGGTGGACGCAATCCTCGACGCCATCGGCAGGGCGTTGGAGAACACCCCCGCCGCATTGCTTGCAGACATAAAGGAGAGAGGAATACTCCTCACTGGAGGCGGGGCGCTGATGTCCGGGTTGGACATCCTTGTGGAAAAGATGACAGGAATCCGTGCTTGGGTTGCGGACGACCCCCTGACTTCAGTGGTACACGGGTGCGGAGAGGCCATAGAAGATCCGGCCCGTTGGGAACGGGTTTTCATAGCGTGACCGTCATTCGGCCGCGCGGAAAGAACGAGTCGCCATGGACGACCGGGATCGTAAGCTGTTGAACGAGGTCCAATCGGATTTCCCCATTGAGCCACACCCGTATCGGGTCATTGGCAGGCGCATCGGCAT
>DYLG01000175.1 GCA_020722215.1 Desulfomonile tiedjei
TGCTTGGCGTATAGTAACCCATCAGCCTCATGGACGGCCTTTCCGCATCAGCTCACTTGTTCCCCCCGGGCCCCGGTTCGATTACTTCGCCTTCTTCACCGATTCCTTGAGAGCCTTGGAAGCTGTGAACCTGGGCACCGTCGTAGCTGGTATCTTGATCTTCTTCTTGGTCTGGGGGTTGACACCCTTTCTCGGCTTTCGCTTAAGAATGCGGAATGTACCCAGATCCGCAACGCGAATCTTGCCGTCCTTCTTTTTCAAAGAATCGTGAATCGCGGCCACAAACGCAGCTAGGGCGGAGTTCGCGGCCTTCTTGGGAATGTTGGCATCCTGAGCGATCCGGCTTACTAGTTCGGCTTTGGTCATGATATTGGTCCCATGGTGGCGTAAATGGAAAGAAACATGATAGTTCCGACACAAGGGCAGGTTATCATGCTTTGTTGGCTGGGTCAAGTTTTTCAAGTAAGTTCTCCGGCCGCAAGTGAAGCTTTCGGCACCTGTCCCCACCACCCTCGGCGGGCTAGCAGAGAACAAAATAGGCCCCTCTATTCTATCCATCAGGGGCGTGTCGGGCTGCGGTGTGTTCGCCATGAGCTCATCAGGAGAGGGTTTGGGCGGTTCTCCGTCTCAAGGGAGGATCAGTCTGATTCGCTCATACCACCACGGCAGCCGCCCGAGGACAACAGCCAACCAATAAATTCGAGACACGGCGAAGCTGCCGGATCTTTTCGCGTTGGCGCGCACATTGGCGCTTCCGACGCGCTCCTGTTTGGTGATGCCCCCCCTCCAACGCCAATTGACCGGCGATACCTCGGATTGGTCATCCTCAAAGTTGTCCTCTGGCAGGCGGTAGAGTTCCCCCTTATGTGAGACGGAAGAACTCCGTCACCGTCCCGCAGGCTGACACCTGGGAAGGGGCTGGAGGGATTGGCGGGAGCAGAGAAATTGTTCCGTAGGTTCAACTATGATATGGTTAGGCACTAATCCCGGAATGAACAATGGTCATTTCCAATCCGCGTGTCGTTAATGGCTCTTACTGACACAAATTCGCAGTGGCGGAGTCTCGTGCCTAAGCCTCCGAAGCAACCAAGCGAGGCGCCGCCCAAGTTTTGAAGGGAGGGTGTGATCCGATGCTTGCCCACATGATCCGGCCCTATGCAGTCTTTCTTGTAGTACTGTTCACCGTTCCTTGTGCGCAAACCGGTCTCTGCCTGAGCGTATTCGAGCCTGGACCGAACCGAACGGTGACCTCCGCAGCCGAGGTGGTTGCCGGGAGGGTTCCCACTGAAGGTCCCTCAAGTTCCGGGGCGTCAGGGGTAGCCTCGGGGACTTTTCTTCCTTGGCCGACAATTCTTGACCGGATGATTGCAGATACAGGTGACGAAGAACCGGAACTGCCTGAGTCGTTCAGTTTCGATCGGCTGTGGGATTCTCCCGGCTTCCGAACGATGACCAAATACGGGTTGATCATTCTCGGCATCATCGCGGCAATACTGGTTTTTCTCGCCTACGTGGCACGAGCGGTGAAACAGCCGGCAGAAATATCCATTTGGCCGCTGGCCGAAGCGCTCAAGAGGGTGGACGAAGAAAGCACTTTTATTAGGGATCAGACCGCTACGCTGGAGTCGCTGGGTTTTCGGCCTCTGTTGGATTTCACGATTCCGGAGTTGCCTCACAGGGGGTTCTTCCGCCTGATGGGAACAGAATCCGAGGACCACACGGTGCTCCTGCATGAACTGGAAACGCCGGCCAAGGGCGGCGGAATGGTGAAGTATCTAGAATTCCAGACGATACTGAGCAACGGAATCAAGATCAATACGAACAACGCACCCATGAAGGGGCCCCTGAGGCAGCCGCCGCACGTTGTGCTTGCCTGTCATCCGAATGTCACTCGGCCGCATCAGCTCTTTGACCTTCACAGGGCGGAAACGGATAGAGTTCAATCCAGGAAGGGCGGCTGGATCAGACCAGAGAGGTTCGCAGACTTCCAGCACGAGTTCACCCGGGAGTGGCGCGAGAATATGGAATACCAGGAGAAGGTCGGGCTCGTGAGAAAAACGGCTGACGGCCGCGAGTATCAAGGACGGTTGATGCTCATCTTGAGGTATTTCACGCCCGAATCCCTAAGACGGAAATAAGAGAGGACTGAGCGGAGGAGTCTTTAGCAATGGCCCAGAGTCAGAAGATTTCGGCAAAACAGGTGGTCGCGGACATCAAGGCGGGCATGTCCGACGCAGGGTTGATGAAGAAATACAGCCTCAGCCCAAAAGGTCTCCAATCCGTAAAAGGCAAGCTGGTGCAATCAGGCATACTCACTCAAGCAGCCTTTCAGGCCCGGCCGGCCGCGCCTGCCCGCGATTCCTCGATTCGCCCAACTCCTCCTCAAGCTCCTGATGCCGCAGCGGTGAAAGACGCGGCCGCCGATTATGGCCACAAGGCGTACGACCTTGCCAGAGAAGCCAAGAACAATGCGTTGTACGCAATAAAGTCTCTTGTTACCGATCCCTTGGGCGGACAAGGGCAGGCGCTGAGCGGACTGGGCGAAACCAAGGCCATGTACGCCGGAGCCATGTTCATCATCGCGTTCGTCATCAGTGTGTTTCTTCTCGAATATCTGTTCATAAGTCGCTTTGCATCCGCCTTCGGCAGGAGTGTTCGGATGACCGCCTACGCCGAGATGTTCCTGATTGGGGTTGTTCCTGCATCGGCGCTGTGGGCTGCCTTCTTCCTCCTGGCCAAGATATTCAAGACACAGACCACGCCCTACGAGTGCGTATTCGCGACGGGAGTTGCATTGATCCCGTCAACGATCACATTGTTGGTTGTGTTGTTGGTGGGGCTGAACAACTTCGAGATAGTTACGGTGGTGGGGTTTTTCGGAGCTTCGATGACGGTTCTTTTTCTCAACAGCGCGGTGCTTGACATACTGAAGCTGTCCACACGGCATGCGGTGCTGCTGACCCCGACGATCATGCTTGTGTCCGCGTACCTGACAAAGGTCATGTACACCGCATTCTTCTGACCGCAGTCATGAACGGCCTTGTGACGCGGTCACCTCCCGGTCCATGAGTTCCAGTTGAGAATGCAGCTCTTCCCAGCGGGACTCGAGTTCTTTGATCCGCTTGCTGAGCCGAGGCTCTTCTTCAAGCAGCGGGCGTATTCGGTCTTTGTTCGCGTAGATCTCCGGATCTGCCATCGCACTCTGAATCTCTTGCCGGCGAGACTCGTTGTGCGCCAGCTCCTTCTCGATTTTGCCAAGTTCGTCGAGCAGGGGCGCTTTTCGCTTGGACAGGGCCTTTCTGGCTTCCGCTTCCCTGCGTTTCCGTTCCTTCTTGTCCTCTCTGGCTTCCGGAGGAGCTTTCTCCTTTTGAGATTTGGCTGAAGGCGACTCTTCGGCGTTGCAGAGGCCTTCGGTCTCCATCAGACGCTTCTTGTACTGGTAATCGTCATAGTTTCCTATGTAGTATTCGACGCTTCCGTTCATGATCTCGAGAATCCCCGTGCAGACGTTGTTCATGAGCCTTCTGTCGTGAGTGATCAGCACCAAAGCGCCGTCGTACTTTCCGAGAGCCTCTTCGAGCACCTGACATGAAGGAATGTCCAAATGGTTGGTAGGCTCGTCCATCAACAGCACATTCGGCGGGAAAAGCAGCATCTTGGCCAGCGCAAGCCGGCTCTTCTCGCCGCCGGAGAGAACCCGGACCTTCTTGTGCACGTCGTCGCCGGAAAACAGGAATGCTCCGAGCACTCCTCTGACTTCGCTTTCAGCCATGCCGGGGATCGGCGGCATGGCCTCGTCCAATACAGTGCGCTCAAGGTTGAGATGCTCGTACTGATGTTGTGCGAAATAGCCGGGTTCCACATTGTGACCATACTGAACCGTTCCGCCTTCGTAGGGAATAACACCGGCCATAATCTTAAGCAGTGTGGACTTGCCCGCTCCGTTGGGACCTACAAGGCCAATCCTCTCCCCGCGCTCCAGAACGAAGTCCAGCCCGTCGTAAACCGTAATGGGGCCGTATCGCTTGACCAGGCCTTTGATTTCTACAACTCGCCTGCCTGTGCGGGAGGGCTGGGGAAATGAGAACCGTACCGTTCTGCTGCGCTTGGGCGGCTCAATCTTGTCCATTTTCTCTATCATTTTCAGGCGGCTCTGGACTCGACTGGCGGTTCTCGCCTTCACCCTGTGCTGATCAATGAACTTTTTGATGCGCTTGATTTTCTCCTGCTGGTTCTTGTACGCGGCGAGCTGGACCTCCTCCTGCATGGCCTTGTTCTTTTCGTACTGGTCATAGTTGCCCGTGTACACGGTTACTTTGCCCTGGTCCACCTCAATGGTCTTTTTGACAAGCTTGTTGAGGAAAGCTCTATCGTGTGACACCAGGACCAGTGCTCCCTGAAAGCCGGACAGGTATTCCTCCACCCAAAGCAGGCTTTCCAGATCGAGGTGGTTTGTGGGCTCGTCCAACAGCAGGGCATCCGGCTGTGCCAGCAGGATTTTCGCTAGCGCGACTCGCATCCTCCATCCGCCGGAGAACTCGCTCCATCGGCGCCTGGCGTCGGATGGTTTGAAACCGAGGCCCTGAAGAACCTTTTGCGCGTCTGCTTCAAGGGTGTACCCGCCGAATCGCTCGAATTCGTGCTGAAGTCGTCCGTGTTCCTCGAGAACCTGGTCCACTTCCGGGCTGTCTTCCGAGAGACTCTCCATCCTGGTTTCGATTTCGGCCAGTTTCAGCCGGATGTCTGCCAGCTCGTCGGAGATGTCCATGACCTCCTCGATAATGGGGCGGTCATTCCCCTGGATCAATTCCTGGTGCAGCACTCCCACCCGGATGCGCTTTTCAATGGACACCTCTCCTTCGTCAGGCGTGATCACGCCTTCCATCATGCCCAGAATGGTGGACTTGCCCGCTCCATTGGGACCGACCATTCCGATGCGGTCCCCTCTGTGCACGCTGATATTGGCATTTGCGAAAAGGGGCTTGCCCTCAAAATATTTTCCCACGTTGCTAAGAAAGAACAATAGCCAACTCCTGATAACATGAATCGCTTTTCTTGCGAAGATTATGCTTCTGATGAACAGTCTCTTGGCACATCCGTGCGTCCTCACCGCAGCAAAAACTCATTGTCCATGAACTTGAGCGATCCTTTTCAATCCATTGAGCAGAGCTCGAGACGGAATCACCTTGTACTTCTTCACACACTTGAGAAGCCATCGATAATGGACGAGGTGCACAACAACGGGCACCGTTTCCAGACCCAGAATCTTCGCCATGGCCAGGCGGTGCTGTCCTGTCCAGAAATGCAAGATATTGCCCTTCCGGCCGATGGCAACTCCGATTTCTTGATCATTCCCGCCAAGCTCCCGCTGGGACTTATACCCGTTTGTCTTCATGTCTTCAAATATCTCGTAATACCGCCGGAAGTAATTCTCAAGTCCGTGCTCAGTTCGCAGGTAATCTCCTCGATGCTTCACCGGGTCGCCGCAAACGAGTCTTGCATGGAATCTCCTATAACGGTCAGTCTGCCTGAAATCGCAACAATTGACAAACAGGTCCGTCATCGTAGCACAGGACTCGCCCTCGGCGAAGTTCATGGCCTCAATGTCCCAAGAGCCGCCAAGTATGAAGTGCTTCCTTCTCTTGACGATCCTTCCCCGCTTGAGGAAACTGAGGCCGACAGACTGCGTTATCTTCTGCAACTTGGCGGAAAACTGCAAAAGGTCTCCATAATATTGCACGCCGGCCTCGTGTGAGAGACGGCAGCCTGCCAATCTTACGGAAAGCCGAAAATCTCTTAAGAGGCCGCTAGCCATTTGCCGACAGGGTCCTTTCGTCCGGACTGCCGTGTTGACTTCGTCGTCATAACGTAACCGGCCTGTCCGCTTCTTCACAATGCCGGAATTGAGCCGTCGCTGAATGCTGACTTACCCCTCCATGGCGCTGGAGTCCGGATGATCCGCTTCACGGTAAACTACAAGGCCTTGCGCGTCAAGACTTCCCGTCTGTTGGCAGTGGTGAGGTTCTTCGGGCCCCCACGATGATTTGGGTCTGTCACGAAACAAACGATGCAAACGGCTGCCGAACCGACGGTAGGGGCAGACCTGCGTGTCTGCCCCAAAGCCGGGCCCGCCGCGCCGAAGAGGGCGGACACGTGGGTCCGCTCCTACCATGAATGCCCACCTTATTTCCTGACAATCCCTTTGTGCCAGTGCCGGCGTCAGGCTTGACATATTTGGATTTTACGTTGTAAACTGCTCGGAATGGCACGGAGCACGCATTCACTATCCGGGCGCCGTCTATCATCTGATGACAGGCGGGAACGGTGGCCGGGATGTTTTCCGGAAAGCAGCGGCACTGCCTGGAAGCCCGGGCAATGATCGCCCTTCTCGTTTGGTATGAAGATCACCTGTCCGTGACCGACCTCTGCATGCCATTGGGCCGTGATCTTTGCAGCCTCTGTCAGGCGGTCAATCGTCTGCGGAAGCGTAAAGAAACTAATCTCCGTCTGGCGGCAGAACTTGAGAGGACAAGAGAAGACCCGGCTCAAATGCAAATATGTCAAGCCTGACCCCGCTACGCTAGACCCCTTGGGAATGCAGAAAGCGGAGGAGATAGAATGCCATCGGGCATAATATGGGCAGCGCCTAGCGATCACGTTCCGGATGAACCAGCAGATTCTATCGGAAAAACAGACCATTCCCGACACGTCGGCATTCCTTCTTCCCGATTGTGGGGGACCTGCCGCAGTGCTATCACCTGCAACCGTGTGTTATTGCACAACAACAGCCTAGAACTAGACAGAATACTCATCGTCTGTAATAATACTCATCGTCTGTGGCTGGTGACTTTTCTGAGTGGTATTAGACGCCCATGGCTACCACTCAAAAAGAGATCGGCAAGAAGATACAGGAGCTACGAAAGGGTCGCGGTTGGACTCAGGAGGCCCTCGCAGAGAGGAGTGGGCTCCATCCAACGTATATCGGAGGCGTTGAACGCGGAGAGAGAAACGCTACTATAGACTCTTTCTGCAAGATAGCCGGAGCCTTTGGAATCTCCCTGTCGGATCTCTTCAAGCTTGACCGGCATGATCTGGAAAAGCTGTTCAATGCACCTGCCGACGACATCATGCTGGCTATCTTAAAAGGCTTCCGCGCTCAGGTTGATGTAAAGGGGAAGCTCGCAGAGCTGTATCTTTTCAAGTATCTGGAGCATCGAAAAGCCAAGGGCGATATTGAGGACTTCGAATGGAACGATCTGGATAGCCTTCCGGATTTCAGGATTGTCTATAAGGGCAGGGATTACAGAGCGGAGTGCAAGAATCTCCGGAGTGGAGAAGATGGAATCTACAAGAGAAGCCCGTCATTCAAGGTCGAGGTTCAGAAAACAAGGAATTCAATGGACGGAACTGCGACTCGTTCATATCGAGTTGATTATTTCGATCTCTTGGGGGTCTGCATGTTCAATCAGACGGGCAAATGGGATTTCGTCTTCATAGCAAGCCAGTACCTCGAAACGAGACCGGAGAACAAAGATCTGCTGAAGGTCTTCCAACCTGTGCCATTCGTTCAGACAAGCCCTTGGGAAAAGGACATAATCCAGGTCTTGGACGAGATTGCGAAGGATAAAGAGTGAAGCTCAAAGACGTACAACCCTTTTATGAGACAGACCTCGGTGCGTCATATCTTGGTGACGCATCGGATCTTCTCAAGAAAGTGCCTGATGAATCGGTTGATCTGGTTTTCACTTCACCGCCATATGCTCTTCATTTCAAGAAGGAGTACGGCAATGTGGACAAAGAAGAGTACGTGGACTGGTTTCTGTCCTTTGCAAGGGAATTTCATAGGATTCTGAAGCCGGAGGGGAGTTTCTTTCTAAACATCGGGGGGAGCTACAAGAAGGGCAATCCTGTTCGGTCTCTATATCAGTTCAGGCTTCTGCTCAGATTGGTCGATGAGATAGGATTCTTTCTTGCACAGGAGCTATTTTGGCACAATCCGGCGCGACTACCCGTTCCGGCTCAATGGGTTACGGTGACGAGGCAAAGGGTCAAAGACGCCGTTGAGTATATCTTCTGGCTGAGCAAGTCAGAGAGACCCAAAGCGACCAATCTGAATGTACTGACTCCGTACAGCAAGGACATGGAAAGGCTTCTTGAGAAGGGATACAGAGCAAAAGAGCGTCCCAGCGGCCATAAGATCACGAAGAAGTTCAACAGAAACCACGGAGGAGCCATTCCCTCAAATCTCATCGAATGCGGAAACAACACAGCCAACGACTCTTATATTAAGTCCTGTGACAAAGCGGGTATCAAGCCCCATCCAGCTAGATTTCCTTGGAATTTACCGGACTTCGCTATCAAACTCACTACCGATGAAGGTGGTCTTGTCTTGGACCCATTCGCAGGAAGCAACGTGACGGGTGATGTAGCGGAGAAATCGGGCAGAAGATGGCTCGCCTTTGAGATTGAAGAGAAGTACCTCGAAGGCAGCAAATTCAGATTCTGGCCAATCAACGGCGCGAATAACATCTCTTATCAGGGGAGAATTGAACAAGACTCTTTGTTCCCTACTCCCCCTAGGCAGAAACAAGCATCACTGTTTTCGTCAGTCGGTAATGGAGCCTCCGCGGGAAAGGGGTCCTCATCAAGCTAGGTGACGGCTGTGTCGCTCTGATTTCCCCAGAGTCACTGAATCTTTGTGGTCTCCGGAAA
>DYLG01000176.1 GCA_020722215.1 Desulfomonile tiedjei
GCGCCTGCGGAGGGCTGTTTCTGCACCCAGGCAACGAGGTAGATACCTTCGAGATCAATGACGAACGCTACATGCACGCGACCATAGACGGTCTTTCGGATCAGGTAAACATTCAGTGGTGCAAACACAAGACCGAGGACCTTGTTCCTGTTGAGCACCTTACCGCGAACATACTTTTCAGCCGAACATGGCTTGAAAAAATAGGAGGATTCGAGGCCCGGCTTTTCCGCCAACACAGGGACGAAACCCAGGCAACCTGGCGGCTCCATGTGGAGGGAGCCAGGCTCTTCGTTCACCCGCGGGCCTGGGCCTGGCATCTCAGAGCAGTGAACGGCGGCGCCAGAGGATACCATCCGGACGTATTCATTGAAGATCACCGCAGGTTCATGGCCCAGCGCAGAACAATGCGGCCCGGAATACATATCAACTTGGGGCACGCCATCGGAGACGGCTTCATGGCCACACCGATGCTCGAGGTCATGCGACGGATGAATCCCGACCGGAACATCGCCGTGTATGCGCCTTGGGCGGATTCCGTGCTCAGCCACAATCCCAACGTAAATGAAATTGCTCAGCATCCGCTGGATGCACAACGCACGGTGAGGCTTGAGCAGTCCGTCTATACCTGGGCTTCCGCGCATCAATGGAAAGGCCACCTTGCCGAAGCATACTGCAAAATGTTCAATCTGCCTTTACCGGACGACCTGACTCCGAAATACTACCCTGACGGCGAGAACCACCCCGAAGAACTTGCCGGATCCGATTACATGGCGATTGCGCCTTGGTCCTCAGCGAGGACTTTTGACCTGTATCGTGTCAGCGGCAACAAGAACTGGCCTATGGATCGGTGGCCGCATGTGGTGGCATGGGCACACGAAAAGGGCCTGCGAGCGGTTCAGTTGCGAGGCTCAACCGACGAGCCCCTTGTACCCGGGATTGATGTGGACTTCTGCGGCCGCCCGCTTCGGCAGGCATTCGCTTGCATAGCAAACGCAGCGATGCTTGTCGGCGTGGACACAATGGCTCATCACGCGGCAGCGGCTTTTCAGGTCCCCAGTGTAGTTTTATGGGGGCGGTCCAAACTTGAGCATTTCGGATACAAAAGAGACAACATTATCAACATTCAGGGCAACTGTCCCGGCACAAAAGTCCGAAGGGCCATCCATGTCGAAGGAAGCCCCGAACCCGCACTGATGACTGTTATCCAGGACAGACCATGTATCAATGGCGATCAATGGGCGATGGACAAAGAGGTCTGCCCTATTGAAGGTCACCCGTGCATGAGCGGTATCTCCGTCGATCAGGTGTTGGATGCTATGGAAGCGTTGCTGGCGCGATGATTCCGAATCCATGACGCCGTACCGGTGGCGCACTGCTAAATGGAATGTCCCGGCGATTGGCAGCGACAGGCATCTCAACGGGGCCGGCTCCGCCACGATTAACCAAGTTCGGAAATCCTTTGAGCTCTTTTCTACTAATTTCTCTTGACACCGCGCGTGAGGCGTACGAATCTGCGGTATGGAGAGGCGCCGGTTTCGCGCCCCGTAGGATGGTGATCCGAGAATCAGTTGTCAAGGCCTGGAGGCCTATGACAAACTACCGGCCAGGAAGGAGTCGCAAGACATAGGACCGACAGGCACGAGGATTGGGCTCAAGTCATGGATGATCTTACCACGGGAAGAGGGACAATTATCAACCCCGGAGCTCCAAACGACAAGAGGAGCATAGCCTTGGCTACCCGTTCCGGCCGGCATATTCCGAATGTACGTGGGCAGGAAACCCACCGGACCGCCTAAGAGCGGCTGCCGAAATGTGGCGGAAGCGTTTACCCGATGCCGAATTGCGCTCGATGACGGCGGTCTACAACTGCATGGGGATGGTCTTCGGATGTCGTCGCACATCCATCGACCCGGAACATTTGCCTACCATATTGAGAGAGGATAGCTACGTAAGAGTGGATTCCATTACGGTGCTCAAGTCGGAGATGTCGCTGTGTACAAGAAGGACGGAGAAGTAGAGCACGTGGGAGTCGTAATCGAGATCAAGCCGGACCTGCAGAAGGCGACGAAGACTTTGGTTATCTTAAGCCAGTGGGGTTTGGATGGCGAGTGGATTCATCCACACGACTGCGTACCTCCCCTATACGGACGAATAGCCGAAGTGTGGACAGATCGGAGAAGACTATGACCAAGAACAAACTGAAGGGGATTTTTGCAGCCATTGAAAGCAACGAGTTTGCAGTCACGATTGGCGTGGCAAGCCGGTTTTCTACCCTTGTTAGAGGACTCAAGCAAGAACAATCCGTTCAGGCGCTGTTGGACGTAATGCAGCCCAAAGAAATCAAGGCCGTTACGAAACGACTGCTGACTTTGTGCGGCAAGAGAATTGATGGTCGCTACTCAAATCCATGGGATTTCGCGATCACCACTTATTTGTGGATTCTCTGGGTGAAGGACGTAGAGATGGCGAAATGTCTTGCCAAGACGGTTGCGGCGACGGACAATCTGTGGTGGGGGAAGTATCTGGCTGATTATCTATTGAACTTGCCGATTATCACTGTCAGACTGTCTCAACAAACCCGTCCGGTTTCCCTGGATTATAAGGGGATCACGTTGTCGCAATCCGTATCTTTCAGAGGAAGCCGCGTTGGGCATTACCATAAAGACAGGAAGAAACAGTACAAACTTGCCGCATAGAGAGAACTACGATGAAAGAAAATTCACCGGGACGCTCCCCGAAACCACACCCGATCCAACTAGTGAACTTGGGGGTAAGAGAGCTATTCATCGAATCCCACCAGGCGCCGGACCCGAACGTAGGCGCCGTTCCGGAGGAGTGTTCTATACAGATTTCCTCCTCACCGTATGATAGCAGTAACAAGAGACTGATTGTTTCGTTGAGGCTGGAGTCCGGGGTCAAAGCGGACCCGACGAAGACGCCATATGCCATGCGGATAGAGCTTGTCGGTGTCTTTCAAGTCGATGATACCCAGTTCTCGGTCGAGCATGTTGATGACTGGGCCAGGAACGGCGCTCCGCTTGTGATGTTCCCATTTCTAAGGGAACACGCATACAGTCTGTCGTTGAGGTGTGGTTTTAGGCCCATGCTGCTGCCGTTGTTGGATGTGCCGACATTTACGACAGGGAAGCCGAGATCAAGGGCTAGCAGGTCGAAGAAGACCTAATGCGCTGATTATGCGAGTCGCAGGTCGTTGGTAGAGCCCTCGTCCGGAATTGCGTCTTCCTGCAATAGCGTGACTCAAAATGCGCGGGTAAAGGACCTTTCAAAGACTAGGCACGTCCGTTCGGCTCTTGTAGGCGTGGTAACGGCGGCGGCGGGTCGTACCGAATGAGGGTCCCCCATATTCTATTGGAAAACCAAACAAGCAGGAAAATCTTGTGCTTTTCTATTCTTGCAGCCTCAGCTACCCTCTTGTGCGCAGAATCATGTTTTCCGACAGAAGCACGGCATCCATAAGTCATTCACCGCACAGTCCTTGACGGAGGCCGAACAATGACGCAGGTAATAGGCGACGCTACACATATCAAAGGAAAACCTTTGAGCGGAAGTCCGTCTTCAGGCGACACGTGGGTCTTCGACGGGACGCAGTACGTGCTCCAATCGGGAGTTCCCCCCGAAGACTACAGAATGCTGGACATTCATGGAACAGTCCTCACGCCTGGTCATGTGACGGACACACTGTATCTGAGCGGCATGTCCGGGGTGAAGTTGACCGCGTTATCGGGCGCCGGGTCCGGACAGGACGGCATATTGTTCGAGGTGTCCGGCCTGTCCTCGGGGCAGATCCCCAACTGGTCGGCCATCTCCGGCATGGCAGACTACTCCTCCGGCATTGTTCATGACGTTTCCGGCTTGTCCGGCTTCGTAATGGCTTCAGGGGACGGCCTTGTCGTTACGGTCCCGTCTCCTGTTTCCGGCCGCATATTGAGGGCATCGGGAAGCAACATTTTAACCGATTTGTATTGGGGCATTGATCAAACCGGCTCAGGATCAGGTTTAGGGAACGCCTATGCATACATTTTTGTGCATGGAACTACTCTCGACGCAAACGCACCCGACGACACGCTCAGTCTGTCAGGGCGTTCGGGCGTGCTGCTCACTGCGGTGTCGGGAGCGCTCCAGGGCGAGGATGTGATCTTCGTCGAAGTATCGGGCCTCAGCTCCGGCCAGATACCCAACTGGGCCGACATTTCGGGCATGGCAGACTATGCTTCGGGCAAGCTCGACGACGCCGACGGCTTGTCCGGCTTGGTGCTGGCCTCGGGAAACGGCCTTGCAGTCATCCAGGCCGTGCCCATGTCGGGACAGGTTCTTCGATGGTCCGGGTCCGATCTTTTTGCAGATGCACACTTCGACGCCGCGCCTACGCTTTCGGATATAGTCCGGCTTCAGAATTCCTTCATCATGATTGCATGGGATGTTTATTCCGAAGACACTACTTTCAGCGACGTAGCTGTGGACGACTTTGAGACCCAATCCGGCGTGGATTCAGGACAAACCGTTGCGGTGTACGACTCCGGCGGGAGTTACTATTCACGGATTCCCGCGTCCAGCGGCAACTCGGGCCAATGCGACATTCAATCGGGTGATGACATAGCCGTGAAAGATCTGAGGGACATCATCACCCATTGGCAGCAGGAAGGCTCCGGCGCTTCCGGCCGTTTTTCAGGTTCCGGAGGCAGCGGCATAAGCATAGGTCCCAACGGAGTTGTGCCCGCAGTGGACGAAGGGTGCATCGTGCGCCTGCCCGACGGCGACTTCACTATCGTTAAGATAACAAACAGCGGCGACGGAATCGGGGAAGTCGTCTTGTCATCCGCGCACAGCGGCGCGGCGGTCTCGCGAATCAGCGGCCTGAAGGTGGATTCCGGCCGGTTGCAGGTGAACCGCGATTATGTATATTCCATTCCGCTAAACGAAACAATGTCCGATGCGTGGAACGACAAAGAAGACTGGTCTTTCAGGATAGCAATCCCCTCCTCTGTGTTCGACATGAACGGAGCCGAGGTCCGGGTGCGGGTCCAAGGCCCGGGCTCCGAGTCAAGCTTGTTGCATCACGTGGCCATTGTGGAACGCGCCTCGGGGCCCAATGGGACCGCGGTTCCCACGGAACTGCTTTTCTCGGGCTCCGGCGGCTGTGAAGTGCTTCCCGGCGAAACGAGATTCAGCGACTGGAGCGTCTTCACCATCGATAAGACCAAGGACTACCTGCTCATTGGAGACGTAGGAAGCAACTCTGCGAAGGACCGGTTCCGAAAGAAAACCGTGGCCGGGTACACTGCATACAGTAGGTCCGGCACGGACAGCTACAACACCTCGGGGTTTCCCTCCGGATACTCCACCGACACCGACGCGCTATTAGCGTTCAATAAACTGGAAGTGCGTGCTCTCAGAACGCCTCCGGGACTGTACGCGGCACATACCGTTTCGGGCTCCAGGGTTGACACGAGCGGCTGGAGCCATATCGAGAGCGTTGTCCCCGTTCAGTCCGGCTCAGGAGCCGTTTACCATGCGGTGAGCTTCGATGAGGGAACTACCTTCAAGGTATACAAAAATTCCCAATGGATCGACATTGCCCGGCTGTCCGGCGCCCAATGGCAATACAACAACGACTCTTCAGGAACCTGGGCAAGCGGCGCGTCCAATGACCTGCTGACGGTGCTCGCTTCCGGGTTTGCAGTCAGCGGCAATCAATGGAATGCCGCTCAAATGTCCGGGATGAGCAGTGCAGATTGGGAGTCTCAGAGCGGAACGGGCGGGTTTGTTCCCGGAACCGTGCAATCCCTCGATTTTGCGGTCGGAATGAGCGCAGCAAGCGGAGGAGCCGTGCCGGCCCTTGATAAATATGTCATCACCTATTCGCATGCGGGAGAAGACATTGTGCTCGTTCTTTCGGCCTGGGAAGCATCCGAAAACGATCCGAACGATGCATATTGCGTCCTCGATATAGGACCCGTGGATGAAATCACCCTCGATACCGACCTGAGAGCCTACGTTTCCATGGACGACGGCGCCAACTACGAACAGATCTCGGGTCTGGCGAGATTCAGACAAATCGAAGAGCACGACTTCGTGCGTGGGGACATTAGCGGTCTCACGCCGCGCTCTGATAAGACCATGCGCTTGAAGATTACCTCGCATAACGGCAAGGACATGAGAATACATGCAGCAGCGCTGGGAGTGAGCTACACATGAGACGAATCATAAGACGGCCGGAACGGATTCCCGAGCATCGCCGCTCAGACGAGCCGGGATCGAAGCAACTCACGTCAAACGATTATCTGTTTCTCGAATTGTTGCAGAACCACCATAGGCAACAAAAATACCAATACATGAAGCAATGGTGGGAAGAACCGGAAAACAAACGGTAGGACCGGCATCTTGCCGGTCATTGGCAGGACACAAGCGTTAGCGACAGAGCCCTTTCTCCACGACGCGACCTCCGGCCGCAACCAAGAAGAAGAATTAACCACCAAGGCGCCAACACACCAAGGATGCTGTACCGGCGACCGGCGGTCGCCCTTAATGAACAGGAATCATTGCGGTTTCGTGCACATTTTTCACGTTTTCTTCGCGAGAAACGAAGAAATCGAATGTTATTCACAGGCGGGGGTCTCCCCGGAGAACTCCTGCACCCCACCACCACAGAAAGGAGTCATCATGTCCGACACAAAACCGTGGTTTCTCTCGAAAACGATTATCACCTCAGGGGTTGCTTTCCTTGTTGCGATCGCAACTTCGGCAGGACTGGTAGACCTCGAGACCGGAACAAAGCTGGAAAGCCTGCTGGTCCCTCTCCTCTTCATCTTCCTTCGTATGGGTGACAAGGAACTCGCCTGATTGGCACACCATATATGGTTCGCCGAAAATCCCGTCCGAATGGATCGGCGATGCGGGCGGGTTTGAAACCCGCCCGTACCGACAAATCGGTCAATACCTAACGTAACTGCAATACCGGGAACCGACGATGATCGAAATAGACGTGAGCACCCTGTTGCCAAGCTCCGGAGCCGTTCCATGCAACGGGTACGATGCGGTGTCCCAGGCCGCGTACACATCCTGGGATGTGAACGATGAAGCCCGTTTCTCGGTGAGAGTACCGGAAAACTACCTTGCAGGCGCTAATTTCTCGCTTAACATCAGGGAATCCACCAGTTCCGCGACAAAGAAGCACAAGTGGCAGGTTACAACACTGCTCCTGCGGCCCGGAGCCCATCAAACCGACGAGCAGGCCGAATCGGAGACGTTTGCTTCGGAATGCGAATCGTCCGCGGTAGAGGATCTGCTTACGGCAAGGAGCTTCGACATCACCGGCGCTTCGCACGCGGGACGCATAAGCGACACGGCAATATCCGCGGGAGACTTGCTTTGCCTCACTATGAAGCGAATTTCCGCGTCCGATAATGAAGACCCGGACCCGATAAAGGTGTTCGATCTGTGGCTGAGCATGTCCGCTGCGGAAGCCACTGTGTCGGCCTGTGCAGGCAGGACGGGCAAGATCGTGGACACCGTTAGGGACCTGTTCAACGAATCGACAGGAGGGTTCATCTCCGACGATTTCATACTCCGGTCCATAAACCGTTGCAGGCAGGATTTGGCCCAAGCGGGCTACTGGCGCAGGGAAGCGTGGATCAGCGCTGCTTCGGGTCAGAACCGAATCGATCTTTTGATGAACCTTCCCGACTATCAAGACCTCCATCAGATTCACTTCAGCGGACAGGTCCATCCCATGACTGCTTTGCCCGGGTTCGAGGCGTACCAGGAATTGAAAACCGGATCGAACACGCCCGGAACACCGGAATACTATGTGGTGCAAAACGATAGCGTTTATGTGTGGCCGCCGCCACAAACGAATCTCCGGTCCGGTTATTGCATTTACTATTCATACTTGCCCGAAGATATCACCTGCTCCTCGGCAAATCCCAATCCGCCCATACCGAAAGCCCACGACATGGTGTTCGTGTATTACGTGCTGAAGCAGGCTTTCTTGCGGGATCGCCACGCTCCCGGAGCGGACGTGAAGTTCAACGAATACGCGCGACTCTACGAAATGGAGAAACAAGCGCTCCTCGGAGAAGCCGACCCGCCCAGACTGTCGCTCAGGTCTTACAGGTGAAACGAACCGCAGTGCCGCCGGACAGAACGGATCCGTCCACCAAACCACCAAGGACGCCAAGACTTCGCGGCGAAATCGTGTCAACCGCGCTCGCCGGATTTGCCTTTCCAAAATGCGAGCTGCATCCGACGGCTCGATAAGCTCTGTTTACACCTGTCCCAACCACAGTCGTTGCCAAGAGAAATTTCGGATTTGTCGGTAGGGGCAGGTTTCAAACCTGCCCGTCCAAAATCCGTGCATCCCGTACGCGGGGGAAGAAAAGGTCATTTGGAGAGGCACGACGGAGAGGCGAATATGCCTCCTGCCGCCCGGACCTGTTCGGATGCCGGCAGGCAATGATTGGAGATCCCGTAGGGTGCGGCGACCAACGGGAACCGTCCCGCGGGGCGCGGGATTCGTCCGGGAAGAAAGGCCTTCATGTCTTCGTGGTGACAAAAATTCCTCCCGTGCAATCTCACCTCTTCCAAAACACACAGGGTTAAACAACCTCCACAGGAGACGCAAAATGCGCGGCTCATCTCAAGAAGGGTACCATCTAATCAACCTGTTCGAGTGGACCGGCGGCATTCGC
>DYLG01000177.1:0-4627 GCA_020722215.1 Desulfomonile tiedjei
CCTCCATTCCCTATTCGGTTAACAAGTCCCGTTTGATCGAGCGAATCGCCGGCCTTGTCAAGGACAAGAAACTCAGACAGGTCCAGGACGTACGCGACGAGAGCACCGATAAGGTGAGAATCGTCCTCGAACTCAAGGGAGGAGATGTCCGGCCCGAGTCTATCATGGCCTTCCTGTGCAAGCACACAGATGTACAGATCAATTTCCCGCTCAATTTCATTGCCATTAGCCCCCAGGGAGTCCCCGAGAGGCTCGGTCTCGCGGCCATAATTCGTCATTTTCTCCAATTCAGGTACGAGAGAACAGTCCTCAGACTCCAGCACACCCTGGCCCTCCTTGAAAAGCGTATCCACGTGTTGGAAGGGTTCGAGATACTCTTCCAGGACCTGGACAAGGCTCTTGGCATAATTCGGCGCGCACGGAGCAGAAGCGAAGCCGAGCAAGGCTTGACGGACGCCTTCTCCCTGGACAAGTCTCAGGTGGATGCGATACTCGAAATGCGGTTGTATCGCCTGGTGAGCATCGAGATGGGCAAGCTCCTGGACGAGTTGGCAGCCAAGAGGAGGGAGGCGGCCGAGATCTCAAAGGATCTTGCAAGCCCCGAGCGCCTGTGGAAGATCATTGACAAGGAACTGTCCGACACGGACAAGAGGTTCGGCGACCCCCGGAGAACAAACCTGGTGGCAGACCGTGAAGCCGCGGTCCTCGAGTTCGATCCGGACGAGTTCGTGGAGCACGAAGACGTTAGCGTGATCCTGTCAACCCAGGGATGGATCCGCCGCATGAAAACCGAGGTGGAAGACCTCTCCTCCCTGAAGTTCCGGGAGGGCGACAGTCTCCTTGCCCTGGCGCGAACCAACACCGAGAAGACCGTGGCTCTGTTTTCCAATCTGGGAAAGGTCTATGTGGTCAGGGTCATTGACATTCCGGCGACCGCAGGCTTCGGGGAGCCTGTGGGTACTCTGCTGAACATGGGGGACGGAGAATTCGTGGTGTCTTTCATCGCTCCGGACCCTGCAAAGACATCAGGTCCGGGCTTGGCACCCGGCATGGAGTCCGCGTCCAGGATTGAGGAAGTCGCTGACGATTCACGGCAGACCTTGCTGTTCGCGCGCATCGGGCCGGCGGTAGAACAGCCGGAAACGCCGTCCACCGAAGAAGTAAAGAAAGCTGTTGTCATAACCCGCCACGGAAAGGGTTTTCGTTTTGATTACGAAATCCTGAGAGAGCCGAGCAAACGAGGCGGTCGAAAGCTGGTCAACCTCGGGCCCGGTGATGAAGTGCTGACTGTGAAGCCGGAAACGAGCCAATACCTCGCCGTGGCCGCGTCTTCCGGTCACCTGCTCGTTTTTCCGGCGGAAAGCGTGCCTATTATGAACGGTCCCGCACAGGGAGTTCGCATGATAGGCCTCAAGGCGGGCTCTTCCATCGTGTCCATGGAGATGGTCAACATGACCGACCGCCTCACTGTGAAGCCCTCCACAGGAAAGGAAAAGGTGATTGAAATCGATCAATCGTCCGTTGCCAATCGGGCGACTGTGGGCAAGAAACTCTGTCCAGGCATAGTGGAACTGACGTGCCCGACCAAGGATCAGGGGCAAGGAAGATGAGCGCATCCTACACGGTAAAGGACATTCAGGTTCTCAAGGGCCTCGAAGCGGTCCGCAAACGGCCCGGAATGTACATCGGCGGCACCGGAAGCGACGGACTGCACCAGTTGGTATGGGAGATCCTGGACAACGCGGTGGATGAGGCTCTGAACGGTTACTGCACCCGTATTGAGCTGACGATACGCGCGGACGGAAGCATTTCGGTTGACGACAACGGTCGGGGCATCCCTGTGGAGAAACATCCTGCCACCGGCAAGAACACGGTGGAAACCATCTTGTGTAACCTCCACGCGGGCGGAAAATTCGACGACTACGCGTACAAGGTTGCAGGCGGCCTCCATGGTGTGGGCGCGGCAGTCGTCAACGCCCTCAGTGAAGAGCTTGTGGTGGCGGTCATGCGCGGCGGTCGTGTTTACTCGCAAACCTTCAGCCGGGGTATTCCCTCGTCGAAGCTCAAGAACCTTGGCGAGGCCGAGAGATCCGGTACCAAGGTCACGTTCAGACCCGATCCGGAGATTTTCCCCGACATCAGCTTCTCCAAGGACAAAATCAGGGAACGTCTTGAGACAAAAGCCTTTCTTATCGCCGGTCTCGAAATCGTGATGAAGGATGAGTCGGATGATTCCTTGGAGACCTTTGTTTACCCCGGCGGGATAACTGACTTCCTGACGAAACTCGCTGGACAGGCTCCCATGATTGATGCTCAGCCCTTCCATTTCAGGTGCGAGAACGGGCTGCGCCTTGAGCTTGCAATGGCGTGGACCGAGGAGACGTCCGGTCGCATTCTCTCCTTCGTCAACTCCATTCCCACACCTGCTGGAGGCACTCACGACGCGGCATTCCGAAGCGGCATTACCAAAGCGGTAAGGACATATATCGAGAAACGAAACGGCCTTCCCAAAGGCATTAAGAGTGTATCTGCCGAGGACGTTCGAGAGGGTCTCGTCGCGGTAATCTCGGTTTATCTCCAGGGAAACCTCGAGTTTCAAGGCCAGACCAAGGAGAGGCTGAACAGCCGTGAGGCGTCCCAGGTGGAACCCTTGGTGCGCAACGCGTTTGAGACATGGCTTCACCAGAACCCGACGCAGGCCGGAGCCATAATGTCCAGGGTGGTTCTTGCGGCACAGGCCAGGACCGCTTCGCGGGCCGCGAGAGACGAGGTGACCCGGAAGGCGGCGACGCGCCGACTTACTCTTCCCGGAAAACTCGCCGACTGCTCCATCAGTTCAAGGGATGGGTCGGAGCTGTTCATAGTCGAGGGCGACAGTGCGGGCGGTTCATCCAAGCAAGCCAGGGACAGGCGTTTCCAGGCCATATTGCCGCTGAGGGGCAAGATCCTCAACGTAGAACAGGCATCAGCGGATAAGCTCAAGGCCAACAAGGAGATTCAGAGCCTGGTTCAGAGCCTCGGCACCGGCATGGGAAAACAGTTCGACTACTCCCGACTCAGGTACGGCAAGATCATTATCAATACGGACGCGGACGTTGACGGCCATCATATCGCCACCTTACTCCTCACGTTCTTCTATCGTTTTCTTCCCGAGCTGATTCACCGCGGGCATCTGTACCTGGCAGTGCCGCCCCTGTACAGGCTGAGCATAGGATCCGGCAAGAAGGCCCGAACTCAGTATGTCTTCTCGGATGAGGAAAAGAACAGGGCGCTCAAGGGCCTCAATGGAAAGGAAGTGGACATCCAGCGCTTCAAAGGGCTTGGCGAAATGGATGCACAGACACTCAAGTCCACCACGATGGACCCCGCGACGCGGCGCATGCTCAAAGTTGGCATCGAAAACGAGGCCACCGCGGATGATGTGTTCGACACCCTCATGGGAAAAGACGTGAGAAAGCGATTCACCTTCATCAAGACCCACGCCCGCGAGGTTCGGGATTTGGACATCTGATACGCCTGCCTTAGCGTGCAACTCCCCAGCCAACGATGGAAGCTTTGGGGTGTCTTGTCCATATTCTTGCCGCGGAAGAAATTGAGATAAGATTCGCCCCTCCCCGCGGGACTTCAGGATAGAAAAGCCGACCAGCGCGGAGCATGGCCTGTCAGGCCGACTGCCAGGATACATAACAATTTGGAATGACTGTTTTAGATGAGAACTTTCGGTCCGGACATTACGCGGGAGCTAGTCTCCGGTTTTTCAGTCCGGCGAAAAAGTGGTTGCGTTGGGGAGACAAAGCCTGTAAATTTGGAATGGGTTGACTTCCCGGCCAATGACGTTTGTCGAAAGTTGATCATCTGCGTTCCCGAAGATATTGTGGCCGGCGCTACATCTCATACGGTATCCGAAACCTTGATCGGAGGAAGGCAAGTATGGAACGAAACGTGTGCGTAATTGCAGGAGGCATGTCCAAGTGGGGGGTCCGTGAGGGAAGCCAACGGGACTTCTTTCAGGAAGCAACCAGGGCCTGCTGTGAGGACAATCCCAACCTGAGACCTAAAGACATCGACGGCCTGCTCGTCGCGTCCGCGTACACCGAGAGAACGTCGTATCAGACCCATTTGGCGCCCCTCGTCGCCGAATACCTGGGAATAAAGCCCAGAAGCATCTGCGCACGGGTGGAACTGCTCTGCGCCAGCGGCAGCTCAGCAATCATTTTGGCATTCGGCTTGATAAAATCCGGACAGGCCGATGTGGTAATGGTTGCAGGGGGGGAGAAGCTTTACACCCCACAGAAATGGGAGGTTTTCTACAGCGAACTGGCCTCGGTGGACCACGACTGGGACGGCGCCCACGGTCTGGGGCTTCCGCCTCCAGTGTTTGCCATGGTGGCAAAGCAACACATGAAGCAGTACGGCACTGTTAAGGAGCACCTGGCCACCGTATCGGTGAAGAACCGCAGGAACGCGGTTAACAACCCTTGCGCGCAGTTCCGAAAAGCAATAACAATGGAAGAAGCGATGAGCGCTCGCCCCATTGTCGAGCCGCTCACTCTTTTCGACTGCTGCCCCATCACGGACGGTGCGGCCGCTGTTGTACTGGCGGAGGAAGAGAAAGCGAAGCAGCTCA
>DYLG01000177.1:4637-8683 GCA_020722215.1 Desulfomonile tiedjei
CCGACAAGCCGCTTGTATATGTCAGAGGCACGGGACAGGCCACGCTCAACAACATGTCGGCGAATATGCCCAACTGGACCACGTGGGAGGCACTCAAAATCGCAGGGCAGGAAGCCTATCGCAAGGCGAAAGTGGCGCCCAAAGACGTTGATGTGGCAATGACTCACGATTGCTTCACCATTTCCGAGATCATCGAGATGGAAGACCTCGGTTTTTGCGAGAAGGGCGAAGGCGGCCGGTTCGTGGCCGACGGCCAGAACGACTTTGGCGGCCGAATTCCCACCAACACCGACGGCGGTCTTCTCGGGTGTGGTCATCCGTTCGGAGGCACCGGCATCCGTCAGGCCATCGAAGTGGTAAAACAGCTCCGTGGTGACGCCGTCCGGCAAGTGGAGGGGGCTTCCGTCGGGCTGACCCACAACCTCAGCGGATTCATTGCAGCGCATACAGTCCTGATCTATGGGAGGGAGCCCGTATGACAACACCAGGAATATCCATACTCGACGGCAAGTACATGGTCACCATGGATCTGTACCCACAACAGTCCAAGGAGTTTAACCAGGTTTATCCATTCTATGAGAATCTGAGAGCGGGCAAGTTCACCACTACAAGGTGCGCGGACTGCGGCGCCGAGCCATTCCCACCGAGAGTTCTCTGTCCCGAGTGCTGGTCCGTCAACATGCAGTGGGTGGAATGGCCCACCATCGGAACCGTTATCGAACTCACCGAGGAAGTGGTGGGCGTACCTCTCGGGTTCGGCAAGCCGCCACTGGTTCACGCCCTGGTCGATCTCGGAGGCAAGAAGACCTTCTTCGTACGAATCGTCAATTGCAACCAAGGGGAACTCAAACCGGGGGACAAGGTGAAGCTGGCCGTTTTCGACGTGGAACCGGTGCCCCAAGAGATGGGCAGGGACGTGAAAGAGATCCCGAGAGTGTTCTTTGCTTTTGAGCCAGTGAAGTAGCTTCAGGTCTGTGCCGAAATAAGCATTGTAATGGGCTGCCGACCCGAGGGTGGGGGCAGACCGGCGTGTCTGCTCCCGCCCGAGAATGCCAACGCTGTTCGGGGATGATTCCGTGTTTAGGGAGGTCGCAATCCTGCCGCTTCCCCGCCTGTGATTTGACACACACATTGTGGGAGGGAAAGACCCCATTCTTTCGTATCCCTCACCAAGAGTCTCCTGCGAAGGAGACCCCGGTTAATCATGTAATGAACGCAAGGAGGAAGATAACATGACACTAGAGTGGCTGCCCCGTGATGAGTCTGCCAAGGACCATATTCTCATGGGCTCGGAGCACTGGGGAACCGAAGCCCCGTGCACGGTGTACGAGAAACGACCTCTCACCGACCTGAAGGGAAATGCGATCGAAGGACTGTACGTATCCTGGATTCGTCTGAACAATCCCAATCAGTACAACTCCTACACCACCGAAATGGTCAAAGGAGTGATAGCAGGATTCTCAGCGGCAAGCCAGGACCGCACCGTCGTCGCGGCAGTGTTCACCGGCGCCGGCGACAGGGCTTTCTGCACGGGCGGAAACACCAAGGAGTATGCTGAATACTACTCCAAGCGGCCGCACGAGTACGGCGAATACATGGATCTCTTCAACGGCATGGTGGATTCCATCCTGAACTGCAAGAAACCTGTCATATGTCGAGTCAACGGCATGAGGGTAGCCGGCGGCCAGGAGATCGGCATGGCCTGTGATCTCGCTGTTGCCAGCGACCTGGCGATATTCGGACAGGCAGGGGCGCGACATGGTTCCAGCCCCGACGGCGGATCCACGGACTTCCTGCCCTGGTTCCTCAGCATGGAAGACGCCATGTGGAACTGCGTGAGCTGCGAGTTTTGGAGCGCGTACAAGATGAAGGCCAAGAACCTCATCTCCAAGGTTGTGCCCGTGCTCAAACAGGGTGACAAGTTCGTACGCAACCCCATGATCATCACCGACACATACGTCAGGGACGGCGAAATCGTGTACGGGGAGTTCAAGGCGGGCGAAGAGGCAAAACAAGCCAAGGCGATGATGAAAGACCTTCCGACCGACTTCGAGCTGCTGGACAAGGAAGTCAACCGGATAATCTGGACCTTTGCCAACCTGTTTCCCGGCTGCCTCATCAAAGCCATCGACGGCATCCGCGCGAAGAAGAAATTCTTCTGGGATCAAACTAAGCTCGCCAACCGGCATTGGCTGATGGCCAACATGGGATATGAGGCCTTCCTGGGCTTCAACGCATTCAACACCAAGAAGATCACCGGCTCCGACGTGATAGACTTCATCAAGTGGCGCCAGAAGATCGCACAGGCTGCTCCGGCGGATTTGGAGACCTTCGCCGAAGTGCTGGCCTCACCGAAAGAGTAGTCCGCACCAAACCGCTCGTGTGAGAAAACAGAGCCCTCCCGGCTTCAGTCGTGGGGGCTCTGACGTTAGGGGGTATGAACATTATGGAATACAAGCTGATAAGATCCGAGACGTATCAGGAGGGCGCGGTTCAGAAGATAATACTGAACTCGCCCAAGGCAAATGTGCTCGAAGCCGCGATGCTTGGAGAGATCAATGCGGTCTTGGATGACCTGCTCAACCACAAGGAATTGAAACTGCTCGTGTTCGAAGGGGAGGGCAAGCACTTCTCGTTCGGGGCAAGCGTTCCGGAACACACAAAAGAGAATGCTGCAATGATGCTCAAGGCCTTCCACGAGATGTTTTTCAAGCTGATCCGCCTTGCGGTTCCCACCATGGCGGTTGTGAGGGGTCAATGTCTCGGCGGCGGGATGGAACTGGCCCTGTTCTGCAATTTCATATTTGCCGACGCGACCGCTAGGTTCGGCCAGCCTGAAATCGTCCTGGGGGTCTTTCCGCCGCCGGCCTCAGTGATGCTTTCCCTGAAGGTCGGCCAGAGCTATGCGGACGATCTGGCTCTCACCGGAAGATCCGTCGACGCGGCTGAGGCCCTACGCATCGGTCTTGCCAGGATTTCCGAAGAGGGCCAGGACGCGTGGGAGGCTGCCGACAAGTGGATTGCGCAGCACATTCTTCCAAAGAGCGCTTCCAGCCTTCGCATCGCCAACAAGGCAGTGCGCATGAACTTCTTCCGCAGGGTTCTGGAGGACCTGCCCAGAATGGAAGGCCTGTACCTCAAGGAACTTATGGAATCCCACGATGCCAATGAGGGTATCAACGCGTTCATCGCAAAGCGCAAACCTGAATGGAAAAACGAATAGAGCCTTTGGGAACGCAACGGCAGAGGACGTGCGGCATCGATCCTCTGCCCTCTTGATTTCAATGGGTCAACGGGTTAAAGAAGTCTCTTGTGTCAAGACGCGGCTGCCCGAGAGGCACGCGGGGCTTCCGAATCGGCCGGCAGCTCCGGCAAGCGACCAGTGGGAGAGACTGTGATGAAGTACTTGGTATTGCTTGCGAGACTCCTCACAGGCGGAATCTTCATATATGCAAGTATTCACAAGATCATGGATCCGGCAGATTTTGCCGAGGCCGTCAGAAACTATCAGATGATCCCCGCCCACTGGAGCAATTTTATTGCCATAGTGCTGCCCTGGATTGAGATTATAGTCGGCGCTTTTCTCATACTCGGCATCCAGAACAGGCCTTCCGCTTTGGTGGTAACCGGTATGATGGCCGTGTTCATCGTTGCCCTGTCCTATGCCTACGCGACAGGTCTGGATATAAATTGCGGCTGCTTCTCAACTAATCCCTCGTCGGAGGGGAGAATAACTGCGCTGACATTGATGAGGGATTCTAGCCTCATCCTGGTCGCGCTTTTCATACTGATTTGGGATCGTGGGCATTTTAGTCTCTGGCCCCTTGAGAGGGGGTGGGTGAAGCCCCCCGCCCGTTGATCAAATCGCGATGATTCAGGGGTATGCCCCGTACATCGACTCGTAATCACTTTACATTTTTCAATGCGGCGACTCCTCTTGATACCGGCCGGACTTTTTTGTTGACTTGAAACGGTAAGGCGCTGTAAGCTGACCATTTATACTCAACCGGGCAGGGCGCAGCCGGCACATGAAAATCCACATCGAT
>DYLG01000178.1 GCA_020722215.1 Desulfomonile tiedjei
CCATTCTTGAGGTGGTGTGGACGCTTTTGGAAGCGTTCGTGCTTGTTTTCATCGGGGTGTTCATATTCCTTCAGGACTGGCGGGCAACGGTGATCCCTGCGGTGACCATTCCCGTTTCTCTGATCGGAACGTTTGCCGTGATGTCTCTCATGGGTTTTTCCATCAATATGGTGACCCTCTTTGGAATGGTGCTCGCCATAGGCATTGTGGTGGACGATGCCATTGTGGTGGTGGAAAACGTGCACCGCAATATGGCAGTGCGCGGACTGTCACCAAAGGACGCGGCGATACGCGCAATGAACGAAATCACTGGAGCGATCATCGGAATCACTCTTGTGCTCATGGCCGTTTTCCTACCTGCTGCGTTTCTGCCGGGCATCGCGGGAAAGATCTACAGACAGTTTTCGGTAACCATTGCAGTGACAACGCTGTTCAGCGCGATTAATGCACTGACCTTGAGCCCGGCCCTCTGCGCGCTGCTGCTTCGGCCGCACCACGAGACGAAGTTCTTTTTCTTCAGATGGTTCAACACCGCGTTCGACGCACTTACGAGCCGTTTCACCATCACTGTTTCCCTGCTGGTTCGACGGTCGGTATTGATGCTGTTGCTCCTCGGATGCTTGGTGGGACTCACCTATCTCGGATTTGCACGGATTCCCACAGGCTTTTTCCCCGAGGAGGACGACGGGTTGATCATGATCCAGGCGCAATTGCCGGATGGAGCTTCCCTGGCAAGGACCGCAGAGGTCATGGAAAGGGTCGGCGAGATTGTCAGGAACACGAAAGGGGTCGCTGACATTTCCGTGCTTCCTGGTTGGTCCATCATCGACGGGGCTTTGCCGACTCTGGGAGGGGGGTTCGCAGCCCTCGAGCCATGGGATAAGCGACTCAAGGAAGGTCGGAGCAAGACAGTCATTATGGAGGAGCTTTTCAGGAAGTTCTCCAAGATACAGGAAG
Organism: Desulfomonile tiedjei; assembly: GCA_020722215.1. Classification (GTDB taxonomy): domain Bacteria; phylum Desulfobacterota; class Desulfomonilia; order Desulfomonilales; family Desulfomonilaceae; genus DYLG01. The sequence goes on from DYLG01000178.1 coordinate 958, forward strand.
CCATAGTGGTCCCCTTTTCGCTTCCTCCCATTCAGGGCGTGGGAAACAGCGCCGGAATTGAGATGTACCTCGAGGACCGCCAGGGACGAGGATTGCCGGTTCTCGGTCAATCGGTTTCCGAGATGGTAAGTGCCGGAAACGAGCGGTCGGACCTGCACGCGGTGAACTCTTCTTTCAGAGCCAGTTCTCCGATGATTTTTGCGGACATTGACCGGGTGAAGGCCTTCAACCTCAGAGTTCCGCTCCAGTCGGTCTTTGACACGCTTCAAGCTTATCTGGGGTCGACGTATGTTAACGATTTCAATGAATTCGGCCGAGTCTGGCAGGTTCGTGTTCAGGCTGACAGCCAATACCGCGCGGCAGCTCCGGATATCGGCAAGCTTGAGGTGAAGAATCTTTCCGGGAAGATGGTTCCCTTGGGCACGCTCATAGAAACTAAAAAAACCGTGGGACCCCAACGGATCGACCGATACAACATGTTCCCTGCAGGAAGGGTCGCAGGAGAGGCTGCGGCCGGCTTCAGCACGGGCCAAGCCATTTACGCCATGGAGGAACTCGCGGGCAAGACGCTACCACAGGGGCTGGGATTCGAATGGACCGGAATGGCATACCAGGAGAAGAAAGCCGGCGGTCAGGTAGGCATAGTGCTCGGCTTGGCGGTCCTGGTGGTGGTGCTCATTCTGGCGGCGCAGTACGAGAGCTGGTTTGATCCCATATCCGTCGTCATGATCGTCCCTCTGGCCGTGCTTGGGGCTGCCATAGGTTTGTTGTCCCGAGGCATGGACAACAACCTGTACACTCAGATTGGGCTGGTTCTTCTGGTGGGCCTGGCAGCGAAGAATGCCATCCTGATCGTGGAGTTTGCCAGAGACGGCCGAAAAGAAGGCAAGAGTGTGATCGAAGCAGCAGTGGAAGGCGCCAGATTGCGTCTGAGGCCCATCCTTATGACATCTCTGGCCTTTATCGCCGGAGTTTCGCCCCTGGTCATTGCCACGGGCGCAGGAGCGGCAAGCAGGCAATCGTTGGGGACCGCGGTTTTCAGTGGGATGCTCGGCGTGACTCTGCTCGGAATTTTCTTCACGCCTCCCATGTACGTTCTTATGCAGAAACTGACACGGAATGGGAGAACTGAACCTGGAGCAAACCCGTCTGAGCCGGCAGGGTAGGAAAAACCTCGTCGGGAAAGCGGTCTTGAGACATCCCAAGATGCAAGAGGAAGTCCAATGGGACGAACATTAATGATCACGGCTGCCTTCTTGGCCTTCTTGGCTGCGGCATCAACTCCGATTATGGGGCAATCGGTAAAAGCTCCGGCTTCACCTTTGAGGAGCCTTCCTCCCGCTGTGTGCAAGGCGATACAGTCTTTCGTTGCCGAGATGGACACAGCCAAGTCATTGGGAGACAAGTCGAGACGCGCGGACGCGTATGCTCAAGCAAAAGCCAACCTTAAAGCGGCGCTTGGCGGACACGGTGAGGCTTCCGTGTTTGACCAGGCAACCACTTTCGCGTTTTGGACGGAACGGGTGGCTGACGCCGACCCGTCGGCTTCCAATTTCGGAGATCTGGTTCAGAACAGGCTTCAAGCCCGCGCAGATCTGTTGGCACGATGCTCCCCTTGATAAGGACCGGCCCTGTCGGATGGGCCCCAATCCCGGATCCTCATGCTGATGAGCGATCAACCGGTAATGCCTCTTCACGGCCGCCAAGAGAGCCCCCCGTTGTCCCCCCATGAACGCTGGGACAAGCACTCCCTCCCCGTCCACGGGGAGGGCCGGGGAGAAGGCTGGTAGCACAGGCCGCCGGCCTGTGATTTCGACCACAGGCGACCCACCCGAGGTACCAGGCGTCGGTGATTCGTCGCGGTCGAGGCTCGAAAGGAATGACAGGCGAGCCGCCTGTCCTACCACCCGCTGAAAGCCAATTGGCATTCACTCCTGTGGGGCAAGCGGGTAGCCCGGACGCTACTGCGTCCGGGTTCCGAAGGAACAGGAGGTTTGACCCGAAAATCGAGTTGCTGCGACAAATTGGCCCTGACGCATGGTCCTGGAGAACATGCCTCCTGCCGATTCGCGGCGTTGTTTGAGTGCCGGCCTGCCGCATCCAAGAGTAGGACCGGCATCTTGCCGGTCATTGGACGGATGACGGGCAAGATGCGCGTCCTACCAGACTGCCCCCCAGAGACGGAGGGCAGAGCCGCAGGCTGGAAAGCCTGCGCCACATGGGCTTGGCAACAGATGTAGGGCGGGTGTCATGCCGATCTGTGGGAACGAATTCATCGCCGATTCTCCTGTGCGGCAAGCTTTCGGACTCCGGCCCGGAGGTATTCCTGGTATCTGAAAGCCAGATATCCAAGGATGATCGGCAGAAAACAGCAGAGAAAAAAGACCAGGGCCACAGCGGAGAGATCCGTGTGCAAATACTCCTCCGCGATTCGACTGAAATCCATCCAGTGGCCGCCTCCCTTGGCTTCCTGGTAAACGGCGCGCTGAAACGCGCTTGTCACTAAACTCCAAGCGAAAACGAAATCCGAAAAGACGATGAAGAAGCAGATCGCCGCATAAAGGGGGCGCTCTATGGAATGCACTACAGCCGCACCGCTCAAGGCTCGGTAAATGAATACTCCTCCGATGAGAAGCTCGGTACCGTGTCCCATGAACAGGATTATCACCTGATGCCAATCCGTGAACGCGGTTATTGCGTACACTGCGGCCACTACACCCAGGAAGACCGGAGCGCGAGGGGTTCTCCTGTATACGAAACCCAACACGATCAACGACCCCAGCACGACACCCACCAGAAGCATTGACCGCTGGATGTGTATGGTCAGGCCGCCGCCGTAAGCCAGATCGAACGCCGGCAGGGAAGGATACCCGTACGCCCATCCGGCGATCATTTGCCCCATTTCGTGGACGAGAATCATCAGCGTCCGGAAGGTGTTTCTTACCAAGGGAACGGCAAAGGCCATCCCCGCGATAGCCAATCCGGCCAAGATCACTATCCGGTCGTTCTTGTCCATTCGGAGCGGTTCAGGAGCAGACGCTTCCTCGTCCTCTGTGATCGTGGTGAGCACAGGCTCCAGGTTGCGGGGAGGCGGAACAGGAGCGGACTCCCGATGCGCGTGACTTCGGGGGGCCACTCGACCGTGAAGCAATGGGCCGGTCGGCAGGTGGCCGGCTTGTGCTGACAGGCCTTTCCTGCGAGATGTCGGGCTGAGGCCGCAGGCCGTGTCCGGAAAGGGGGGCTTCAGAGCACCCGCGGACGGAACCGAGTTTGGAGAACGCCACCCCGCACCGAGGGCATTCGGTATTGGAGTCGGTTTGTTCCAGATCGCAGTTGGGGCATTTCATGTGGCCTCCAGGTCCTGGGCCGGCTCAAAGATATGGGACCTACTCTCCCTTCACGGTTGTCTCAATTCTGATACCGAATTTCTCCATCTTTGCCATGAGTGTTGGTCCGGAGAGTCCCAGTGACATAATGACCAGGAACCCGATCACCGTGCCGCCTGATCACACCCTTGAAGAAACGGCGCATATTCTGCTCAAGAACAGAATATCCGGTGTTCCCTTGGCGGACGAGCACGGCCGCGTTGTCGGAACCATTTTTCAGCGGGAAATCTTCCAAGCCTTGTTGTCTTTGAGCGGGTTCGAGAAACGAGGGATTCAGTTCGCTCTCCAGGTGGAAGACAGACCCGGCTCCATCAAGGAGGTGACGGACGTTGTCCGGAATTACGGAGGCCGCCTCGTCAGTATCCTTACGTCATATGAGAGGGCTCCGGCTGGTTACAGGCATTTGTACATCAGAGCGTATGACGTTGACCGGTCCGCCCTGCCGATGCTGGAGGCGGACCTCAGAGCCCGCGCAACTTTGCTTTACATGGTTGACCACAAGGAGAACGAGCGCCAGGAATACGTGACGTCAGGTATACGGTTGTGAACGGCCGCGTTTGCTAAACGGCGGGTTTTCTTCCGTCGCTGCCGATATGGAGGTCTTTGCCATGGCCATAGAAAAGATCGCCTTCTGCACTGATTTCTCGGAAAACTCCACCGCCGCGTGTCTTCGGGCGCTTGAGTTCGCAAAGGCTCATGGGGCCGAACTCTGTATAGTGCACGTGGCGAGGACGCACGTACTCGTGTATCCAACTTTCGAACCGATGGCGCCGGTTGACCTCACCGCTCTTGAGAACAGCATGATGGACCAGGCCCGACAGCGCCTTAAAGTTCTCGCTGATGAATGCCGCAGGGTGGTCGGCACGGTGAGAACCGCTTTGCGGACAGGCTCCGCCGCGGAGGAAATCGTGAAATTCGCCGAGGAAAACGGCATCGACCTGATTGTGATGGGAACGCACGGATGGACGGGATTGAGGCATCTCATTCTCGGCAGCACGGCTGAAAACGTCGCCAGGACCGCGACATGTCCCGTACTCACGGTGCGATCATCCTCGAAGGAGGCCTAGAGATGTTGGTACGCCAATGGATGAGCAAGAAAGTGATAACCATCGATGTCAAGGAGACCATGCAGACGGCCATCAATTTGATGATGGACAATCGAATCGGAATGCTGCCGGTGACCTCGGGAGGCAAACTGCTCGGGGTGGTCACCGACCGCGACTTGAGAAGAGCCGCCCCTATCAGCCGGTATTTACACGAGCTTGAAAGGCTCCGGCTGCGAACTGCGCGATACCACCTCGCCCACAATCCGGGCCGGGACGTGATCCCTCCGAAGCATGTCCACCGCCCGATCCGCACAATCCGCGGGGACAACCAGCACAAAGCCGATCCCCATGTTGAAGGTCCTGAACATCTCGTCATTGTCCAGAAGCGTAGCCCGCCTGACAATGTGGAAAATCGGGGGAATGGGCCAGGCGCCGCTGCGGATGATCACGCTGCATGAGTCGGGAAGCACGCGGGGGATGTTTCCGAAGAAGCCTCCTCCCGTGATGTGGGCCATGGCACGGACAGGCACATCCTCAATCAACTTCAGCACCGGCTTGACATAGATTGACGTCGGCGTGAGAAGCTCATCTCCCAAGGGCTTGCCCAGGTCCTCCAGGAACGCGTCCACGGAATAACCCTCTTTTTCAAGGAGCGCTTTGCGCACCAGACTGAATCCGTTGCTGTGCAACCCGGATGATCCAAGCCCCAAGACCGCGTCACCGGGGATCATGCCTGTTCCGTCGCAGATCTTGGCTTTGTCGGCAATCCCGACGCAGAATCCCGCCAGATCGTACTCTCCGGCCGCGTAGAAATCCGGCATCTCGGCGGTCTCTCCCCCGATGAGCGCACAACCTGCCAGCCGACACCCGTTCACTATGCCTGCCAGCACTGATCTGATCGTGCCGGGCTCGATCGATCCGGTGGCAAAGTAGTCTAGAAAAAAGAGCGGTTGCGCCCCGTGGACGAGAATATCATTGACGTTCATCGCGACCAGATCTATGCCCACCGTGTCGTGGACTCCGGTGAGAAACGCGATCTTTAGTTTGGTGCCGACTCCATCGGTGGCGGAAAAGAGCACCGGATCATGGTATCTTGTCCAATCGGGCCTGAACGCAGCGGCAAACCCGCCGAACTTGCCCAATACTTCCGGGCTGAACGTGGACCTTATGAGATCTGCCGCAGATCCAATGACCTGATCGGCCTTTTCCACGTCCACGCCCGCGTCCTTATACGTAATCCTGCCGGTCATGATTCAGTAACGCCCCAAAATCCGTTTCAATGCCCAGGTCCTTGCACAATGCCGAGGCAAAGGCCCGGGCGCGTTGTTTGATGTCGCGGTCATCGACGGTCTTGATCCGATGGTTTTCGACTATGATCCTTCCGTTGACAATGACGTGCTTCACGTCCGATGCACGGGCCGCATACACGATATGGGACAAAGGATCGTACATCGGCGTAAGGTGAGGTCGGTCAAGGTCCACGACGATCACGTCGGCCAACTTGCCGGGCGCCAGAGACCCTATCCTATCATCCATTCCCAGAGCACGGGCAGCATCAATCGTGGCCGTTCTCAGGAGCGCGCCGGCGCTTAGCGCCTCCGGATCACTGGAGATCAGTTTTGCCATGAGAGACGCGCTGCGCATCTCCTCGAATAGATCGAGATTGTTGTTGCTCGCCGGCCCGTCGGTGCCGAGGGCTACGGTGATGCCACGGTCAAGCAGTTTCTGCACAGGGGCCGCTCCGGATGCGAGCTTCATGTTGCTCTCCGGGCAATGGACAACCGCGGTTCCCGATTCAGCCAGCAGCTCCATCTCCTTATCGGCCAGGTGGACCCCATGAACCGCGACAAATCCTTTGCCAAGAATTCCCAGGTTGTTCAAGTGCTCAACCGGTCTCGAACCGTAGCGACGTTTGATCTCGTCCGTTTCCCATCGTGTCTCCGAAACATGAGAAAACAGGAGCGCGTCGAGTCTTCGAGCCAGATCGCGGGCTCGCTGCAGAGTTTCCGGGCCGCACAGATAGGGTGAGTGACAGAACAGCGCGGGATGCACCAGCGGATCATGTGGAAATCCGTCGAAGAACGCCCGCGCCCTGTCGAGCCATGAACCGGGCGTAGCCGCGTCAGGAGCGGGAACGTCGAGGATACCCTGTGCAATGACGCCTCGAAGGCCCACTTCGACCGCTGCTCGGGCCGACATCTCCATGTGGAAGTATCCGTCGGCAAAGGTGGTGATCCCTCCCAGGGCCATTTCCACAGCGGAGAGCGCTGTTCCCAGATGGACGAAATCCGGTCCGGCATGTTTCGCCTCTGCCGGGAAGATGTACTTGTTCAGCCATGTGTCCAGGGGGAGGTCGTCGGCGACACCGCGCAGTAGACTCATTGCTCCATGCGTGTGAGCGTTGACCAGGCCAGGCATGATGAGGCAGCCTGAGCAGTCGAGGATCTTCCCGTGCAAGGCTTCGTCATCCCTGGGAACGTTGACCTGTGCCAGCATGTCCCCGGAGATTACCGTTCTTCCATGGGGGACAGTCACAGGCCTAGCCGGATCAGCCAGGATCAGCCCGTTGGCCAGTACCAGTCTATCAGCGTCGGAAAGCGTTGCCATGATTGAATTCCATGTTCCGTCGCCACAAGGGTGGGCTTTGCGGTCCATCTTTTCCTAGCGAGGGTCTTCCTCACGATAGGGATCGCCTGAAAATAACCCCGGCATTCTAACGTACAGCGCGGATCTTCGGGTCCACCCTTTTTGCCGCCAGTGGCAAAAATCTTCACCAACAAGACACAAAGGCTCCAACAACAAATTGAGACGGGGATTCCTTGTCGCTTTAGCAGTCACAGCCGTTGCCGAGAGGAATGTCCGATTTGTGGGTGCGGGCGGGTTTGACACCCGCCCGCATCGCGGATTCATTCGGACGGAAGTCTTGGCAAACGTACGAACCGCGACTTGAAGGAGCGTGTCTCTCGTGCTTGAGCCGATTGAGTTTCGGTCCCCCATTTCGGCAATTGGGACAAGACATACGGGGGGGACTCCTGCCTGTCCACGAGCGGAGCAATGGCATGCGACCAAGCTAGCTGAAATAGATGAGGCTAATTATGTCAGAAAATTCTGAGAAGTCAAGCAATCAATGAAAAACCCGGGGATGAGCAGTGAGCGGCAGGCCGGCGCGGCGGGATGCATGAAGTCGGCTCAGATCGGCGTCATGCCCGTGTAGGCCGCAGCGGGGTTTGAGGCAGG
>DYLG01000002.1 GCA_020722215.1 Desulfomonile tiedjei
AACCCATGGAACGGAGAGGCCGATCCTCCCAGACGACCCTGAAGGGGTCGACCCGGGGTCATTCCGTTCAGGTTCGTTGGTGGACCCTTTCAGGGTCCGCGATATCTTATTGCATTCCCTTGCCCCGTGGGTTGAAACCCACGGCTACTCATAGTATGCCCCTTCGGGGCATCCGGTCCGGCAGCGACGTCGGAGGCCGGTGCTGCCGGATACGTGACCGTGTTTGTGAAACGAAGTACTAAGTCACGTCCATGTGGAGGAAGCCAGGGCTGTGGTAGTTACACTCCCCGACCACAGGGCTTGCCTGGACGTGATTCAGCAGGTGAAATCCATAGCCCCCAAGGTCCAGGTTTTCGCCAGGGCGAGATCGAGTCGGTACGTACCTGAACTCACGCGGGCAGGGGCATCGGAAACCCTGGACGAGGAACTCAATGCCGGCGTCGAGCTGGGCCGCCGCGTGATAGCGACCCTCCTGTGATCATGAGGGCCGGCAGGAAGACGGACGGGCGGGTTTGCCCCCCCTGCAGCGAACCTGCCAAACGGCGACTTCACTCCACCATGATGGCAATTCTTGACGCACGATTGTCCGGAGTGAGCGCGTGTACAACGTGCCTGCCTCTCACGGCCGGCCAGAGAAACTCGTAGGGAGGCTCTGTCCGCGCGATCTCAACTCCGTCCATGAGCCAGATCACGTACGGGACCAAAGGCTCCGCCTCGGCCCTGAACCGCACTCGGTTGTCCTCATGACGCGAAAGTACGAAACGGTCCAAGTTGTGGGGCCTGACAATGCTTATGCGAGCGGCCTTAACCAACGGCGCAGTTTCATTTCTAATCAGCGATCCGATCGGTCTGGGACGTGGCGGCGAGAGCACGCTGTTGCCGGGTCCGAGCCGAAATCTCCCGGATATGTGTTCAGACTCCCTGCGAAAGACCCATCGCGCATACTGCCCGCCAAGATGAATAAATTGGTCGGGAGTGTGCGCCAAACTGCACTGCTCCGCCGACGAAGGATCTCCGATGAACAGCTCCCTGGTGGTGTACGGACATCGAGGCGACGCCGGTTTCCCGGACATCCAGCAAACGGAAACCTCTCGGACCGCATCCGGTTTGCGGAACTGCCCGGGTCGGGCCGATTTGTAAATGTGATCAATGACGTCCTTGAGAATGGGCCCGCAGGAATCCGAACCTGCTGCGTTCCGTGTTGGATTCCCGCTGAAGTTTCCCGCCCAAATGCCGATTACGTGCCTGGGAGTATAAGCGACAATCCAGTTGTCTCGGAAATTGGTGCTCGTGCCGGTCTTGAGGCTCACCGGAAATCCGAAATTGAAATACTGGGGATTTCCGAAGGTGAGCAATCTCGCCGACGGGTCAGCCAGGATATCAGTCACTATGTACGACGCTTCGGCCGAAAAGACTCTCGAAGCGGTAGCCTGTCCGTCCTTAATGAAAACAAGGCGCCGGAAAACGCCCTCGTTGGCCAGAGCCAGGTAGGCCTGAACCAGATTGAACAGGCTTGTTTCCACATTCCCGACAGCCAGTCCAAGGCCGTAGTGTCCGGACGGAGGGGAATCATCGTCTATCAGAGCCACCGATTTGAGAGCCTCGTAGAACCGCTCTATCCCCAACGATTGTAACGTCTTCACTGCAGAGATGTTCAGGGAGTTGCCCAACGCCGATCGTACGGTTACAGGCCCGTATGTGCGCCGGTCCACATTAAGTGGAACGTAGTCCCCTTGGGGGGTTGCGTAAGTCCTTAAAGTGTCGGGAAGTTCCGAAAACGAATTGTGTCCCTCATCCAGCGCGACGGCGTAGAGAAACGGTTTCAAGGCCGAACCGACGCTCCTCCGGGCAAGAACCGCGTTATTGTACCCGAGATCCCTGGTCCTGTAACCGAAAGAGCCGACCATAGCCAACACTTCGGCATTGTCCACGGAAACCACCAGAGCCCCGACCTGAGCAATGCCGAACCCGGCCAGGCGATGCCTGTGGGAGCGGAGTATCGTCTCGACAGAGTGCTGGAGTTCCAGGTCCAGGGTTGTATGTATCCGAGAGCTGTTCCGCCGGTCCTCTTGCAGCACCATGTCCGTGAAATGCGGAGCCTCAAGCCCGATCGCGTCTGATCGGATTTCCACGGACCTCCCGAGCATGCCTCTCAATTCGTTTTCTCCAATGAAACCAAGCTTGCGCATCCGTTTGAGAATGCGGTCTTTCTCGGCGAGTACTAGTTTCCTTCCGGGCGCTTTGCGAGGATCATACCTGGAGGGACATCTGGGAAGGGCCGCAAGAACCGCGGCTTCTGCCGAGTTTATGTTTTGCAGATCCTTGCCGAAGTATAGTTTTGATGCCGGCGCTGCGCCTCGCGTGTTTCCGCCCATGGGCGACAGATTCAGATACAGCTCGAGGATCTGATCCTTGGAGAGTTGGATCTCCATCTTCAGGCTTTCGAGGATCTCGATGAGCTTGGCCGTGTAAGTCCTCGGCCGCGGGCGGAGCATTCTGACAACCTGCTGAGTTATGGTGGAAGCGCCGGAGACGGTTTTTCCCCGGACAATGTTGGCATGGATCGCTCTTGCTATGGCAAGAGGATCGAATCCCGGATGGTAATAAAACCGTTTGTCTTCAGCAGCAACCGTAGCGTGTTTAAGGCATTGGGGCACGTTGTCGATGGAACACCAGATGCCCAAGCGTCCCCTGTCGTCGGGGAGAACCCGTAGGACGCGGCCGTTGCGGTCAAGCACGACCTGACCTGATTTGGCCATCTCGTCATTCAGGCTGGCGCTGAAATCGGGCAATGCAAGGTAAACAGTGCAGCAAAGCAAGCTCGTGCATGCCGAAATCCCGCACGCCCAAATCTTAAGCTGCCTCTTTCGTGTGGGCTTCAACAGCAGTCTCCAGTGACGCCTGGCAATAGCAAGCTTTTTCCCTCGTTCCCGGGTTTCACCTGGCGATCATAACCCGTACCATGTCCGCGCTGTTCTCGAGATGGTCCGCGATGTCTCCCATGGTCTCGACTAGCCGCACGCTCATAAAACAGATCCGCGGCGGAATGTCCTCGTCTGCACAAAGCCGAATGAAGATTGTTTTTTCCAGATCGTCGGACTCTTTTTCTCGGAAGCGTATCTCACGAATGATCTCTTTGACAGCCTCGCGATCCTTTTCAATGCGGGTGCGGAAGAAGTTGTGGGCACGCAAAACCATCTCGGGCAGCAGCCCGAGGTAGTCTCCCGCCTCCTTTGCCAGCAGGATGTAATCGCGCTGAATCAACTCCGGCAACTCAAGGTTGGTGTAAGACATCCAGTAAAGCGAATTCTTGATACAGTCTATGACCTTGTCGGCTTCTCGCAGGAATGAGAAGAACGTGGGCTTGTCCACCGGCATCAAAATGGACGCAGGCAAGTGCCCTCGGATGTTTCGTTTGATCCGGTCCGCTTCGGCCTCCAAGTCCCGGATCTCCCCCTTGAGCAGATCAAACTCGGTTCGGTCTCCCCTGAAGTAATCCTCCATCGCTCGCACGAAAAGCGGTCCGCACTGGGCAACCGTGACCGCATGTTTGAAGGCGTTTTCAAACGGGGAACGTCGGAACAGATTTCCGAGGACGAATCTCATGGTGCACCATCCTAGAGAGTTCCATTGACGATAAGAATTAATCCTATGAAGATGATCGCCGAAGTGACCGCGGCAATCGGGACTGTCACGAGCCAGTAAACCAGGATTCGCGCCAGAGTGCGCAGGTCGAGAAGGCCTTGTAGTCCATGCGCCAGGCCCACACCGACAAACGCGCCGACAGCCGCATGGGTTGTGGACACGGGAAGCCCCAGCATCGATGCGATCAAGACGACCGTCGCGGCTGAGAACTCCACAGTAAAGCCACGAACGCTGGTCAACTCGGTGATCTTCGAGCCCATTGTATCAATGACCCGATAACCCCATGTGCATAGCCCTACACAAATCATCGCTCCGCCAAAAGCAAGCAACGTTACGGGTACGGGGGCCTTTTCAGCAACCATTCCTGTGGAATAGATGTAATAGATCCCGGCAATAGGGCCGATGGCGTTTGCAACATCGTTCGCGCCCGTACCGAACGAGACGTAGCAGGATGTCATGACTTGAAGGTACCTGAAAATCTGTTCCGCCACCTCGAATTTTCCCTGGCGAAGCTTGCGCTTCAGTATCCCGAAGGAAACCGTGAAACCTGCGAGTGCCGCAAAGCCTGGAATGGTAAGCGCGTGTAATCCGCGGAGCCCGAGCTTATCTCCCAGTGGGGTCTCCAGAAAAAGAGAGAGCGACACGACGAATACTGTTGCAGCCACCAGGAAAGGACCTGTGCCGACCGCGCCGACCGCGGTGTCCATCCGTGAAAGTACCCGGCGATCAATGAATTTGAACAGTGCGACCGCAGCCAGACCGCTCAAGATCGGCGACAGCATCCAGGACGAGAAGATATAGGCCACTTTGCCCCAGTGGACCACGCTCGGGCCTCCTGAGACTATACCCACTCCGATCATGGAGCCGACAATGGAGTGCGTTGTGGACACCGGAAGATTCTTGTACGTCGACAGGCACACCCAGAGTGAAGCCGAGATCAAGGCCGCGAGAAGACCCAACCAGACGACTTTGGGATCACGTATGGCGGTCTGGTCTATGATTCCTTTAAGGATGGTGTTGGCCACATGGGAACCGACGAAGGTGGCGCCTAGAAACGTGAGAATCGTGGCGAGCACAAGCGCCTGTCTCAGCGTTATGACCTTGGCGCCGACCGCGGAAGCCATGGCATTGGCGCAGTCGTTGGCCCCGATGTTCCAGGCCATATACGCTCCCGCCAGCACGCTCACCACAAGCAGAAGAGTATCGATGGGCATGAGAAAGAAGGATTAGGCTCCTAACACGTTTCTAACACAATACCACAGGGGCGAGTGGGACGGGAAGAAAATCGTCGGAACAAAGAGCCTGCCGCAGAAGCCAACTGATACCAGGGTGTCGTACCACCGGCAGGACTTTTCTCAGGAATGCTTATGGGGGAGATCGCTCAATCGGCTTCGCCCGCAATTCTTACAAGATGCAGAAAGAACTCCCGATTGCCTTTCGGCCCTTTCATGGGGCTCTCGGATCGGCCAATCACGGAAAAACCTTGCCTCCCGCAAGAAGATGCAACAGCGTCCACAGCAGCCTTGATTCTCTCCGGATCGCGCACCAAACCACCTTTGCCCACGTGCTCTCTGCCTACTTCGAACTGGGGTTTAACCAGCGGGACAAACCAGCCCCCAATCGGGACGATTCTGCGAAACACCGGCAGGACCAGTTTCAGCGATATGAACGATAGATCCGCTACGGCAGCGTCGACCGAGTAAGGGAGGTTCTCGGGATCAAGAAAGCGCAGATTAGTCCGTTCCAGGAGAGTCACTCTAGGATCATTGCGCAGTTTCCAGTGAAACTGTCCGTAACCCACATCCACCGCTAAGATGCGGACAGCCCCTCTCCGAAGCAGGCAGTCCGTGAAACCGCCAGTGGATGCGCCCGCGTCGAGGACACTTAATCCGGATGGATCGATGGAAAAGGTATCCAGCGCTGCCTCCAGTTTAATGCCCCCACGGCTCACATACGGAGCAGCCTGATCCACGGAGAGAGACGAATCATCGGGGAAGGCTCTGCCGGGCTTTTCAATGCGCACGCCTTCCACGAGAACCTTTCCCGCCATAATAAGAGCCCTGGCCATCTCGCGCGACTCGGCCAGCCCCTTGGCCACGAGCAGAATGTCCAGTCGGCTCTTCTTCATTTGAGGGCATATTGGAAGAATCAGACATGATGCCTGTGCTTGCGCACGCGAGGCGAATTCCGGTTCAAGGTCGAACCACGGTATCGGTTACCTCTCAAGTGTCCTTGAGAATGGTGAACTCCAGCACGTCCACGAGGCTCAACCCGTGGTAGACCAGCACTGCGCCGGTTCCGATGAACTCTTCGGGCCGATGGATCGTGAAGCGATACGCGTATTGCCCGCGCCGATCCCTGAGGTGCACGGTTTCCTCGAACTCCCTGGTATGCGGCAGCCTTATGATGAAGCGCACCGGCAAGCCGGACCGCGATCCATTGTAATGGAAGCGAATCATTAGCGCGAGCCGGTTGGGAAAATTCGACACGTTGTAAGTCCGTGAGTGGCTGCTGAAAGTCCAGGTGTCATCTTTGACCACAGCAGGCCCGAATTGGAGATCGTAAATGGACAGTTTGCCGGGCAACTGCCAGGCGAGCCCCTCCGTTTTCTCTTTTGCTTGTGAGAACGTCCAAGTCGCGGCCAGAATTAACAGAACCGGAACACAGCAAACTACTACGCTCGCTCTCTTTGCCAGCGCGGAACCACAATGACCTTCGGCTTGCTTGATCATGCGCCCCACCACTTCGGTCTTATGGGATCGGGTTTCATTTCTCTCATTTCGGCTCGCTCGTACTCACTTCGCTGGGCCTGCTGCCAATTTTCGGGCTGATCCCATCGCGTGGCCGTCTCCTGTCCGGTCCGCTGGGGGGTTCCTCCCTCCTCCACACCTAACAATTTCAACAAGATGTTGTCCTCACCGGCTGGCTCGGAGGCTTGTTCCTGTGGGGTCTGATTCCTCTTCTTTTTTCCCAGGAAGTTCAGCGCCCAGGACAAGACCAGAATTATGGCCAGTGATATCAGGCTGAAAATCAGCTTATCAAGTTCCATAGGGACCGTCCTCCGCAGAATTACTCGACTGCCTCGTACGTTGATGATTGCACAAAAAGAGTTCCTCTGCAATCCCCCGAAAAACGTAACCATTGACTTTCGATGGAGAGACCGTCCTGCCAACGTCGCGCAGGCTTTCCGGCGGGCGATTTCTCTCGGCCCTTGATCAGGCAGCTCCAAAGCTTGCCCCACACGAGTGGTAACATCTAATATGATGCAATAGGCGCGTGCTGTTAAACTTTCGGCTTCAATTCTTCTCAATAACTACATAAAGGGGGTTGGCCATGGAGAGATCCACCGATGAAGCTGCCAGGGGGCTTCTGCGCGCAGCAGAGCGGGAAGCTATCGGCACTGTCTGGGACCGTTTTCAGAAGCAGAGTCCTCAGTGTGCTTTCGGCGAACTGGGAGTCTGTTGCCGGAACTGTTTGCAAGGCCCGTGCCGCATCAGCCCGTTCGGCGACGGAGCCACTGCGGATACCATCGTTGCCCGCAACCTGGCACGATCCATAGCAGCAGGTACAGCCGCTCACTCAGGCCACGCCAAACACCTGGTTCACACTCTGCTCAAATGGACCGAGGGCAAGGCGCCTGATTATCCAGTGAGGTATGAAGCAAAGCTTCGAAGCCTGGCCGCGAGAGTAGGCATCGCCGCAGATGGGAAGACCGTGAAGGAACTGGCCAAGGAAGTGGCCGAACTCGCATTGGCTGACTTCTCCGCCCAAGAGACTCCGCTCACATGGGCCGCGACCAATGTTACCGACGTCCGCGTGCATAAGTACTTGGAGTTGGGAGTTGTTCCCACAGGAGTCGATGCCGAGATTTCCGAAATCATGCACCGAACCCACTACGGTGTAGACGCAGACCCCATCAATCTGCTCCTGGGCGGAGTCAAGTGCGCATTGGCCGACTTCGCGAGCTGCCACATGGGAACGGATTTCGCGGATATCTTGTTCGGGACGCCCAAGCCTGTGGTTTCCAGGGCAAACCTCGGCGTGCTGAAGCCCGATGCAGTCAACGTCGCTCTCCATGGCCACAATCCGGTGCTGTCGGACCTGATTGCCCAGACGGCCAAGGAGATGGACTACGAGGCAAAACAAGCCGGCGCGACCGCAGGCCTGAATCTGGTGGGAATCTGCTGCACCGGGAGCGAAGTGCTCATGCGTCACGGCATCCCGTCGGCCACCCACTCGGTTTCTCAGGAGTTAGCATTACTCACCGGAGCCGTAGACGCGATGGTGGTGGACTACCAGTGCCTCATGCCCAGCCTCGGCAACCTGGCCGAGTGCTTTCATACAAAGCTGGTAACCACTATGCCCATCGCGAAGATTCCGGGCGCCGTTCATGTTGAGTTCACCGAAAGTGCCGGTCGTGAGGCTGCGACTCAGATCATCCGGCTGGCAATCGACGCATACAAGCGTCGCGATCCTAAGAAAGTCAGAATACCCGAACACGAGACAGCGGCCATCGCGGGATTCTCCACGGAAGCCATTATCGGGGCTCTCTCTGGTGAACAAGGACGATCCTCTCAAGCCCCTGATCGACAACATCGTAAACGGCAACATCCAGGGTGTGTGTCTGTTTGCCGGATGTAACAATGTACGAGTTCCACAGGACGCTAATTTCATCATTATGGCCAAGGGACTGGCCCGCCGGAACGTGCTGCTCCTGGCCACGGGTTGCGGCGCGGGCGCGTTTGCCAGACACGGCCTTCTGACTCCCCAGGCCACGCTCGAGTATACCGGAGAGGGCCTCAAGGCCGTTCTGACCGCTGTGGGCGAGGCTGCCGGTCTGGGCGGTCCGCTTCCTCTGGTGCTGCACATGGGCTCGTGCGTGGACAACTCCAGGGCCGCGGACGTGGCCGTTGCCGTGGCCAACAAGCTGGGAGTGGATCTGGACAAGTTGCCTGTTGTGGCCAGCGCTCCCGAAGCAACCCGGAAAAGGCCATTTCCATCGGAACCTGGGCTGTAGCTGCGGGCTTGCCCACACATGTGGGCGTTGTTCCACCGGTGCTTGGCAGTCCTATTGTGGCCAAGGCCCTCACCGAGGACATCAAAGGATTGTTGGGCGGCTACTTCATAGTGGATACGGATCCGGTCAGTTCAGCGGCCAAGTTGATGGAGGCCATCCACTCAAGAAGAAAAGGGCTGGGGCTATGAAAGAGGTCTTTGTCCATCTCGACCGCTGTATGGCTTGCCGCAGTTGCCAGCTTGCCTGCGGTGTGGAGCATTCATCAAGCAAGAGCCTGTTCGGCGCCCTGAGCGAGACGCCTCGGCCTCGGCACCGTCTTTACATCGAGCGAGCCGATGCCCGCAACATCCCTCTCACCTGCCGCCATTGCGACCCTGCGCCTTGTCTTGACGCATGCATTGCCGGCGCAATCTATAGGGATCAGCGGGGCTCGGTCGTACATCGCGAGGATCGCTGCGTCGGCTGTTGGACCTGCGTCATGGTCTGTCCGTATGGCGTGATGGGCCGCAAGCTGGAGGAGAGGGTCCAGCGTCCCCACCGTTGCGGTGGGCATCACGGAACCGCCGGATCACGACTCTTACGATGTTTACGCGGATCTCCGAGGCGACAACTACCGAAAGCTCATCATGAAAGACGGACAACTTCTGGGGCTGCTCATGGTCGGGGATCTCGAAGGAGCAGGCCTTTACACCGCACTGATCAAGGCACGGACCAAATTGGATCAAACGTCGTTGAACAAAATCCTTGAGTCCCGCCCCAGCAAAGCGGTATGGTTGGACCGCGCGATCGGATCGCGACGCAGCGCGTAGAACCGGTCCGACTCCACGAGGCGATGTGGGCCAACTCAAGGAAGTTGAGGAATGGAATGAACTGATTAGAAGCAAACGAGAAGAGATTCTTCGTATTGCCCGAAAGCACGGGGCTGACGACATACGTCTGTTCGGATCTGTAGCTCGCGGTGAAGCTACCCCCTCCAGCGATGTGGACCTGCTGGTCGAGGTGCGGAGCGATCACTCTCCTTGGTTTCCGGCAGGACTGATCGCCGATCTGGAAGAACTATTGGGTAAACGGGTGCATGTTGTTACTGTGAGGGCATTGCACCCATTTATCCGGGACCGAGTGCTGCAAGAATCGGTGCCGCTATGAAAGATGATCGGCTCTATCTGACTCATGTCGGAGATTGCATACACCACATCCTCGAATATACCGTTGACGGGAAGGATGTCTTCATCGCTGATCGGAAGACCCAGGACGCCGTGCTGCGGAACCTGCACACACTTTCTGAGTCGATGCAACGGATATCCGAAGATCTCAAAATCAGATATCCTGCGGTGCAGTGGCGGGAAATCGCAGCTTTCCGTAATGTGATCGTGCACGACTATCTCGGGATCGATCTGGACCAAATTTGGGATATTATCGAGACCTGCCCGTCCTGAAAGCGCAGGTTTGCGCGATCCTTTTGGAATTGCTCGATAAGTGACGGCTGCGTCACTTCTTACCGGTAAGCGTTCGGCTCGACGTCGCTGCCATGATGGGGGAGGACCCGCACTGGTTCTTTCGCTCACGCTTCACTGCAATCCCCGATAGTTGCCGTATCAGGATCGTTACCGAATTTGCGCTTCGCCGCGGAAAGCCGGCGGGCTACCGCCGAAAATGGCTGGAGGGGGACAGATGGAGACATCCCGGTTGAGTGTGCCGGGGAAGACCTCTCCGGGATCGAGGGATCTCCCCGGCGGACTGTCATACGGGTCCGACCTCACATTCACCCGGCAAGCCTTTCGTGCGGCCTCTTTCCGCTTGTCCTTGTGTGGTCCGGGCTTTGTTTGCAGCCACATTAGCGGGACCAGCGGATTGCGTTGTCTTGGCAATTTTCTCTTCCTCATCTTTGTCCTCCTTCTTCCTCCCGTGTATAGGGTTGGCCAAAAAATTCTTGTCGGAATACGTCGATCAAGAAAGACGGCTCTGAAACCAGCCCGTACCGCCAAATCGGATATTTCTCTTGATAACCGTTATGGATTCGGCGTGCCTCAGGTGGCAGCGCACGGACCACCAGCGTCCGGGACCTTCGGGCGGACCTGGAAACGCGCTTTCCAAAGTTCCATCCCCGCGGTCAATCCTGATGGCAGACCAAGGGGCCGGACTATGGCTTGATTTTTTCTGCCAGGGCCTCGAGCGTCTTGGCCAGGAAAGACCGTGCCTCCCCGGAGGACTTGGAGGCTGTTTCCTCGAGGATGGAAGCAGCATTCTTTATCTTTTTCTTCGCGTCCTCGCTGAAGGGTTCCAGGACTTTCTCCAGAGTTTCCTTGACCTTTTGGGCTTCTTCGAGCGCATCGCTCAACACGCTCCTGATGCCTGAAACGATCGACGGCTCGCTCTTTGCCGGCCTCCAATCGGAAATAGGTTCAAACTTCCTCTTCAGCAGATCCGATCTCGAGACTCTGTCCTTGTCCTCCATATGATCTCCTCCTGAAAGCCACCGGGCGGCGAAATGATGTCGCTTGTTGAAACACCGCCGCGCACTCTATAGCCTATCGGTACATGAGTCATCCGCGGCGGCGGTTTGTTCCAGCCCCAATTGAGCCATTCTTGGGGAAGATTTGCAAGGGCTTTTCCCAGGTTGGCATTTGGACTGACCAGGGAACCTGAGCCATGCCGCAGTGTCAAATAACTACGATTGCGCACGCCGGCCGCGGTTCGCTCCGGCAGGCCGCGCTGTGCTCTGATCCCAGTTCGATGGCATATTGCAGATCTTCCGACTTCAGGTTATGCTCAGGCCGGCTGATAGGCACGGCCGGTCGGAGCCTTGCCGTTCCGGAAAACGTGAGCAATCTGAATGACAACAGCCGAAGACAAGGGAGAGTTGACTTATTCCCTTTGTTCCATTATCAGGAGGCATTCATGAGAAAGATGTTTCAGACCAGCCGCGTCATCTTCCCGGCTTGTCTGTTGGCTATGGTTCTTTGCACGCCGGCCGCGTCTATCGCGGCATCCGCCGGGCTGACCCGATTCACTCTTCCCAACGGACTGGAGGTGATAATCCAGGAAGATCACGCCAGAAAGGCGGCGGCCATTCAGTTCTGGGTCATGGTGGGCAGTACTGATGAAGTGGACGGCGAGCGGGGAATAAGCCACCTCATCGAGCACATGGCGTTCAAAGGCACGCAACGCCGCGGAGTAGGTAAGATTGCTGAGGAGGTGGCCGCGTTGGGCGGATCCACCAATGCTTACACCAGTTGGGATAGAACCGTATTCCACTTGACCGTTCCTTCCGACGCGGTTCTTCAAGGGTTGGATATTCTTGCCGACGCGGTTCTCAATCCGGCCATAGACCCGGATGAATTGAAAAAGGAAAAACAAGTTGTCCTGGAAGAAATACTCGAACAGGAAGACCGCCCTTCCAGCAAGGCGTGGGAGCTTCTTTTCAAGACAGCGTACACCAGGAGCCCCTACAGATATCCCATAATCGGGTTCAAAGACCAGGTGGAACGCCTCACAAGAGACGACATCTTGGCCTTCCGAAAGAAATGGTATCTCCCCCAGAACATGTTTCTTCTCATTGTGGGCGATGTTGATCCAGTCAAACTCCGGCCCGAAATTGAACGCATGACCGCCGGTCTGAAGCCTTCCGTTTTCATTCGCCCGGAGAAACCGACCGAGCCGGTTCAGCAATCAGTTAGAAGCGCCCTCATCAGAGACCCCAAAGCCAAGGAGACCCGATTGCTGATGGCTTTTCACATACCCTCCGCCAAGGGAGCGGACATCAACGCCCTTGACATAACCGCAAGCATTCTCGGCAGACGGAAGAGTTCGAGGCTTGTGCGTGTTCTCCAAAAGGAGAAACGGCTCGTCAACTCCATCGAAACGAATGCCTTGACCCGCAGGGATCTGGGCTTGTTCCTCATTGTGGCCACACTCAAGGGAAAAAACCTTGAAGCCGCCACCAAGGAGATTATGGAAGAACTCAATCGCCTGAGGAAGGAACCTCCGACAGCGGACGAACTGCAGCGGGCCAAGATCGACATTGAATCCGATTTCGTCTACGGCAGGGAGACAGTCGAAGGAACCGCGCGCAGCGTTGGGTATTTTCAGGCGGATTTCGGGGATGTTGCCCTGGAGGAGAACTACTTGCTGGCCAACAAGGCCGTCACCCAGGATCGCGTTTCCGAAGTCGCGACCAAGTACCTCGTGCCCTCCAATGCTACTGTAGCGGTGTTGCTCCCGGAGAAGGAAGCACCGGATTTCGGCATCAACCGGCTCGCGGCAATTATCGAAAGCTACTCTCCTGTAGCAAGCAAGGCGGCGGCAAAGAAGGCTTCCGCGGAGACAACCAAGCGCGAGCTGCCAAACGGAATTCAGGTGGTTCTCAAGCCGGACCGCTCCAATCCGGTCATTTCCGTCAAGGTGGCCTGTCTTGGGGGCAAGCGTTTTGAGACCGTGCAGACACAAGGCATCATGAACTTCATTCGCAAAACGCTAGCCAAGGGAACCGGCACTCTGTCCGAAAAACAGATAAACAAAGCCATCGAGGACATGGGAGGAACCGTTTTCGGGTTCTCCGGGTACGACACTTTCGGGATTGACGCCCGATTCTTCAGTCGATACCTGGAAGACGGCTTGAAACTCCTGGCGGATATCTATGCCAATCCATCCTTTCCCGAGGACGTCATTGAACGGGAACGTAAACTCATCATCAATGACATCGAATCGGATCCGGATCGCCCGATGCCTTTCGCGTTTAAGAAACTCGCCGAGGTGCTTTTCGTCAAGCATCCCTACGGCTTTGACCAAAAAGGCACGCCGGACACGGTTTCGCGTTTTACCGGAAAGGATCTCTCGGAAACGTACAAACGCTTTGCAGTGACATCCAACACCGTCATCACTCTGGTTGGAGACTTCGACCCGGACAAGGCGTTTGCAGTGATTGCCCGGCTGTTCGGAAAAATCCCCGCCGGTACGCTTGTCCCGCCGGAGGTCCCTAGGGAAGAGCCACTGACTGAGGTCCGAGAGAAAACCATAAAAATGCCCAGAGAGAAAGCCTACATTCTCATCGGGTTTCGCGGGACTTCCATCAAGGACCAGGACCGCTACCCGCTGGTGGTGCTGAGCAACGTGCTCTCCGGCATGGGCGGGCGCCTGTTTCGAGAATTGCGCGATAAGGAATCATTGGCATATGCCGTGGCATCCATCTTCAGACCCCACGTTGATCCGGGGACCTTCCTTTTCTACATCGCGTGCGATCCTTCCAAGGCGGATCGAGCGATGAAGGGGCTTCTCAGGGAGATCAATCGAATCAGAGAAACCGAAGTCACTCCGGACGAACTCAACCGCTCCACAAAGTCTGTTGTGGGCAACTACTGGATAGACTTGCAAAGTTCATCCGCACAAGCCGAGAGCATTGCCCTGAACACTCTCTACGGCCTGGGGCCTCACTATAATCCCGAGTACGTGGAGAAGATCTCGGCCGTCACCGCGCAACAAGTACTCAATGTGGCGCGCAAGTACCTGGACCCTAAGCGCTGTGCGATCTTGAAAATCATTCCTGAGGAGAAGTCCGAGGGGAAGTGACGGAGGCAGTGGAATTCATTACGGACTCTTGCCGGAGACCGCGGGGTACTCATTCAGGCGGGCAAAGCCGAACAGCGTGGCGAGGACATTCTGAGGAAATGCGTGTAGGAGTCGATTATATGCTCGCACGTTGGCGTTGTACGACTTTCTGATGCCGTTGATGCGACAAGTCATGGGAACCACAAAGCGCCATTGACCCGCAAAAGGCGGGTAATCTAGCATCTGGGGTCTCGCTTGAACAAGCTTCTCCACTTCTCTGAGACAACTGTCGATGTCGTCGGCAGCCGCCACGATCTCTGACGGGTCACTGGATCGGTCTGATACCGCCCGCGCCTCGAGCACCTTCTCGGCAAGTTGAGCGTGGCCCGTTTCAAATCTTCTTATCGACTCGGTCAGTCCTGAGAGCAGTCGATTTCGTGCTCTGACCTCGCGAACAAACGCCTCCCATTCGGATCCGGCCTCAGATCGAAACTCCTGGAGGTCGGATCTCAGGCTGAGAAACGAGATCACCACAACCACCACGAACGCTGCCAGGAAGGTTACCGACAGCTCAATCATCCTGGGAACAACCATTCTTGCGATTCCGACTCGTCGCCATGTTGGCGTCTAGGCTCCGGACTTGAATCCGTTGTGTTGTGGGGGGCCTGGGTGTCAGTTCACCCGCCCGGCTTTTCCAGGCTACCGGTTTGAAATGAATTAGGCTTGTATCATCAATTGGCTATCTCATATAATTCATGCTTATTCTTAGATATATAGACCTAGTACCCAAATGTGTCAAATCATTTTTCCTGCCGCCCCCGCAGACCACATTGACTTTTCTCCGTGAGAACTTACAATACGCCGTATGGACAATTCCCAGGAGAAAGGAGAGGTTCCTATGTCCTTCAATCCGAATCGCCGCGAGTTCCTCAAGACTGGTCTTGCCACGACGGCAGTGATGATGACGGGAGGAGCGGCAGGTTTGGTCGGTGGCGTGGAAGCGGCCACGGCAGGTTTTCCGGACATAGTGGTAAGTCGTGGTCAATCGCCGGCGGCTCTCGCTCGCGCGGCCGTGGATGCGCTGGGGGGCATGAAACGTTTTGTCAAACCCGGGAACAAAGTAGTGATCAAGCCGAATATGAGCTTCGCCAGGGAAGTGGGGTCCGGCTGCAATACCAATCCCGACGTTGTTGCGGAAGTGGCTCGGATGTGCGTCGAGGCCGGCGCCTCGAAAATTTCGGTTCTCGATAACGTGCTGCAGAATGCAAATGACTGCATGCGAATGTCGCAGATACCCGCGCGTTGTGAAGGTATTCCCAAGACTACGGTGCGCGTGGTCAGCGCCAAGAGGATGTTCCGCGAGGCCGCGGTACCGAATGGACAGAAAGTCAAGCGGATGGACGTTATTTCGGAAGCTCTCGAAGCGGATGTGCTCATTGCGGTTCCTGTGGGCAAGCATCACAGCGAGGCGGGAGTAAGTCTTTCCATGAAAGGAATGATGGGGCTCATTTACGACCGAGGATCCTTTCACTCCCGTTACAGTCTCCACGAGGCCATATGCGATATGGTCACCGTGCTCAAACCTCATCTGGTGGTTGTGGACGGAACGAAAATCCTGACTACGAAAGGGCCTGGCGGAGGGGGTAAGGTTCTACCGCTGAATCTGGTGATTGCATCTCAGGACATGGTTGCGGCGGACAGCCAAATGGTGGCCCTGGGAACGTGGTACGACCGGAAACTCCAGCCCAGCCAGGTGCCTCACATCCGTATTGCCGGACAGCGAGGTCTCGGGCGCATGGATACGGACAAGCTCAATATAAGAAACATTCAAGTCTGATGCGTCTCCAGCGATTAACCCAGGCTGCTACCCTTCTGTTGTTTCTTTTTCTTTTGACATTTGCGGCCCATCCGCTCGAGGAAGGAGTGCCGTTTGATCTTCTGCTGAGGCTGGATCCCCTGATCTGTCTGGGAACACTCGTGACTTGCCGGGAGGCGCTGTGGTTCTTGCTTCCCGGCTTGATAGTCCTCAGTTCCGCTCTGGTTCTCGGGAGATGGTTTTGCGGACACGTTTGTCCCATGGGTACCACGCTTGACATGGCCGAGGTTCCAATCCGGTCCGGACTCAGACTCTCAGCCAAGGACGCACCCTATGATGGGGGCAACTCAGGTCGGTCGTGGAAGTACCTGGGACTTGCGGCAATACTTGGAGCGGCTCTAGGTGGGATCTCGCTTGTGCATCTGGGATCTCCGCTTTCTTTGGTTACCCGTTTGTACGGAATCGTGGTGTATCCCATCGTGAACCTGGTGGGGGACGGGGCATTGGCATGGCTGGGTCCGTGGCTGAGCCGCCTTGGGTTTCACGGTCCGGCCGGCATGACCATTCCCCAGCGCGTCTTTGCTGCCAACTTCTTTGTCGCGGTCTTGTTCGTTTGCCTGGCGATGCTCGCGTACAAACAACCCCGCTTCTGGTGCAGGAATCTTTGCCCGGCAGGAGCGCTTTTTGCCCTTTGTTCCAGGTCTCCCCTGATCCGGCGGAACGTCTCCGAATCCTGTACCCGGTGCGGCAGGTGCGTGCGAGCTTGTCCGACTGGAGCCATTGGCAGCGACCCGACGTCCACGGCCCACTCGGAGTGCATTGTGTGCCTCCGTTGCGTGGAAATCTGCCCTGAATCTGCGATTTCCTTTGATACCGGCCCGCGGGGAGAGGCTGTCTCCCTTCCCGCCCCGGATCCCACCAGAAGGGGAATTCTTGCAGCGGTTGCTGCGGGGTTGACAACCGCGGGGTTGCTGCGGACCGGCATCAGACAGCCCAGAGCCTGGACAAAGGAACGCGCCTTCACGGATCCCGAACTCATTCGTCCTCCCGGCGCCCTGCCTGAACCCCAGTTTCTGGAAAGATGCGTTCGTTGCGGTGAATGCATGAAGGCTTGTCCGACTAACACTCTCCAGCCCGTATGGCTGAAAGCCGGGCTGGAGGGCCTGTTCACCCCCGTCATAACGCCACGGTTGGCAGCGTGCGCGGTGCATTGCAACGTCTGCGGGAAAGTATGCCCCACCGGCGCCATCCGGGATTTGCCTCTCGTGGAGAAGCAGCACGCGAAGGTGGGCACCGCATGGATTATTCGGCAGAACTGCCTTGTCTGGGAGCAGGACAAGCGATGCCTCGTTTGCGACGAGGTATGCCCTTACAAAGCGATTTCCTTCCAGAAGGTCCCTGATCGGGTCAGCGCCGTTCCTTTCGTGATTGAGAATCGGTGCCTCGGGTGCGGCTGGTGCGAAACCAGATGCCCTGTTGCCGGGGCGTCGGCCATACGGGTGAACATAATCGGAGAACTGAGGCTCGTCTCAGGATCTTACAGGGCTAAGGCTGAAGAGTATGGGCTGGTCTTTCAAGAAAAAGAGCCCACGCCGCGTGTTCCGACTCCGGACGCGTTGCGCCTGCCTGAACCGTCGCCTCGGACCACGCCCGACACCGAAACGCCGGAACCAGGCACCGAAGGCCTGCCGCCCGGATTCATCAGCAAATAGGCTCTGGCATTATCGGTTAATTCTGCTATAATATGCACTTACGATGAACCGGAGTGTTGCGGGGACTACCTCATGCAATAGTTGAGGCCGTCCGGAAACAGCGGAGGTCGGAGTTGCAGACATCATGAGTGATCCATGGACTTCCGGAGACGAGATCACCCGCCTGTGGCGTCAACTTGAGCTGTATGAAGAGCAAGGCCTGTTTTCCCATGCCATGGAAATCTGCAAGAATATCCTCTCCAAAGAGCCGTCACATGAAAGAGCCCGGTCAAAAATGGATGAGCTTCAGATGGCCAAATTGGAGGACAGCAGCACAGTTGTGGTGGGTTCACCCGACGACGTCCTTTCTCCCAGGCTGGCCATGGATCTGGGCCTGGCATACATGGGCATGAACCTGTACGACAGGGCTCTGGAAGAATTCAAAAGGGCTCTTAAGGCATCGCCCCTGGTTCGTTCCCGAGTCTTGCCGCACATCGCCACCTGTCTTGTCCGCTTGAAACAGTACCAGGACGGACGAGAGACGTTTGCCAGGGTGTTGACGGAATCGGGACTTAGCATGCCCGAAAAAGGGGTAATCGTCGGCGATGCTCTGAACATGTACGACGAGCTGGATTTGGCGGACGAAGCTCTTCACCTCCTTACTCGTATCCCTGATGACCAAAGGAAGTACGTTCCCAACTTCGACGGGTTTTTCGAGCGATTCTCCCGGGATGCGGAGGACCAGGAAGATCTCGAAGTCTATGTGGAAGATGACGACACCGGAAAAGTGTACATGACGCCCAAGCCGGCGACTGGGGCATCCGGCGACTTTCCTGCCGGTGCTCGGCAAGCCTTGGTCCGAAAGGCAAATGACAGCGTGGAAGTGGTCCCTGTGGAACCTCCGACTCCGATGGCCAATGGGGCCCCTGGCCCGGCGGCTGCACGCGGAGCACCGGCTGACACCGCGGTGCCCGTAGTGCCGGTAGAAGCCCCGCCCGATGCTGCAGACGCAGACACGGCAAGAACCGTACGCTTCGCTTGCATTTGCGGCAAGGTCCACGTCGTACCCAGAACTTCAGTGGGCGCGATCGGCCAATGCTCCGAATGCGGTCGGCAAACTGAGGTCCCGAAAGTGGACACTCGGAGAGATCGCCTCACCCTTCAGGTAATCGGCAAGGTGGTGGGAGGATGCCGCATTCTCCACAAAATCGGCGGCGGCGGTATGGGAGGAGTGTACAAGGGCCATCATATCGGCCTGGACAAACCTGTGGCGGTAAAGATCCTCCACGGCTACCTCGCCGAAAAGGATCCCGTGTTCATCAAGCGGTTTATCAGAGAGGCCCGAGCAACCGCCAAGCTGGAACACCCCAACGTTGTAGGCGTGATGAACGTGGGGTACGAGAACGGGCTGCACTATCTTGTCATGCCGTACGTGGGAGGCGGAAGCGCTCAGACTTTGCTCGACGCACGCGGACGGCTTACTGCAGACGAGGTTCTGGACATTGCCATACAGATAGCCAGAGCCCTGGAAGTGGCCCAAGAGAACAACATCATGCACCGGGACATCAAACCGGCCAACATCCTGTTCACCAATAAAGGAGAGGCCAAGTTGGCCGATTTGGGGCTTGCCAAGAGCTACCTGGACTCCGGAGATGCAGCAATAACCCAGACGGGGATTGCATGCGGAACGCCTCTCTATTTCTCGCCGGAGCAGGCCAAGGGCTCACCGGATCTGGATATTCGATCGGACATCTATTCCCTGGGCATCACCATGTACCACCTGCTTGAGGGGGAGCCGCCCTTCAGTGCCGAGTCTGCGTACGTAATCTTCCAAAAGCACGTCCACGACGAACTCCCGCCATTCCGGAAAGCCACCCCCCCCGTTCCCGAGCATGTGGAAAAAATTGTGCGCAAGATGACGGAAAAGGATCCGAGCGACAGATTCGCCAGTGCCAAGGAACTGCGTCAGGCGCTGGAACAGGCCAAGGAACCCTCTGAGAGAAAACCCGACACCCCTCAGAAAAAGAGCTTTCTGGAACGGCTGGGCCTGACCAAGGGCTCATGACCAAGTCTCAATCCGTCCGAAATACCGGGAAATAGGACTGCGGGAAGAGCCCCCTATCTCACTCCTTCAGCACTTCATCGGCATCAGGGAGTTCCACCCGATTTCGGCCCCTGCTTTTTGCCAAGTACAGAGCTGTGTCCGCTTCTCTGACAAGGGCGTACGCGTCAGGCTCTGAGAAGTCCTCTACGCTGGTCACTCCGAAGCTCACCGTGAGGTTGAATTCCCCTTCGTCGGTACGCAGAGGGCTGGAGGCAAAGTCCTCACGGAGTCTTTCGGCAAGCTGCAGCGAACGCCTCTTGTCGCAGCCTGGCAGGACGAGAAGGAACTCGTCACCGCCATAACGTCCCACCTCATCGTAGGGCCGGACGGACGCCACGAGTCGCCTGGCCGATTCCTGCAGCACGGCGTCGCCTGCCAAATGCCCGTACTGATCGTTTATTTCCTTGAAGCGGTCAAGGTCCGCCATGACCACTCCCACCGGCGTCCTTTCTCGCATTGACCTGGACAACTCGCTTCCGAGGCGGTCAGAGATCGCTCTGCGGTTCCATAGACCGGTGAGACCGTCATGAGTAGCCTGGTAGCGAAGCGCTCTATTGGCCGCTGCCAGATCTTTCGTCAGTTTGTTTTTCTCCCGCTCTGCATTGTGACGCGCGGTGACATTGCGGACGGACAGCACGGTCAGGGGTCTGTCTTTCCGGGAGAAGAACGCTGCAGTGATCTCCACGGCAAAGACTGTTCCGTCTTTAGTCCTGTGATATCTAACCGGAATCCGTCCCGTGGAAGCGTCTCCTGCCTTTCCCTCGGTTAGCTGCTCTGCCGAGAGATCCGAGCGCGACAACCCAAGCAACTCTTCCCGTGAATATCCGTAAAGCTCGCACGCTGCGGTGTTGACATCCAGAATCTGCCCCGTCTCGCGATCCATTATCAAAAGAGCGTGACTGGACGCCTCGAACAGGCCCCTGTATCTCTCCTCACTTTCGCGCAGCGCTGCTTCGGCCTTGTTGCGCTCCTCGATTTCGAGTTTGAGCTTCTCATTGGCTTCGACAAGATCCGATGTGCGCTCCCCGACACGCCTTTCCAGCTCTTCCCTGTTCCGACGGGTTGACAGCAATTCGTCTCTTTCGTGGGTCAGGTCTTCCACCAGGATCAGGATATGCCTTTCTTGCCCGAGTCTTAGAGACCTGAAATGCATTCGTCCCCACATGGTTCCTTCTCTCTTCGTGATCGCACTCTCCACCGCTGAGGGTTTTCTCTGAGAGAAGACCCCGTCCAAGACCGAACGGATCTTGCCGCCCGCTTCTTCGGCCGGGAACAGAAGGGCCACCGGCCGACCCTCGAGGCCGTTTCCTATGGCTCCCAGGCTTTCGGAGGCCCGGTTGGCAAACCTGATGAGGAACGAGCGGTCCACAAGTAACGCCGGAATGGGCAAAGCGTTCAGGAGCTTTCCCACGGATGTGGCACTCAGTCCCGGCATGGCGAAGCTGCCCGACTGCGTGAGGAACTCTTCAGGGTAGTCGTTGATCTCGATGCTGTCGGTGGTCTTGGGCCCACTTCCTGCCTGTGGCTCTCCTACGACAACCTTTTCACACTTTTCGTCGCCACAATACTCGATTTCACTCATTGGAGCGTCCCTTCCGAGGTCGCCTCCCGGAGACAAGAGAAGGCTTGGATGAAACTCGCCGGACAGGTCGAACCCTGGAGCAACTCAGATCTCATCGCTTGCCCGTTCCGGGACTAGCGACGATCAACGTTCTCCCATGCGCTTTCCGTAGATGCGGAGAATGGTGTGAGCCCGATTCACTTCCCTGACGGGCGCTTTGCCGGCCAGAGGCCCGTTTCGTAACTCGTTCCGCTCATTCTCGCGAAAGGAGCACCAAGAGTCAACAATTGCGCATGCCAGAGTCCCTGGCCGCGCATCGACCGCCCTGCTGTGGAGCGTCTCGGCGGCTGCCGGCGGGCGTTGTCAGTCCGCTGCTCCGAAATCGACGCGTTGTCCCATCCTTATGCCGTACTTGTCGCAAGAGCCCGACTTGATTTCCAGGCAGTAACGGCTTGGATACATCGAGGGATAGATGAGCCCCGAATTCGGCTGAATGCCCTGATAGATCAGTCTTATCAGGCCGTCCTTGTCGATCCAGAGAGCGTCTATGGGGAACTTCATTCCCTGCATGTGGATCGCATAATTGCCCTCGAACACGAAATCCAACAGCATACCCGTGTCCTCATCGATGCGATCCCATCCGAGCAGCCCTTGTTTCCTGGCGGCCTCGGTGTCTGCCACAACCGACCTTATTGTCTTAGACCCCAACGTCACCGCAATAGTTTTCGGCCTGGCCGATTGCACCCGCTTCCCTTCTTTGGACAGGTCCTCAGCCGACACCCATTGCGCCGCCGCCAGCAGGCAAACCGCGGAAAGGACGATCTGCGTCATAACGCCGAACCTTGTGCCTATCAACATTGTCTCTGCTCCCATGATCATGAAATCCACGGCCGGCGGCGCGACCGCAACCACGGCGCCGGCCTGCATCGAGCCTGCCGGACCGAACAACACATCCAGGTCCAGTATATATCATGCGGTTCATCATTGAGGCTAGGAGCCTGGGCACCGTGTGGAAACCCGACCATACGGTTGACTTGCGGCGCGATGGAGGATATGATCTGGCCGCACAAAGGATCTCTGGTTGTAATATATTGATATTAATAGTTAATCCGGTCATGCTTCATCGCTTCCTCGAGATTCTGCACGACCCTCGGCGTTACGGATGGCAAGTGGCTCACCACGAAGAACTGCCAGAGAATCCTCCTCTGTACGAAAAGATTCCGGTCGAGCTGCATCCCACAGTGGCTGATCTGATACTGTCATCCGGCATCAAGGATCTGTATTCCCACCAGGTTGAGGCCATCAGGCTGTGCCTTGCGGGGAGACACGTGGTTTTGGCCACGAGCACAGCCAGCGGCAAGACTCTGGCCTATCAAGCGCCGGTGGTGGACAACCTGGTGCGGGACCCCAGGTCCCACGGCTTGTTCCTGTTTCCTGTGAAGGCGCTTGAGCGAGACCAACGCGACGCGCTCGTGGGATTTGCCGGCAGCGCTGGGGTGAGCGTGGAGGTGTATGACGGAGATACCCCAGAGACCTTGCGAAAAAAGATCAGGACAAAACCCCCAAGGGTTCTCATTACCAATCCTGACATGCTTCATTTGGGATTATTGGCCAATCACGGCACGTGGCGGGATTTTTTCGCCAACCTCGGGCACGTGGTCCTCGACGAAGTCCACACGTACAAAGGAATATTCGGGAGCCACATCTCGCAGGTAATGCTCAGACTGCGCCGTATTTGCGATATGTACGGCTCCGCTCCCGTGTTCTTTTCATCGTCCGCGACCATAGCTGATCCCGGTAAGTTCGTCTCGCGACTCATCGGTCATGAAGTCACTGTAATCGACCGCTGTGGAGCGCCTTCTCCCACGCGGCATTTCATTTTTATCAATCCGGAGCTGAGCCCTTACACCGTTGCGGCACGCCTTTTCATAGAGGCTCTTCGCTCAGGTTTGAAAACAATAGTTTTCACGCGGGCCAGAAAGATCACGGAACTGATTACCACCTGGGTTATGCACCAGGCGCCGGAACTACGCACAAGAGTCAGTTCTTACAGAGCCGGCTTCCTGCCTGAGGAACGCCGCGAGATAGAGAGGCTGCTTTTCTCAGGGAAAATGGACGGCGTGATCTCTACGTCCGCTCTGGAGATGGGTATTGACGTGGGAGGGCTTGACCTGTGTCTCCTGGTCGGTTACCCGGGCACCATAGTGAATACCTGGCAGAGAGGCGGCAGAGTGGGTCGCTCAGGCAGACAGAGCGCTATTGTCCTCATTGCCGGCCATGACGCGCTGGATCAGTATTTCCTGAACCATCCGAAGGACTTTTTCGGACGGAGCTGCGAAGAGGCGGTGCTGGACCCCCTGAACAAAGAGGTCCTCAGGCGTCACCTCCCGTGCGCGGCGTCGGAGTGCCCCATTGGAGTCGATGAACCCTGGACGGGCACGGAGCAAGTGCAATCGGTGCTCAAGGAACTCGAAGAAGACCGCGTACTGTTTCGCGATGATCGTAACGGCGCCTGGCATTCTTACAAAAGGAAGCCTCATCGTGAAGTCGATCTGAGGGGTATAGGAGAGTCCTTCTCAATTTTTCACGAGGAGAAGAAGACGTTGATCGGGACCAGCTCGGGCTTCAGGGCATTCAAGGAATGCCACGAAGGCGCGGTGTACCTGCACCGAACCAAGCAGTACCTCGTGACAAGAATGGATCTGAAGAGGCGCAACGTTATCGCAAGACCCGCGCAGTTGAGCTACTACACCCGTGGACTCTCGGAAAAGGAGACCCAGATCCTCGGCGCACCAATAGATGCACGGGAATTCCCGGGGTTTACCGCGCGGGAAGGCCGTCTCAGAGTCACCGAGCAGGTGGTGGCTTACGAGAAACGTCGCACATCCGGTCAGGAACTGATCGACGTAGTGGACTTGGATCTGCCCGCAATCAGCTTCGAGACCATCGGAATCTGGATTGAGATACCGGAGCGCGTCAAGCAGACAGTCACCGCGGCCGGACTGCACTTCATGGGCGGCATCCACGCCCTGGAGCACGCAGCGATTTCCATGTTTCCGTTGTTCGCTCTGTGCGACAGGGATGATATCGGCGGCATCAGCACTCCATGGCACGAACAGGTTTGTCTTGCCGCGGTGTTCATCTACGACGGACATCCGGGAGGTGTTGGCCTGGCCCATCACATTTTCGGCAGAATCGAGGAACTGCTCGCGAAAACCCGGTCTCTCGTTCAGGAATGTCCTTGTGAAGAAGGATGCCCATCGTGCATACACTCACCCAAATGCGGCTCAGGCAACAAGCCCCTGGACAAGAGAGCATGCCTGGCCGTGCTGGAATACCTTTTGGAACCGGAAAAGCTCATGAAACCGCGTATTAGCATCGATGACTCCAAGCGCAGGGAGAGACCCGACAGGCGGGCCGTCCCGGCCCATTCACCAACCGACGCTGTGAACGCGGATCGGAAGCCCATCTTTCCCGATCTGGCAGCCGGCCAGTCCTCCTCTGGCACTGGACAGACAAGTCAACCAGCCACAGACCAATACCATCGGGCCGAGGCTTCGCATGGCCGTGAACCGAAGGATACGGCAGCCAAGCTTGCGTTCGAAGCCCGGCAGGGTAAAACGGAAACCGCTGAACAGACGTCCCAGAGACCCGCCGGGCCGAGACAACGGGCAAAGAAGCGCGTCGCCCCGAAAGCATTGAACCACATGCGCGTGGTGGTCTTTGACGTGGAAACTCAGAAACTGGCCCAGGAAGTGGGCGGTTGGGGCAATATTGCCCGGATGGGACTATCCGTTGCGGTGGCACATGTGGAAGGAGAAGGCTTCCGGACATTTACCGAAGACCGCGTGTCGGAACTGATTGAGCTTCTCAAGAGCGCAGACCTTGTGGTGGGCTTCAACCATGTGGGATTCGACTATACCGTGCTGAGCGCGTATTCGAGGGAGAATCTCCGTGCCTTACGGAACCTGGACATTCTTCAGGAAGTCCGGCGGGTGTTGGGCTTTCGTTTGCCGATGGATCATCTGGCGGAAGTCACGTTGGGCGTCAGAAAATCCGGCCAAGGTGAAGACGCGGTACGATGGTTCAGGGAAGGCCGGCTGGACCTAATCGAGAAGTACTGCAGGGATGATGTGAGCATCACGCGGGATCTGTTTCGCTTCGGCCTGGAGAACGGCCATCTGCTCTACAGGAAAAAGAACGGACGAGTCGGCCGGATCCCGGTTGACTGGGGCTTGTCCGGCCGAACATCATCGGAGGAGTGATCAGAATCGGAAACCCGCCTGAAATATCGCACTGAACCCGGAAATATTCATCTCCGTTTCGGTGTTGAGAAGCATATTGTAAGTGTAGGTGGTTCCCAAGCTGTACTCTGCGGTTGCCTTTGCGAAGAAGTTGCGAAACGCCGCTTCCGTCTCCAGCCCACAAAAGCCGGCGAAGTGCCAGAACCAGTCGTCCTGGTGGCCTTCCACCACCCCCTGCTGATTTCGCCTTATCACATCGACGTGGAAGGGCACTATACTGTTTATCACACCGAGATGCACCCCGACGCGCCCCAGTCCCCATATGGGTGTCCAGCTTCTGCCACCGGTCCGTGTCTCATACACCTCCATGTCCAGATGGTAGTCATGGCGCAGGACGGAATTGGGACCCGACTGATCCGCGGAGTAGGCATGTGACGTTGAGTACCAGGCGAAGCTCGCAAAGCACTCGTAGAAGTTCGAGCCCTGGTACCCCACCTCGATCACCGGATACCACACCTTGTCGGTGAACCTGTGCTCGAATTGCCCACTGACCTCGGTGGGTTCGATGTTCAGCTTTACGGAATCAAGGTTCGTGAACTTAATGCCGCCGGACAAGTAGAGCGGACCACCGTAAACCGAGAACATCCCCGGCGGGATAGGAGGATAAGGTAAGCCGCTCTGTTGGGCTGCGGCGAGACTCGCCGTGAGCATGACCAGCGTGCCGAAAGCGACGATCAAGAGACTACGGTATGTGGATTTGCGAGGTTTCATGAGCGATCCTTGACTGATTCGTGTGAGCATTACCGGAGGACACAAAATGTCAAGTTCTGCATCAGCCTATAGTGCTGACATCTTTATAGCACATAGCTATTTTTCAGTCAAGGAATAGATTAGTATTTCCGCTAAGGTTCTTTTGCAACCTCAAGGAATGGTTGACCATCACCTCCCTCCCCGCATGGCCCCACGACCCCCTGAGCTACGGATCGGTAGCGACTGTACTCATGAAATCAATTAGTTATCCCTAATTGCTGAAACCGCCGGGGGTTTGCAGGTACAGTATCCCGTACTTGGCTTTTATCCGTTGATCGAGTTCATCGGCCCGGCGGATGTCAAGGGGAAGCCGGATGTTCCCTGCCAGATCGATCATGGCGAAGTTTGCGCCCTGTTCCTTTAGTGCCTGGATCTTCTCATAGAGGTGTCGGATGTTGAGCACGTCTTCACCGTTGATCCGCATGACCCTCTTCAGGAACGAGTCGGACTTCATCAGCCCGTATTCCGGGAATATCTCGGAAATGATGACAATCTTTTCGTAGGGACGCCGCGGAAACTCGTCAAGGTATTTGGCACGAAAGTGAACGCCGGATTTTCCGAGGTTGAGGATGCAGTTAAAGGTGAGTTCTACGAATCCGATCCCTCCGAAGATGAAGTAGTCTGCTTCTCGGAAGACCTTGGGCACCAACCTGGGGAGACCTGGCGTGGTTTCTCCTTTGATTTCAATGGCCTGCCCTTGGCGAAGAACCTTCAGGGCAAGAGGGTCTCCCACCTTTTTTCGGTTGAGGATTTCGCTGAAATTGATCTTCTGGTCTAGGGATTCGAGGAAGATGTCGCCGAAGTTGTCGATTTGGTGTCCGTCGATTTCCAGGAGGATGTCATTAGGTCTAAGACCGAACTTGTACGCCCCCCCGTCCGGGATCATGTAACCCACCAGGACTCCGCCGCTTTCCGCATCGAGGCCGTAGTATTCCTTGAGTTTCGGGAACATGTGCTGAATAATCACACGCCACTTGGGAATCAGGTCCTGTTTGTGGAGAACGGGCAGGAGGCTCTTGACGAGATTGATGGGGATGAAGTAGTTGATGCGATCACTCTCCTGAATGAGTTGCGAGGCAACACCTACCACCTGTTCTCCCCTGAGAACCGGCCCCCCGGAATTGCCCTTGTTCTGCTGAAGCGAGGCCTGGACCATGAGCCAATATTCGCGGGAGTAAACGTATTCGTTCACCTCGATTCGGTTGATCTCTCCCTCCTCGGACTTGCTCAGCCGTTCGCCTCCCAGGGGATAGCCCCATCCGAAGACCTTATCACCGACTCTCAGGGTATCACTGTCTCCGAGTTCGAGAGGCACAACTTTTCCGTTGCGTTTCTCGTAGATAGCCCAATCCTCCGGATCCATTTGCAGAACAGCAAAGTCTGCCGTATGACAGGTCCCTATGCACCGGACGTTGTACCTGCGCTTTTCACGGCCGTTGGACACCTTGATACTCTCGGCCATGGCCACGACATGGGCATTTGTCAGGATGAGCCCTTGCATGCCGGGGAAGTTCTGCTCGTCCTTGAAGAAAAAGCCGCTCGCGCCCACGGTGCTGAACGAGGGAGTCTTCCAGGGTCTGTGATAGTAGCAGGCTGTTTTTGTGGCAAGAACCCGCACCACCTTGGTTTCAATATCCTGACGGAGTTCCTCTGCCCAGCAAGGCCAACTGCAGCAAGACAAGACGAAAATCAGCAACAACACAGGATTCCGGTATCTCATTGATCCCTTCTGCTCTAGAGTTTATTTGGGAGGGGCTTTGGGCGGTTTCTAATAAAAGATAACCGACGTGAAGCTCACAAACGAATTCTTGTCGTCCACGCGGGCATAATCCAGGTCGAGCACGTGTCCGGCGTTGGCGTCCATGCACCGAAGCATCGCCGTAATAGGCGAAAACCCGCAAATCCTTCCGGAATCGTTGTCTGCTGCGACTTCCTTGATGAATCCTTCCAGATCAACGCGCTCGAGGCATGAGAGCAGTCTGCGGTCCCTTTCCAGAGCCGTGTTCACCGTATGTCTGCCTGGAATGAAACTGTCACCGTATCTCGGGCCAATGTGGTCCAGATCCGCGCTTGCAACAAAGCAGACCGAACGGGAACCCTGGCTGCAAACATCCCTCATCGCTCCGCAGAATCGCTCGAATGTTTCGTGTTGCGATTTGAAGGCTTGGCCATCGCCGAAATAGAGATGGGAAAGCGAGCACAGCACCGGCACTATGACAAAGGGGTGTCGCCCTTGAAGAACGTGCTGGAGGAACAGCACCTGGAACTCTATGACGTGCTCGCTCTTGTGCAGGATCTCCTCTTCTGCTGGATCATGGCCCAACGCTTCTCCCAGTTCCTCGATGAATCTCCGGTCCGTCTCAATCCGTCCCAGGGGGGTGACGAAATCTAGGTTGGTAGTGGCGAACAATCCTTCCACGCCCATGTGTCCGGTTCCGAAGATCACATACACGTCCGACGGCACACCAGAAGCCAGAGCGTGGTATCCGCGTGCGAAACACCTGCCTCCGGCCCGAATGTCTATGTGAGGGGCAATCAGGCCGACAGGCCGTCTTGGATCAGAGCCCGGCTGAGGAAGTCCCGGCCCCGCCGGCCCTTGAAAGTAGGATTCCAATTCCGGGACGAGAACAGCCGGATCTGCGCTGTAGCTGGTTCCCGCGTGGGCTGCACGTCTGTACGGGCTTTGTCGATACTCCTCCACTCTTCTCTTGTACGCGGCCTTCGCAGTCTCGCCTTCGAGCAGGCATGCCTTATCGAGTCCGGCAAGCAACCCGCGGATTTCGTCGGACATCACCAGTCGCCCCATCATCCGCATAAGCATCACCTGGATGTCCAACACTGAGTGCCTGCCGTCAAGCAAGGCAAGAACCGGAAGCATTCCTTCTTCGACGCAGACGATGCCGTCAGTCAATTGCAGCGGATCTCTCAGACCAACTGCTTCGCGACCGTTGACGATCACCGGCGTGGGTTCCACGTGTCTCAGTTTGGGTTTGTATTCGCTGTCGGACGTCATGACAAGTTGGTCCAATCCAGTCCCTCGGGGCATTATCCTTCGATGAACGGTCTCAGTCGTTTACTTCTGGAGGGATGCCTGAGTTTTTTCAGGGCCTTTGCCTCGATTTGCCGAATTCTCTCACGGGTCACGTCGAAATCCTGTCCTACCTCTTCCAGGGTGTGATCAGCCCTTTCCCCGATTCCGAATCTCATGCGAAGGACCTTCTCTTCCCTGGGCGTGAGCGTAGCAAGCACTTTTCTCGTCTGCTCCGTGAGACTCATACCGACCACTGCGTCAGAGGGAGACAGAATCTTTTTGTCCTCGATGAAGTCGCCCAGATGAGAGTCTTCTTCTTCGCCAATGGGCGTCTCCAGCGAAATGGGCTCCTTGGCGATCTTGAGAACCTTTCTGACCTTTTCCAAGGGAAACTCCATCTTTTCGGCAATCTCCTCGGGCGTGGGCTCTCGACCGTATTCCTGAACAAGGTACCTGGATGTTCGGATCAGCTTGTTGATGGTCTCAATCATGTGCACAGGAATACGAATGGTCCGCGCCTGGTCTGCGATGGCTCTGGTGATGGCCTGCCGAATCCACCACGTGGCGTATGTGCTGAATTTGTATCCCCTCTGGTACTCGAACTTGTCCACGGCCTTCATGAGGCCTATGTTGCCTTCCTGAATCAGATCAAGGAATTGCAGCCCCCGGTTGGTGTATTTCTTCGCGATGCTCACCACGAGACGCAGATTCGCCTGGACCAGCTCGCTCTTTGCCATACGAGCGAGAACCTCCCCTTCTTCGCATTGCCTCAGGGCCTCTTTAAGCCTGGGGCCGGGCATGCACGCGTCCGTCTCGAGCCTCAAGATCTTGCGTTGAGCTTTGTTGATCTTTCTATCGAGATCCAAAACCTTCTGGGTAGTAAGGGGACTGTACTCCTTGATAGACTTTCGTTCTTCAATAAGGCCCTTGAGGAAGGCGACGTGTTCTCGGGCGCGTTCTATAGGCATTTTCAGTTCGTACTCGATTCCACGGAGTTCGTCCTCACCGGCCTCAAGTTTCTGAACCAGGAATTTAAGCTTGCCGGCAATGTGATCTATCATGTTGTTATTGAGGTTGATATTCTTCAAGCAGTCCACAACATTGGCATGATGGGCCGACAATTCGTCGTTCAGCTTCTGCGCGGCATCGCCGTCTCCGTTGGCTTCAAGTTCATGAATCGACTGTTGGAGGACCTGGCATTTCTTGTCGTAATCCTTCATCTGTTCAATCAGCCCCAGGACGCGCTCCACCTGCGCGCTGTCATCCCCGTCGGCCATGTCCTCGTCTTCTAGGCCTCTGATAACCTCCTTGAGCCTGATGGTTCCCTTGCGGAGTTTGTCTCCCAGGGCCAGCACTTCTTTGATGGTGACCGGGCAGCCAATGATAACCCGGAAAACCTGCTGTTCGCCTTGTTCAATTCTCTTGGCGATCTCCACTTCCCCTTCGCGGGTGAGCAGCGACACGCAGCCCATTTCGTGCAAGTACATTTTCACCGGATCGCTGCCGCGCACGAGCGCGTCCGTGTCGTTTGCCAGGTCTTCTTCCTCTTCCTCGGTTCTCTCTTCGCCCTGCTTGCGTCGCTTCTTGTCAGCAATTGGGACCCTTTTCTCGGAAGCGACGAATTCGACGCTGTACTCCGTCATGAGTTTCATGAGGATTCCGTCGATTTGATCCGGCTCTACTATGTTGGCAGGCAACGCTTCGTTGACCTCGCCATAGGTAAGATACTTCTTGTTCTTTGCCAGCCCGAAAAGATCTCGCAATTCAGTTTCAGTCTTTTCTTCGGCCATATAAGGACTTCTCCTTCTTAGTACTCTCCGAATCCGCGCCGGGATCCGGCGCCACCCGCTTTGTCAGGTGAGTCGGGCAGCAATGCCGGAAAGCTCACTTGTGCAGGCGTCTGCCGATTTCCTGGAGTTCTTGGGCCAATTTGACAAATTCGTCTGCGCCGGGTAGGCATTTCCTCATCCGCTCCAGTATTTCGGCCTTTCGTTTATGGACATTCCTGAGTCGAATGCTTTCCAGCGAGTCCTCCAGCACCAGGTCCGCATCAACGTCCGATCTCAGATCATCCTGCTCGCGCCGGGGCTGTAGCCATCCTGCAACCACAGCGGCCAGGGTTTCATCTTCCAGCGAGTTGCAAAAGGAACGTGCATCGAATTTGTCTGCCTCATCTCTGAGGCGGACCATCCTGTGGGCCAGGTCGCGCAGCACAGGATCTTCCAGGTCTTTGACTACACCCCTCTCGATTACACGATCCACAAAACCATCCCTCAGGAGCATTCCTTTAACCACATTCCGTTCAGCGCTAGGAAAATCGAAGTGTGTCTTGTTGGCGGACTTCTGTGAATCCTCACCGGATGGTCGTGACCTCCTTGCGGACTTCAGCGCGAGTCGCACGCGCTCCTCACGCACTTTCACCCGCGAAGATATCCTCTCGATAAGATAATCTCGCTCAGCGGAATCGGCAATCTCTCCGAGCAACGGAAAACATTCCTCGAGGGCAGAATTTCTCCCTTGAATGGTCCGCAGGTCATGATCCTCCTCCAGGCTGTCCAGGAAGAAATCTATTATGGGAGTTGCGGAATCGAGCAGTCGGCGCAAGCCGTCCGCGCCGATTCGCCGGATACATTCGTCGGGATCCTTGTCATCGCGCAAGATCAGGCAGCGAGGTTCCATAGCCTCGGCGAGAAAAATGGGGATGGCTCTCTTGGCTGCGCGCACGCCCGCTTCGTCTCCGTCGAAGACCGTGACTACGCGGTCCGTGAAACGCTTTACCAGCCTGACCTGCTCTCTGCCCAGCGAAGTGCCCAGCGGAGCAACCGTGTTCTCCAGGCCTCCTATCCGGAGGGAGATCTGATCGAAATAGCCCTCCACAAGGATTGCCTGCCCTTCCTTGCGTATGGCCTCCCTGGCGGAATCCAGCCCGTAAAGGAGCCTCTTCTTGCTGAACACCGGTGATTCCGGAGAGTTGAGATACTTGGGATCGCCCTGACCAACGATTCTGCCGCCGAACGCCACCACCTTCCCGTTCAGTTCCGGTATAGGGATCACAATACGAGACCGGAAATAGTCGTAGTAACCGCCGCTGTCTCTGGCCCGGACGAGACCAACTGCCGCGGCGTCCCGAAGATCGGCTCCCATGACTGTAAGCCGACCCACTAGACCTTCCCATGAGTCCGGGGCAAACCCTAGCCCAAGGCGGTCAATCCATTCAGAAGGTATGCCTCTGTCGGCCAGGTATGCCTCGGCGTGAGGGTTCTCGGCCAGCTTATTCTTGAAGTACGAGTGTCCGATTTCAAGGACCTTGAAGAGCTTTTCCCGACCTTCCCGGTTAACCGAATCACGCGCGTCAAACTCGAACGGCACTCCGAAGCGCGTGGCCAATATCCGCACGGCTTCAGTGAAGGAAACGTTCTCGATCTTCATGACGAAGTTGAATACGCTCCCGCCTGTTGCGCATCCGAAACAGTAGAAGATCTGCTTGTGCGGCGAAACATACAACGACGGGTCTTTGTCTCCGTGAAATGGACAAATTCCCTTGTAGTCCCTACCCGCCTTCTTCAGGTCCACGTATTCGGAAACGACACGCACGATGTCGGCTGCGGCAGCGACTTCAGCGATCTTGGACTCGGGAATTCGCATGCAACCACTCCATACCTCAGGAGGCTGTAAATCTAGGAGGTCTCCGGCGAGTGACCGAAAAATCAGGGCAACAGGCAGCCGCTACGCGGCGCAATGCGCCGGCCATGTGCCGCGACGACCGCGACTTGTATCAGCAGAAAGTTGACCGGTGGAAGTGCATCC
Organism: Desulfomonile tiedjei; assembly: GCA_020722215.1. Lineage (GTDB taxonomy): Bacteria > Desulfobacterota > Desulfomonilia > Desulfomonilales > Desulfomonilaceae > DYLG01. The sequence continues at coordinate 33,271 of DYLG01000002.1, forward strand.
TGGATCGGGCTTGGCCCTTTACGCGCATCAAACAACACATCAGTCCTCGGCAAGAACCACTACGGTAACTCCCTCGCCCCCCTGCACGAGGTCTCCCGATTGGAGACTTTTTACAAGGGGGTGGCCCGCGAGGTATTTCCGAATGCCCTCCTTCAGCCGACCGGTTCCCTTTCCGTGAATGATGTTCAGCGAAGACAGCGCACTGCGGACAGCTTCATCCACCGCTCGGTCCACAATGGGAAGCGCCTCGTCAACTCGCAGCCCGATGACGTTGACTTCCCGGCGGGCCGTGGCAAGGGGGATATGTACCCCAATCTGTTCCTTTTTTGAAGCATTTTTTTCGGGGAGGGACTCATTAAGTACCACAAGATCCCCCACATCAGCCCTGATCTTCACTTTTCCGACGGAGATTTCCACCTGGCCCTTGTCCAGAATGGACAGCACCGTGCCCTCCTTGTCAAGGGTCGTCAACCTGACCTTGGAACCGACCGGCGGAATGGGCAACCGCGTTTCCAAAGGGGTTCCGAGGCCGATCTCCAACTCGTTCTTTATTCTGACCACTTCTCTGCGAGGCTCTCCGCCCGGCTTCATTCGGCCGCTCTTGAGAGATCTTTGGAGATCTCCTATCTCTTTTTCCGCCTTCCTGACAACGTCCAGAGCTTTCCTGCGGACCTCCTCGATCGCGACTTCTTTTCGTACGCGGATCTGATCAAGCTCCTCTTTGAGCTGAAGTCGCTGTTTGGAAAGATCCTGCCTCAGCTCATCGATCTCAGATAGCTTCTCTCTCAGGCTCTGCATCAGCCGGGAACTACCGCCGGCAGCCTTGTCCACATAGGTTTTCGCCGCTTCAATAACGCTTTCGGGCAGTCCTATCCGTTCAGCAGCGGCTATGGCATGGGATTCTCCCGGCAAGTCGTACAACAGCTTGAACGTGGGTTCGAGCGTCTCCGGGTGAAATTCAGCGCTGACGTTTTTCACCTGGGTTCTGCCCAGACCGTAGGCCTTCAGGTGGGTCAGATGGGTCGTCACGACGGTTCGGGCCCTCCTCCGTATCATCTCGTCCAGGATTGCCATGGCAAGGGCGGCGCCCTCCTCCGGGTCAGTGGCTCCACCCAGCTCGTCGAGCAATACCAAGTCCCCGGCCGAGGCGGTCTCGAGAATGGACTTGATTCGCAACATGTGTCCTGAAAAAGAAGACACGCGGCTCTGAATGTCCTGTTCATCGCCAATGTCAGCCATGATTCGGGTGAACGGAGAAATCTTCGTGCCTTCCCGGGCGGGCACCATAATGCCGCAGCGGGTCATCAGAGGAAAAAGCCCGGCTATTTTCAGGGCAACGGTTTTTCCGCCCATGTTCGGGCCGCTGATCACCGTGGCCAGAGTCAAAGGGTCCTGGATAACGTCCATGGGAACCACATCCACACCGGCGCTCAGAAGCAGGGGATGACGTGCTCCCAGAATGGCGAAGCCGTCCTCCGCCATCTCCGGGGAGACCGAATCGGTTGTCGTGGCGTAAAGGGCTCTCGCCTGAAAAGCATCCAACGTGGTCAAGATCTCATAATCCGTCGAGATCTCCTCAATGGAGGACCGAATCTCAGCGGTCAATTCCGTGAAGATCCTGCGGACCTCGTCCCTCTCCTCGTCCAGAAGCGACGCTACCTGATTGTTCAGCTCAAGAACCTCCAGAGGTTCCACGTAAACCGATGCACCGCTTCTGGAATGATCGTGGACGATTCCGTCCAGCACACCTTTGAATTCGGGCCTGAGCAGTATCACGTAGCGGTCATTTCGAAGCGTAACGTAATCTTCCTGGACAACCCTTGACAGATCGCGCGTTTGGACTATTCCTTCCAGCATTTTCCGGACGCGGTTTCTGGCGGCGCGCCATCGCGCCCGAATCTGCTCCAATCGATGGCTTGCCGAGGATCGCACCAAGCCGTGCTCATCCAGTACTTGCCCGATCCGATGTCTGAGCCCACCCAAGGTTATCAGCCGAGAGCCGATATCCCTGACGAGATTCAGTCTTTGTTCCAACCGCTCGATCCGGTCTCTGACGCCGGTTACGATGGACAGGAGGTCAGCGACTGCCAGGATCTCTTCAGACTCCAGCACGGATATGGGATTGTTCAGCTTCTCGAATGTGCCCTCCATGGGAAGCAGGTCGCCCAATCCCAGCGGCCCACCGATCGACGCCACTTCCTTAAGCTGACACACAAGCTGCAATTGAGCCTGTATTTCCGCCATTTCGGTCAACGGCGCCGAATCGAGAACCTTTACCCTGCCCGGCGCGGAATAGGCGTGCGCAGCGGTCTCTTCCAGAATGCTTGGCAACTCGAGCAGCTCCAGACTATCCCCAAAAAGGTTAATATCGGATTCCCCCGGCATTTCAGCGCCTCTTGGTGAATTCAACATAGTTGTTGACCCGACGCGATAATGGGCAAGATATGGACACCCCACTTGGAGGGAAGTTCCCGGTACTGCGCGGCGAAACGTTCCATCTAGGTTCTCTTGCAGGACAGCCGTCTTGCCGGCCTGAGACATGACGGGCAAGAAGCCTCTCCCACAGTTCCTGTGTACATGCCGTCCGGAATCTTGTGTAAATCCGAGCTAGAGCCGCACAGGGATTCCTTGTCCATGGAGATATTTCTTCAGTTGAGCGATAGGGATTTCTCTGTAGTGGAATATGGACGCGGCGAGCACCGCGTCAGCATTGGCCCGGACGATGGCGTCTCTCATGTGCTCAGGCTTTCCTGCGCCTCCCGAGGCTATGACCGGAATGCCTGCTATTTCCGTCACCGCCTTGGTCATAGGAATATCGAAGCCGTCCTTGGCGCCGTCGGCATCCATACTTGTCAGGAGAATCTCCCCCGCGCCCAGCTCCTCTGCCTTGCACACCCATTCCAGCAAGTCGATCCCGGTCATGGTCCGGCCGCCATGTATGGATATCTCAAAGCCCGAAGCAGTCTTGTACGTCAGTTTGGCGTCTATCGCCACGACTATGCACTGGCTTCCGAATGTTAGTGATGCTTCCCGGATGATCTGCGGATCGCGCACTGCGGCGGTGTTCAAAGAGACCTTGTCCGCTCCCGCGTTAAGTAAGTCCCGTATGTCCGACTTGCTTCGGACGCCGCCGCCCACAGTCAAGGGCATGAACACCTCCTCCGCCGTCCTTGCAACCACATCGAGGATGATCCGCCGCCTCTCGTGCGAAGCGGTAATGTCTAGAAACACCAGTTCGTCGGCCCCCTCTCCATCGTAAAAACGGGCGTTCTCCACAGGGTCTCCGGCGTCTCGGAAGTTGACGAAATGCACGCCCTTGACCACCCTCCCATCCTTCACATCCAAACATGGAATAATTCTCTTGGCCAGCATTACCTTTTCTCAGCTATTCCAATTGCTTCTCGGAGATCAATTTGCCCTTCGTAAAGCGCCCGGCCTATTATTATCCCAGTCACCCCGCTCTTTTCAAGGCCGAGCGCGTCCTCCACATCTCTTAGATTTGAGACTCCTCCGGAAAGGATAACCGGAGTAGACAAGCTCTCGGCAAACTCCCTTGTTGCCTTGAAGTTAGGTCCTCGCATCATGCCGTCCCGTTCGATGTCCGTGTAGATAAATGCGGCAGCGGCCGAAGAGTCGAAATAGCGCGCCAATTCGACGGCTCTCAATTGTGTGGCCTCAGTCCACCCCTCAACCGACACCATGCCCCCCCTTGCGTCCACGCCTACCGCGATGAGGCCGGGAAAAGCGGAAAGCAATTCAAGCGCACGCTCCGGGTTCTTGGCTGCCATCGTGCCAAGGATCACGGTGCTCACACCTGCGTCGAAATACCTTCGGATGGTGGCCTCGTCTCTCAACCCGCCACCTAACTGGATGGGGACCTTCACAGCGTCCACGATACGCGCGACGGATTTGAAGTTGGCCGGCTCGCCTCCTACTGACCCTTCCAGATCAACTACATGGATGCGCGACGCGCCGAGGTCTTGCCATGTGCGAGCTTGAAGAGCCGGGTCGTCGCTGAAGACCGTCGACAACTCCATGTTTCCCTGTCGGAGGCGCACGCACTTGCCGCCCTTCAAGTCGATTGCAGGTATTATTTGCATGGTTCAGTCCGCTCAACAACAAAAAAGCCCCCATGCGGGGGCTTTTCTTGCTACCAATCTACCCGTGGTGTTCTTACTTAACCGGCAGATAGTATACGAACGGAGGCCACGGAACGATGAACTTCCACATGGGGACTGCCACCGGAATGGGAGGGGGCGGTCCACAGGGGTTGACCATGATGGGCGCGGGCGGCGTCGGGTCCGGATACTTCATATTCACTTCGATGGTGGTCGTAAGTCTAGGGGGTTTGCAGGGCGGAGCCTTCACCTTTGCAGGCGGCGGACACCCTCCCGGGCCGCAAGCCGGAGCGGCAGCAGGCATCACCGTCGGTGTCGGTGCGGGAATCGCACCCGTATAGGTCCCGGCCCATGCCATGTTCGCCGATGCGACGACCAGGATGAATCCGAGAATTACTAGCTTTCTAACCATACCCTTCTCCTCCTTTCGGCAAACTCATTATATCCTTAATTTACTTTTGCACCTTCATCGGCATAGGCGGAGGCGGAGCCATCGGGACGGGTCCGCAAACCGGCGGGCACCTCACATAGTTGGCCTTCACGTACACGCAGCGGGGGTACTCCACTCCCTTGTCGCAGCACTGCCAGCCCTTGTCAATCCATGTGTGCGGCTTCTTGATCTCCACTGCGGGAACAAGCCACTCGTAACGGCCGGGGGCCCAAGGTGCGGGATAGGTAAGCGGATTCGTGTCGAATGCCAACGGTGTTGACGGCCAGCAGATGCCGGCGAGATAAGGCGCCACCACCCGTACGCGCCTCAGTTGAGCGGGAACAGGAACGATCTGTTCCTTAGTGACTGAATAGGCAGTCTTGGCGGGTCCACAAATGGGCGGGGGACCCGGCGGGGGCGGCGGTATTACGCTGGGTGGTGCAGGAGGACCACCTGCGAACGAAATGACCGCGCTGACACCCATGAACGCGAGGACCAAAAGGCCCAAAAGTAACAAGCGTTTAACCATACCCTGAATCCTCCTTTCAACAGTTCCTTCCGAATCAAACGTCGGGAACCAGGTGAAAACATTCCCGGACAAAATCCGATATATTCCGGTAATGTAGTTTTGGTAACAAATCAAGTCGTGAATGTCAAGTCATTTTTTCCGGTGCGTCGCACCCGGCCCCGGGGCCGAGTGCTCTCTAGCTCCGCTTCTATTCCCCTTGTGCCCACTCCTGGGGCCCGTTTGTGTCGCTGGACAGCCGCCTGTCCCTATTTCCGTCCAATATGCGAAACCAATCGAAGGGTTGCTACTGGCGCATTTTCTATCAGAAGCAGCGGTCCAAGTCAAGGATTTTTTCCCCTTTCCCGCTGTTTCCAGTGTCCGGCGGCATTTCCTTACGCTCACGGAGGCCTCAAGGTCAGGGAGCCGGGCCCGTGAATTCTTGGAGCGGGGGGCGCAAGCGGGGCGCCACCTTCTTAGCCGAAGGCGCCCCCTCATTCCCTCCCTGCTCCGCCGGCTACGCGGTCTCAGATCATGCCGTAGCCCCCGTCCACGCAGATCACCTGGCCTGTAATGTAATCGGATTCGGCCGAAGCCAGAAACACAAACGCGGGGGTGACGTCTCCCGTCTCGGCGAACCGTTTGAGTAGAATTCGATTCATGTACACGTCCCTGAGCTTCTCGTCCGTCCGGATCTTCTCGCTCATGTCCGTGGCAACAATCCCCAGTGAGATCACATTGGCACAAACGTTGTACTGGGCGAGTTCCCGAGCGACGCTCTTGGTGAAGCTCAGTATCCCGCCTTTGGCCGCAGCGTAGTTCACCTGCCCCACCGTGCCCACAAGTCCGGCCACTGAGCTGACGTTGATCACCTTGCCGTATTTCTGTTCCTTAAAAAACGGGAAGGCTGCCTGAACGCAAAGGAACGGCCCCTTGAGGTGCGCGTCAACCACGGCGTCCCACCTTTCCTCGTCCATCTTGTGAAGCATTGCCGGTCGGGAGAACCCTGCATTGTTCACGAGAATGTCCAACCTCCCGAAGTGCTCCCTCGCCGTACGCATCATGGTCTCCGCGTCAGCCTTGGAGGACACGTCGGCGCGCACCGCAACCGCTTTGCGTCCCATGGCGCGTATGGTGTCCACTGCCTCCTGAGCGGGTCCCTCACTGCTTGTGTAGTTGATCAGCACGTCCGCCCCGTTTTGCGCAAAAGCCAGAGCAACTGCGCGTCCTATCCCTCTGCTGCTGCCGGTAACTACCGCGGCCCTGCCGGCCAGTTTCATGGTGCCTCCTTGTGTTTCTTTCCAAAATGAGAGTTCCGGCCCGAAGCGTTCCGGACCGTTTATCGCGGGCCCTTTCCGCGCCCGGTCCCACCGCAAGCGCGGCCTTCGTCCGCCCGTGGCGGGGCTTCCCTTGCCGCAGGGCAATGAAGTTTACCAGGGTGGACGGGGGAAAAAAAGCCCCGAGGATCGCTCGGGGCGCGAAAGGAGGTATGGATATGGGTTATCGTGTTCGCTGGCGAACCTGACCTCTCGCCGCAAGGGCTGCCACTGCGCGGTCAGTTTGTGGAGAAGTCGAGGGTCGCTGATCACATAACCCCTGTCCGATTAGACACGGGCATGCAAGAAAAGTTCCGAGCTGAAGTTCAAGCGAGGATTTAGTTTCTTAACCTACTGTAACTACGTAGTGTTTCGGCCAAGTTGGCAGCCGCGCCTCGTGGATTTTCCCCGAAGATCAATTACCCTTGAAATCGCTTTGCCTTCCAGCCTCAACATGCCGATATGGCTCGCTCTTTCAGCACAGGAGTCCTGGCAGGACTACGACTGTTATCTTTTCAATAATAGCAGCATCTCGGGCCAATTCTTTACCTACGCGCTAGGCTAATCCGGCGTCATACTTTACCTGCAATGACATCGGATGACTTGCTGCCGCACAGCGCTCTACGGCGTGTATACGACAACGATCAGCTTCGATTCTTTAGCGCTGAGATTCCTCAGAGAATGTTCCACGGAGGAATTGAAGTGGTGAGCGGTCCCCTTCTTGAGCACTGTGGTCTCCTTGCCCACGGTAAGCTCTACTCTGCCTTCAAGCACGTACACAAACTCCTCTCCTTCGTGTTTGTACTCAACGTTCTCGTGGACTTTCTTCGGTTCCAGAGTCACCAGGTATGCCCAGAGATGTTTGTCCTCCGCTCCTGGGTTGAGCGTCTTGTAGGAGTAGGCCTTGGTCCTTTTGCGGTAGCTCTTCAGGCGCTCCTTTTTCTTGTCTTCGGCCAGGAGAGTGCCCGAATCCACCGCCAGGGCCCTCGATATCTGTATCAGAGCGCCCACAGGAGGGGACACCTTTCCTTCCTCGATCTCCCGGAGGTATTCCGGAGACACTCCTGCCTGTTCGGCAAGCGCCTCCGGAGTCATTGTCCGGTTTTTTCGCATCGCCTGGATTCTCTCTCCGAGGCTTCCTCTCGTACTGGGTTTCCTTGCCATAACCATTCTCCTGTGGATCACCATAGTATGGGTCGAAGAAATCTGCCGATGCCCGGCAAACAGGGAAGCTCTGCAACTGTTGTCCGGTTGCGCTCCTGATGCCGGCGGCCCGGCTTGCGCGCCTCATGGCGACTTCGACCGCCCCTACGCTCCGGGTTGTCGGGCGGCCATGACTCGGGGACATCCCGCTGAGAACCGACGAATCAGGCCGCGAAACGCATTGTTCACCGAGGTACGGATAGCGTCAGTAGGAATCCGGCCTCTTTCTTCCCTTGTATTTGGTAATCTCTCGGGCGATCACGACCCTTTGGATCTGATTGGTCCCTTCAAATATCTGGCCTATTTTAGCAAACCGCATGTACATTTCCACAGGGTACGACTTCATGTACCCGTAGCCGCCGAGAATCTGCACCGCGTCCGTGGTGACCCGCATCGCCACATCTGTGGCCAAGCGCTTGCCCATGGCCGCTTCCATCATACAGTCCTCTCCCTCGTCCATCAGGGATGCAGCCCTATAAACCATGAGCCGGGCGGCGTCGATTTCCGTGGCCATGTCGGCAAACATGAATTGCAGGGCCTGGAACGATACGATGGGCTTGCCGAACTGCTGGCGCTTGTGCGCGTACGCAAGCGCGTAGTCGAACGCTTGCTGAGCCAAGCCCACGGAGCAGGCGCCTATGTTGATCCGCCCGCCGTTGAGGGCCGTCATCGCAAAATTGAACCCCAGGCCCTCCGCGCCCAGGATGTTCTCTTCGGGAACGAAGCAGTTGTTGAAATGGAGTTCCGTGGTAGGAGACGCGTTCAAGCCCATCTTCGCCTCATGGGGACCGAAGGCGAAGCCGGGAGTGCCCTTCTCCACGATGAGAGTGCTGATTCCCTTGGATTTGTGCGCGTCGCTGGTTCGGACCATTACCGCGTACACGTCCGCTACGCCTCCGCTTGTCACGTAGAGTTTGGTCCCGTTGACCACGTAGCCCCCGTTTTTCCTTACCGCGGATGTGCTAAGCGCGGCCGCGTCGGAACCGGCCTCGGCCTCCGTTAGAGAGTAGGCCCCCAGCTTTTCTCCTCTGGCAAGGGGTTTGACCCACCGCTCTTTCTGCTCCTCGGTGCCGTATTGACAGATGAGATTGGTCACCATGTTGTGGACCGTCAGGTACACCGCGGTGGCATAGCAACCCTTGGCAAGCTCCTCAAATACCAGTGCTGCTGTGAGGCGCCCCACATTCGTGCCGTCGTATTCTTCGGGGACGTAGAGCCCGGTGAAATCCAGATCTCCCATCATCTCGAAGACCTCACGGGAGAAGTGGTGCTTCTCTTCCCATTCCCTGGCGTTGGGGGCAAGTTCCTTAAAGGAAAAGTCCCTTGCCGCCTTTCTTATGAGGCGCTGTTCGTCACTTAGCTTAAAATCCATACCTGAACTCCACGGATTGGAATGAGTTGACAACAAGCGGTTACAGGGGATAGGAAAGTCCCCCTGAAGTTCATTACTAGCTGGAAGGGCTCTCGTCAATGAAAAAACCGATGCCCAACGGATCAGGAAGACATGCCGGGAGTGGGCTACGCTCAAGAGGCACACCGAAAAATGAAGATTCCGGGGCGTCTTGTATTGGCTTCGCCCGGATGGTGTCCGGGCACAATGAAAGGCTGCCGATTCGACGCGACGTGCGGGCGCGACTCAGGCGAGACTCTCCGGAGTCTTCCACGGGGGCGTTCAAATCGGAGATAAGCTATTGATATAGCAGGCCGATATGATTTGGTTAGTGTATGTATAGACGCTCCTCTACATCGCCGAGTTT
>DYLG01000003.1:0-15195 GCA_020722215.1 Desulfomonile tiedjei
AAGAGCACTCGCAGGAGTTCGCCGGGCGTAATAAGAATTAGACCCCCCCCATGAGGCTTTCTACATTAATCAGACTCAGCGCTCGCTATTACTGGCGTCACCGCCTCTTGTCGGTACTATGCCTGTTGGGGATCGCTCTGGGTGTAGGGATCGTGGTCGCGGTGGAGTTGATCAACAACTCTGCATTGTCCTCGTTTTCCTCCTCAGTGGACTTTCTTTCGGGCAGAGCCACCCATTCGGTGATTTCGGGCTATGGCCGGATCGATGAGCGTCAATTTGCGAAGATATGGACCGACCCAAGGGTCAGGGCAGCTTCTCCGGTTGTGGAGGTTGTGGCTATGGCCCGGGAAACGGGACATGAGCCCATACGTTTTGTGGGCCTCGATCCTTTTCTTGATTCGGAGTTTCGCAGCCTCGCGCCCGGGCAAGTGGGCGGGGATGTCTTCGTCCGCTTCGTTGCCGGTCCCGAACCCTGCGTGTATCTGTCCGGGGAACTCATGAAGCGGGCCGGTCTCAATGCGGGGGACCATTTGACCGTCCTCATTGCAGGCGTTGAACATAAGATCGGCATTTTGGGTTGCCTGCCCGGCGCCGGCGAATTCGATTCAGGCGAGAATACGGCTGTCCTTGACATTGCCGCGGCCCAGAAGATCTTTGGCCGGATAGGGTACCTTGACCGCATCGACATCATAGCCGAGGGCCCTTCAGAAACACTCGCCGGGGAACTGCCCCCCGGCTTGAAGCTTACCGACCGCAGCGAAAGGAAAGCTGCGTTGCAGGCCATGTTGCAGTCGTTTCAATTGAATCTTGCGGCCATGAGCCTCATGGCGTTGTTCGTGGGAGTATTCCTCATCTACAATTTCTCCATGTTCTCCGTACTTTCCCGCAGAGAGGACATGTCGTTGCTGCTAACGCTCGGGGCTGACCGCGGGGATCTAGTGAGGGCGTTTCTCACGGAATCCTCTGTTCTTGCAGCATTCGGCAGCGTTCTGGGGATCGGGTTCGGCTATCTTACCGCCTGGTTCAGCATCGAGAAGGTTTCTTCAACCATCAGTGAACTCTATTTCTATGTAGGGATGGAAGCAATCCATCTCACGCCGCGTATCGCTCTAACCGGTGCGGCCGTGGGTTTGCTGGCCACGATCGTGGGCATTGCGCTGCCGGGACTGGAAGTGGCCGCTACTCCGCCGATTCTCGGAATGAAGCGGAGGACTATCGAGGATCGGGCGCACGGGCTCAAAGGCGTCCTCCTCAGCGCCGCTCTGGTGATGCTTGCCCTGGGGCTCGTCTGCGCGTGGGCTGCGCGATTCTCGGTCTTCTGGGGATTCACTTCAGCTTTTGCCATGACTCTTGCGTTTGCTCTGGCTACGCCTCCGCTGCTTTCGCCATTTGCGCATCATCTGGGCCGCGGGTTACGGAAGCCGATCGGCTCTACGGAGGGCTTCCTTGCCGCGCGCAGCATCCGGGCTTCCCTGAGCCGGACAAGCATTGCCGTAGCGGCTCTGGCTGTGGCTCTTTCCATGACAATAGGTGTGGACAGCATGATCCACAGCTTCCGCACTTCGGTGAGGGGCTGGCTTGACGGCGCATTGCTGGGCGATCTTTACATCTCCCCCGACACGGCCAAGTGGGCTCATCCTCTGCCCGGTTCCCTGGTGGAGCAATTGAGGCTTGATCCTCGGATTGAAGCAGTTGAACGCTATTCCATGCATCAGGTGCTTCTGGAAGGCAGACCCGTCAGGCTGAGAATCATTGACGGATTGGTGCTCAAGGAGCACTCCGGGTTTCATTTTCTTAAAGGAGGCGACCGCGCCTGGGACAAGCTTGTTGAGGGGGGAGTATTCATCTCCGAGTCGTTGGGGTTCCATTTCGGCCTTGAGGTGGGCGATCACGCGGTGCTCACAACTCCGGAGGGGAGCAGGTCATTTCCCATAGTTGCCAAGACGAGGGATTATTCCGCGGACCAGGGAGCGATGCACATGGATCGGGGCCTGTACGAAAGGGTTTGGAAGGACACACGGGTCCAGTCGGTTGCTCTGTTTCTCAAGCAGGGAGTGTCTGTCGACGAGATTCGCCGTTCCATCGCCGCAGGGTTTCCGGGCCTGGATCGAGCCATAGTTTCCAATGCCAAGATGAAAGAGAGCATCTTCGCGATCTTCGACAAGACCTTTGCTCCAACAGCCACGCTTAAAGGGGTCTCGCTTCTGGTGGCTCTGTTGGGGATCGCCACCGCACTGACTGCCATCCTCATGGAGAGATCCGGAGAGATGTCCGTTCTCGGATACCTGGGGCTGACCCCCGAACAAATGGCCAGGATGAACGGCTATCAAGCTCTGATCATGGGCGTTGCGGCATTTCTCATCGCAGTGATTTGCGGAATCGCGTTGACGCACGTAATCGTGCACGCAATCAACTACCGGTCTTTCGGGTGGTCCATAGATATCTCATTCAATCCATGGTCCTTTTTCAAGGCATTCCTTCTCACATGCGTTGCCTGTCTTGCCGCTTCGATTTATCCGACTTATCAAATGTTGAAGCGTCAAAGCCGGGTCGCGCTCGAAGAAGAATAGAATTCAAGTGGGGCTTGATCTGTAAAGGCGAATGGATTAACGTAGTCTGAAGGCGTCATATTTCTCAATGAGGAGAGGCCTAGTGCCAAACAGATCTAAAGTGCTCAGAACCCTGGAATGGGTAGATCGATCCGCACGGGAAGGCGACCCGGATCTCTTGGAGTCTGCAAAACGCGCCCTGGAAGAAGAGTTGGCAGTCCAGCGGGAATTCACCCCACCCGAGCAGTCGTACAAGATCGCCTTCGAGAGCTTTGTAAGGAAGCACGGTCGAGAACCCATGGAAGACATAATCGAAGAGGACTGAAAGGCCGGCCGGCATGGAACCGACTGAAGGCTCCAAATCTCGGCTTACCAGCTTAGCCGATTTCCGCAGTATCAAGCGCAAGGAGAAGTACGTGCGGGCGTGCATGGAAAAAGCTGCTGTGGTACGGGACCTTCTCCATACGGCACAGGTCCAGTTCAACAAATCAGCGGATAGGGAGAAAACAGTCATAGCCTTTGCGCTGAATGACCTGCTTAGGACGATTTCCAAGGACGATCTGGACAATTTCAGGGACGTGCTCAGAAATGCGCTGCACGGACAGCCATGACGCGGAGTCTTCGGTGCACCGAATGCGGTCCAGCGTGTTGAACTTGCTGTAATCATGGTAGTTGTCGGTCTCCGAAAAATACTTGATGATCCTGCCATCTTGTCTTCCGCCGGCCGTTTGGGTCTGCTTTACAACCAGGCATCGGTTGATTCGGCGTTTCGACCCACACCCGACCTTCTGGGTCAAGCCTTTCCCGACCGACTTGCAGTGCTGTTCGGTCCTCAGCATGGAGTCTGGGGAACCGAACAGGACAACATGAAGGAAACAGGCCACGCGATCCACCCGAGACTGGGTATTCCCCTGTACAGCCTGTATAGTGAGACGAGAAAGCCCACTCCCTTAATGCTCGAAGGACTGGATACGATCCTCGTTGATATTCAGGACGTGGGCACTAGGGTCTACACATATGCCACAACGGTTCTCCATGTGATGGAAGCCTGCTCGGAGGCCGGAAAGGCTGTAGTCATCCTGGATCGGCCCAATCCCATCAACGGCGTTTCTCTGGAGGGCAATCTGCTCAGGCCGGCGTATTCGTCATTTGTCGGACCCTTTCCTCTCCCCATGCGTCACGGCCTCACCTTGGGCGAGCTTATGAAACTCTATAACGAGGTCTATTCCATCGGATGCCGCCTTTCGGTAATCCCGATACACGGGTGGGATCGCAATGCGTTCTTTGAAGACACCGGTCTGCCTTGGGTTCCCCCCTCTCCCAACATGCCTCTTCCGGAAACGGCTCTGGTCTATCCGGGCCAGGTGATGCTCGAAGGAACCAACATCTCGGAAGGCCGCGGCGCCACCCGGCCATTCGAGGTCTTCGGCGCTCCATTCGTGGACCCGGACCGCTTCCTGGACTCTCTGGACAAGGCGGCCGTGAACGGCGCAATCTTGCGGCAGACCATGTTCAGGCCCGCCTTCAACAAGTGGGCGGGTCAGGTGTGCAGGGGTTTTCAGATTCATGTGACCGACAGAAACGTCTTCCGACCCTATCGTTTTACGTTGGCTGCTCTGGCCGCTTTTCTGAAGCTCTGGCCTGACAACTTCGTCTGGACCGATCCTCCGTACGAATATGTCAGCGACAAGCTTCCCATAGATGTGATCATCGGTGACCCATCCGTTCGCCGCGGGCTCGAGGAAGGACGCCCGGTGCTTGAATTGGAGAGCCAATGGGAGGATGAGCTTAATCAATTCAAGAAGCTGCGTTCGGACTTCCTGCTCTACTAGCCTCGCACAAAAAAGGCACTTGCCGCCGGACAGACCAGGGGCTGACACGGTCCGCCCCTGAGCCCATCGGATCTTTTCTTTCTTGACAGCTATCAAATAATTCCCGTAAGATAGCAAACTCCGGATCTTTCTGCCGGCGCTTCTGAACAGTTGGGTACAGGGAGGAATATTGGGGTTCCAACGGGCCGCCCAGAGGATTGACGAGCTGCAGGAGCAGTGCGTGGATTTCCTTGCGCGAATCTGCTCGATTCCTGCCCTGGGCCCAGAGAATCACGGCGCCGGCGAGATGGCCAAGTACCTGGTGATACGCGATCGGGTTCGGTCGATCGGGCCGGATCTGGAGGAGGAAGTTCATTCCCCGGATCCACGAGTTCCCGAAGGCGTGCGTCCCAATCTGCTGGTCGTTTTTAATGGAAAGGACAGATCCAAGACATTCTGGATACTTACCCACATCGATGTGGTTCCTCCCGGAGAGCGTGCCCTGTGGGACCATGAGCCGTTTCAACCCCGCGTCGAGAACGGGATTCTGTATGGCAGAGGCGTGGAAGACAACGGCCAGTCACTTGCGGCAAGCATTATCGCGGTGCAGGCGGTCAAGGAGACCTGCGGCCTGGGGATGAACGTGGGGTTGGCTCTTGTGTCCGACGAAGAAACCGGAAGCCGCTACGGACTAGATTATGTTCTGAACAAGCGCCCGGACATGTTCAAGCCCCAAGATCTTATCCTTGTTCCGGATGCGGGCAACGAGAACGGCGATCACATCGAGGTGGCCGAAAAGCACATGCTTCAGGTCCGTTTCAGAGTCAAGGGCAAGCAGGGCCACGCCAGTCGGCCCGATCGGACCAGCAACTCGTTGAGAGCTGCAGCACGGCTGATCGTGGAACTTGACGAAAGGATGCCCGTGCGCTTCCCGGACCGGAACTCTTTCTTCAGGCCGGCGTCGAGCACCTTCGAGCCGACGAAGAAGGAAGCCAACGTTCCGAATATCAACACGATTCCGGGTGAGGATGTGTTCTTCCTCGACTGCCGCGTGCTTCCCGAAGTGGAATTGTCACGGGTTCTTGAAGAGATGCGAGCCGCAGCACGGGAAGTGGACAAGAAATTCGGCGTGGAGACCGTCGTGGAGGAGCACCTCAAGTTCCAGGCCCCACAGCCCACCCCTGCAGATTCACCGGTGGTGGTGGCCTGTGCTCAGGCAGTTCAGGAGGTCTTCGGAGTTCAGGCTCGACCGGTAGGGATAGGCGGCCAGACCGTTGCGGCCTTTTTCCGAAAGAGAGGACTGCCTGCGGCAGTCTGGCAGAAAGCTTTGGAAGTGGCACATGCTCCGAACGAGAGGATAAGCATAGACGATCTGGTGGGCAATGCCAAGGTTTTCGCCAGAATGATGGTTTAGTCGGCCTAGTTTCGATTGGGTATGAAGTGCCCGGGCAGTCATCGGGCCGGTGTGGTTGATTGAGGAGGAGTCAGGGTATGGGTCGTTTCAAACCCGCTGGAGCCGGGTGGTGGGTGTGCATCTCGGCCGTGCTCCTGTCGGCGGTGATAGCGGTAATCGATGCCTCCGCAGCGGCTCGCGGCGCCAGGAGGTCTCAAGCCCGGGTGGTACGGCTGTCTCTGCCGGAGGCCATTTCCATAGCGCTAAATCGTAACCTCCGCATGTCCGACGCTCGCCTAGCCGTTGAGGAAAAGGAGCATGAGCGTCGATCAGCCTTCTCCGACTTTTTTCCTTCGCTAAACGTTCAATACCTCGCCGCCGGTTACCGGTATCGGCAACCCGGCAATATCGGTGCTTTTGCTATTGCCCATGATAGTAGAAGGAGCGTCGCGGTCATCAATGATCCCACCCCGGTTTTTAGTTCCTATCCCTATCGCATCGACCCGTACCGGACGTTCACGCTTGTGGGAACACTGACCCAGCCGGTCTATTCCGGCGGGCGATTACTGAACAATTACAAGTATGCCAAACTTGGGGTGGACTATTCCGCGATCCAGTACGAAGTGGATCAGCAGGATCTCACCCTGGAGGTTAACGAAGCCTATTACCAGATGGTGCAGGCGAAGAAGCTCCTCATAGTGGCTGAGCAGTCCATCGTTGCGCTGCAATCCTTGAGGAATCAGACCCTGGAATTCTACAAGGCCGGGGTTGTGCCGAAGGTAGACGTGCTGGCCACCGAAGGCCAGTTGGCTCAGGCCAGAATTCAGAAGACACAGGCTCTTACGGATATAGAGAAGAATCGCGCACAATTGAACTATCTCTTGAGATACCCGCAGGAAACGAATCTGGAAGTTGACATAGACATCGAGTTCGAGCCGGCTCCTTACAGCATACCGGCGATTTATGAGATCGCTGCAGCCAACAGGCTGGAGATTCGTCAGGCCAACATCTCGGTGGCTCAGGCTCTGGCACTGGTGAGGTCCTCCCAGGCCGATCTGATCCCTTCAGTCACACTCCAATTTCAGGGCTCCCGAACCAACGACGACTGGAATCCCTTTGACCACGAGGCCATCAACAGTTGGCGCATCGACGGAATATTCACTTGGGCTTTCGATATGTTTCGCAGTCGAGAGACCGTAAAGGCGAGGAGGGCTTCGTACGGCCGTGCCTTCGTGGCCCGGGCCCAACTGGTCGAAGGGATCATGAACGAAGTCAAGCAGGCGTATCTCGACATGAAACGCAGCGAGCGGGACATTGCCGACAACAAGAAAGCCGTAGAATTCCGCAGCGAGAATTTCCGCATCAACAAAGAACGATACAACGAACAGGTAGCCACGTACACCGAGGTCCTCGATGCTCAGAGGGAGTTGTCTCAGGCCGAAGGAGACTATTATACGTCGTTGATCGACTACAGAATCAACCGCGCCGTGCTGGAAAGGCGCATGGGAACAATCCGCATGGGAGCTAACTAAGCCATGAGACTCGCTTATTCCATTCCCCTCTTGCTGGTCCTAGCATTCTTGGCAGGCGGAGAAAGCGCGTTGGCTCAAGAAGGCTCAACGTCTGCCAAACAAGTTTCTTCATCGTCCGTTGGACCCTCCACCTTCACGATACAACAGAACTTCCTAGCCATGGAACAGGCTGCCCTCCAGAGAGAATTCCGGGACATCACCCGTTGCCTGCACGATGCCCGCCTGGACCTGCGCGACGTCCGGGGGAACATCAACCGCGTCGCGTCCACAGACCTCAAGAATTGTTCGAGAAGGTTGTCTCAGCTCCAGAGCAGACTGGCCAGGCTGGGACGTCGGGCTGACAGACTCGCCCGCGATGCGGAGGCTCAAGCCATAATGTACCGTAGTCTCCTTCGCCAGATGCAGTCCGCCATGATGACCTCATCCTCTCAAGATTAGGTTTCTTGCCCCAAAAAGCCTGCCAACTCTGCGGACTCTTTTCTGCGCCGCGGCGGGGGCCGGTAGAGCGCGACGCACGTCTTCTGAAGCACGATGATCCGGATTCAGCCGGAATGACGATGAAGAAACGGCGTAGGATGCGCTGAGCGAGGCGAAGCACATCCATCGGGAAAGAACCCTCGACCGGTGCGGTTCCCTTCGATCATAGCACCCCACGCTACTCTATGTAAAAAGATTACTCCACAGATGGCGGAGATGGCGGCAGATCGAGGAGTGCTCGTTCGGCAGCAATGGTTACACTTCTTCATCTGCGTAAGTCTGCGTAATCTGCGGATTCCCTTCATTTCGTTGCGGCCAAAGGCCGAGTCGTGCAAGAAGGGGCCTCCCCGGTCAACTTTTCCCTCCCTTCCCTATCACCATCACGCGCTGCGTGAAGATAATCGGCCAGACCACGGTCGAATACAGCGTCGGGACGCGCCGCATCGTGGTTTGTTCCACTTCCTCCCTCCGGAGAGGTCTCTCATCGTGAAAGATCCAGAGTCCAAGGAATTCCGACACCGCCCGGCTCATGCGGTACAAAAACGTGGGTGTGGGAAAGGTCAAGATCACTATTCCCGAAGGTTTGACCAATCTGAAGTGGGACTCAATTGCCTGTTGGGTGTCTTGAGGTGGAAAGTGCTCGATCAGGCCCACGCTGAACACCAGGTCGAATTGCGTGCCCCATTCCAAATCCATGATATCCTGAAGGTGGCAAGAGAGCCGCCTTTCTCCCCGGAAGCGCTCCATGGTCAGTTCGAGGCCCACGCGGTTATTGTCGAAAATATGGTATTCGGCCGGTCTCAGAGCATGGTCAATAGCGGGGAAAAACGAGCTGTTCGCGCCTCCAAGCTCGGCAATCGTCAGAGAGCCGGGTTCGGCATCGGACAGGTAATCGCGCATGAGTCTCGTAAGCAGACGGCCCATCAACCGCCGGGTGAACGCAGCCCCTTTGTACGGGGATTGATAATAGCGATCCCAATCGGTCGCGGAGTCCTTGCCTTTGAATTCCGTGCCGGGCATGGATACCTTTCTGTTGGTGTGACGGGCCGGTTGCTCTGTTCCGATAAATCATCCGGAGCGAAGATTTTACCACCAAGGCAAGAAGGCGCCAAGAAATCATGAGGGATTTTCTTCTTGGCGCTCTTGTGTCTTGATAATCCTCACACCCAACTCCCTCTCCAAGGATGGGGGCTGTGACTCCTGTACGATACCGCTATTCCGAACGACTATCTGAATTGACGTTCCTCCTTCGGTTACAGGTTGTAGCGTAGGCCTGGAGAGGACTTGCACCTCTCTGATTGAGTGCGCTCGCAGGCGCACTAGGGGAGGGCTCTGCCCGCCAACTCCCTAGGCCGCTCCCGGCCAACCGACCAAGCTCTTGTCCCATCGGACACTCGTCACGCGTGTTCCTCATGAACCGGCTCCGGACTCCGGAGGTTCTTTGCAAGCGTCTGGCGCGGTTTTTTTCAAGAAAGAGCCCCCGGTCTGATTCCTCCTTCCGTCCCGCGGATCACTGCCCAGAGGCCGCCCTCTTCCACGATCACGGTTCTGTGTGCAACGCCCGCGCTTGCGAGAATCGCGCGGAACTGGTCGCTCGAAATCGCCCTCTTGCCGAGCGCGAGATTCAACTTCCTCGATTCGTCACCGACCTCCCTAATGATTTCATCAGGCGTGTGCGAACCATAGCCTCCCCCAACAAACGCGGTTCCGCCGCTTGATAGCAAGCGGCTTATTTCCTTGATCAAACTCCCCTGTGAATCCAGGAAAAAGAAGATTCCCCGGCAGACTGCGAGATCGAAAGCCCCATCCGGCAGATCCAAGGGAACCAAAGCGGCAGAAATCACTTCCACGCGCTCGCGGCCGCAGCGGACAAGTTCGTGCTCCCAATCGTCGGCGAAGCTGTGCAGCAGGTCCTCGATATCAAGGGCCACCGTCAGCCTGCTTCGGGGAAATCTGCCGAGAAGCTCCAGGCCGATTCCGCCGGAGAAGCATCCCACCTCGAGGATTTTCGCGGGTTCCTTCTTGCAGTGCTCTGCCACCTGAGCGGCAAGTCCCGGATAGACGGGCAGCCAGAGCTTATTTATCTCCCTAATGACAGCCGTATCCATGCTTGGGCTCTGCGCCATATTGTCCTCCTTAGCGTCTGGTCACCGAGGTTGACATTTGCCGCGGATTATCTCATAGTCTTGTCCCGCATGTACGTTTCACCGAACCGCGAACAAATCCCCTTCCATCGGCGGAATTCCAGTTTACGAGAGGTTGCCGTGATTCTCAATTTCCAAATGAATAGTCTGACCACCGTGGAACAATTGGAGAAGGGCCTGTGGCGAATAACGGCCCGGTCGGACGATGACCTTTTTTCAGCGGAGCTTACGCTTGACGTGAAGACGCCCGCACTGGACATTCGGCAGGCAGCCTTGGAAATAAGGCGCGACGCCCTGGGGCTTGTGCCGGACGTTTCCGGCGCCATGACCAAACTGGTGGGGGTCAGAGTCGGCCCAGGCATGACCAAGATCGTCCGCGGTATTCTCAGAGATGAGTCCGGTTCGGAAAGGATCGCGGATCTCGTGCTTGAGGCCATGGAGATGCTGGTAAACGCGCTTACGGTCCCGGAACTGAGAAAGGCCACGCAGATGGTCGGAGTACCTGTAAGGTTGGAGATCGACGGGCCTGACGTTTACCTCAACGACGTTCTTCTCGGCGAGGAACACATCAAGCTGATGGCAGGAAATCCAAGAATGAAGGACAGTTGCGTGGCCTTTCGTGATCTATGACGCCGGGGCCCGATACACGCCGAATCCAGGAGAAGACCTTCGGCAAAGAAGAGAGACATGATCATGCTGGTGTATTCACGGACCAAGACCATAGGTGTTCAAAAACAAGGAGCAAACCGCAGGGTTGTCAGCGGCGTTCTCGAAGACGAGCTTTACGCGATGCAGTGCGAAATCATGGTCAACTGGGACAATCGGACCATCGAGAAGGTGCAAACGCGAATGAAGCGGTTCACGACAACCAGATGCCCGCTTGCGGAGAAGGTGTTCGCAGCCGCGCAGGGCTGGAAGCTCGACTCGGAGCTTGATGGCAGGATCAAGAAAGAACTGGGCCGGATGGGATGCCGCCACATGGCCATTCTTATGGTGGACGCTTGCCGCGCTCTGGCCCGCGCGGAACTGGCCCGGGAATTGCGCGAAGCCTTGGAAAAAGATCCCGGTCTCGACAACAAACAGTTCCTGGAGGACTTTTTTAGGCGATACCCGGATCTGAAGGATTACCTCCGTCTTGAGTAGTCTCCGAGGGTCTCCCCAATGAAGATTGATCTGCATATTCACACTACTGCGTACTCGAAGTGCAGCACCATGTCGCCTGACGAACTGATGATGGCTGCCAGGGCGGCCGGGCTCGATGGTGTGTGCATTACGGAGCATGACCGCATCTGGACAGTCCAAGAAGCGCGGGCCCTGGCCGAAAAACACGGCTTGCCCGTGTTTCGGGGCATGGAAATCACCACCACCGGCGGCGACATCCTCGTCTTCGGCATGGAGGAAGAACCCAACCACATGTGGACGCCGGCAGACCTGAAGAACAGGGTGAACAAGGCCGGCGGAGTGGCCATTGCGGCTCATCCGTTCCGAGGCTTTCTCCTTTTCGGTTTCGGCGCTCTCAACATGAATGTGCAAGATGCCATAGGAAATCCCACATTTCTCCACGTTCACGGTCTGGAAGTGTGCAATTCGCTCGTGACTTCAGATGAAAACGACCTGGCCTCTCAGGTGGCGGACGAGCTGGGACTGCTCAAGACAGGCGGCAGTGATGCTCATAGCCCCCAGGCCGTGGGCACGTGCGTTACAATGTTTGAAGAAAAGATCAACGATGAGCAAGATCTGGTGAGAGCACTTCTTGGACGTCGATTCACCGTCGAGAGACGGAAGTAACCAATAAGCGGGATATAGCGTTGGTATCGCGTGGTAGGGGCGAACCTATGTCCGCTTTCTCGCGGGCGGCCGGTGTGACGGTCGATATTGAGAGGAGCAACAATGAAGCCCGAAGAAATAACCTGGTCCAAATGGACACGCAGTATGGAACACTACCTGAGGCTGAAGACGTTTCCGGTGGGTCTGAAGATGCTCCAGGACAAGTCCGAATTGGCAAAGAACCCCTGGCTGCGGAGGACCCCGGAAAAGCTTACCCTGTGCCAGATGATCAGCATTGTCCGAACCTTCGACTGGACCGTGGGAGGAACCGCCGAAGACCTTGTTCCTCCGAGCTGTCCCACGATACTGGGATTGGCCGAGGTCCCCGAATTCGTTTCGAGCGGCGCCATGCGAAGCGTGGTGTGGCTCGACAAGAAAGAGGATGCAGCCGCGTGCGAAAGGGTGATACAGAGGATTCCGTACGGGAAGTATGAGGCCTTCATGCTCGCGCCCACCGCGTATGATCCCTTTATCCCGGACATTTTGCTCATCTACGCCAACGCGGCCCAGATGTCCCTGCTAATCAATGCAATCCAGTTCGACAAGTTCGAGCGGCTGGTCTTCTATTCGGTGGGCGAGACATCCTGCTCGGACGTCATAGGAAGATGTTTTGTGGATCGTGTTCCGGCGCTATCAATACCCTGCTACGGAGAGCGACGATTCGGGCACGCTCAAGACGATGAGCTGGCCATAGGTCTTCCTGCCGAGGATTGCGCCAGGATATTGAAAAACCTCGAAATCCTTTACAAGAAAGGAATCCGTTACCCAATCTCCCATTTCGGGGCACAGACCAGCCCGCTTGACGCTCTGGCCGCGGTTTACGGCTTTTCCGGATCCAAAGGATCGCAATAAACCCTTTGGTAGGGGCAGGTTTCAAACCTGCCCCTGCCGGCAAAATCGGGCGCTTTCTGCGTCAACGGCCGGCCTTATTTGATCTCGATCTTCTTGACCTCCTTGTCCTTGAGATTCAGCGTGTCTTTCACAAGCTGCTTCTCGTGGTCAAAATTGGCCACCCTCTGAATCATGATCTTCTGGGCCATCACCGGTCCCGCGCCGTGCCAAGTGGCAACGCCGTGCTGGCCGGCGGTCCAGTGCTGGAGGAGCTTGTGGACCTTGAGGATGTTTTCGGTAGGCTGATCTGATCCGAAGCTGAAGAACTCCTCCACGTAGTCCTTGGTCTCCGGGTTTTTCAACTCCTTCAGTGAAGGCATGGTCACGACCAGGCCGCCTCCTATGTCGCCCGCGAGGGCCATTGTTCGCCAGAAGGCGTTGCAGACGTTGAGCTTGGAGACGTTGCCCATTAGTTCATCAGGAAGGAAAACTCCCGATCCGGGGGGATCCTCGCCGCCCAGACGCGCGGCGGCCAGGCCGCAGGCCCTGCCCGTCTCTCGGAGAACAACCATCTCGGTGATCTGGTCGTTGATGTGCGCGGCCTTGTCCAGGCCCTTGTATTCCTGAATCAGTTTACAAGCTCCGATGATCTGGTTCATGAATCCCACCTTGCACGTGCCGCCGCAGGTCATGCGGTGAGTCCTGGCGAAACGGGAAACGAAGCTCAGCGCGTACCTGCTCTCTCCGCAATGAAATACTCGTTCCCAGGGCACAAGAACATTATCGAAAATCACCATGGACGTTTCCCGTTGACCGAAAACGGGATTGCCAAGCTCATACACGTCGTCGGCAAGTTCTCTCTCCGCAGAGTAGGGAGAGTACTGACACACATAAGTGATGCCTTGTGCGTCCGCGGGAACCGCGAAGGCCAGTGCATAATCCTTTTCATCTTCCGGATGAGCCGACTGGGGAAGCACGACAAGCTCATGACTTGCAAAGGCGCCGCTGATGTTGATCTTGGCCCCACGGACAATTATTCCGTCCTTGGTTTTGTCAACAAGCTTCAGGGAAAGAAACGGGTCAGGCCAGTCCAGTGCGCGTTTCTGACGACTTCCTCTCGGTTCGGTGAGCGCTCCCGCGACTGACAGGTCGTTCCGCTGGACCATCTTGAGGTATTCGATGAACCGGGGATGGTATTCGGTCCCCAAGTCCCTGTCCATTTCCCAGGTTGTCGCGGCCAGCGCGTGAAAGGAATCGTCCCCAACACAGCGATAGATGCACGTTCCAAGACGCTCCCCGGTGAAGGTTCCCGCCTCAGCCTTTTTCACCAGATCCTCGATGCTGCCGCTCACGTGAGTGTACCGATTCACCGTCTCATCTATTAGAGGCGAGTGACACGTCATGATGTCGCTGTATCGAGGATCCAGCGCCCATGCGTAGCTCGCCTTGTTGGACTCCACAACGGTTCTCGTGTTGGGATTGCTTAGTACGCTTTCAACTCTCTTGCCGTTCATGAATACCTTGGGCCGCATTCTGCCAAGGCTCTTCTCAAATTCTTCCGGTGTCATTAGGGCCATGTTCGCTCTCTCCTTCCGTATCGAGTTATTCCATGCGCCTTCAGGTGGGAGACGTCGTCTCACGATAATGCCATTTGTTGCAGAGGACTGCAAACCGGTTCGCCGGTGAATTCAGCAAACTCGCTAAGCCGAGGCGGAATCCTCCGGCTCCGTCGAGTCCCTCCCCAAATACTGATCCCGCAGGGCAAGGGTGAGAACGTCCACCCTGGCCGCGTGCCCTTTCTTGATCAGAGTCCGTGACGCCTCTGACAAGGTGGAGCCGGTGGTCCTCACATCATCAATGAGCAGCACCCTGCGGCCGCGAATCGCGTCCGGGCGCGCGACTGCGAACGAACCCCGCAGATTGTCGATTCTTTGGTTCCTGGGGAGCATCACTTGCGGGGTCGTGTCCTTAACCTTGCGAAGAGCAGTTCGATCCAGAGGAATGCCGGAGTATCGGGACAGGGCGGCCGCGAGTATCAAGGACTGGTTGAATCCTCTGCCCAGCAGTCTCTTCCTGTGGACGGGCACCGCGACTATCAAGTCATGCTCATCAGGCTGGAAATGCTCATGGAACGCGCTGATCACAATTCGAGCCAAAGTGCGGCCCAGACGGAGGTCGCCGGCAAACTTGAACCGGAGCAAGGCATCCCTGACCGCTCCGTCGTACAAAACCGCATAGCGCGCCCTTGAGAAAGGAGGCGGACCGGCCATGCAGCGGCCGCAGTAATGGGCTTGCTCAAGTCCCGCGGCCGGCAAGGGTAGACCGCATGCATGACAGAAAGGGGGATCTATCCATCGGATTGATTCGAGACAGGACGGGCACAGAAAGAAATTGCGGTCAGCCCAGGGATCGCGGCGGCAGAACAGGCAGATGGGCGGAAACAAGAGATCCAGCAGTGATTCTTTCAGTTCGGTTATCTCGGATCCGGACCACATGGAGTGCTCATCATCCTCGACTTTCGGCGCCCAATTGTGGTATGTGAAGCCTTCTGAACTATGTAGTCCGTTACACTGGTACGGTGACGTATTCGGAGCCCCAGCGCCCCACGGCTGGGGCAGCATCGGCTTCCCT
>DYLG01000003.1:15205-42555 GCA_020722215.1 Desulfomonile tiedjei
GCCGGTCCCCTTGGTAATGACCGGCAAGATGCCGGTCCTCCCGGACCGGATGCCCCTGCGGGCCGCGGCCGCGATGCCCGGTTCACGTATTGAGACGCCCGCTTATCGAGGTGGGCAGCCAACACGTTGCCGCACAATGCGTTACCGTACTTGTGAAACCGTGTACCAGCAATAATACGCCTATTGGAGAGAACCTTGAAGCCCAATCGACTTTCACCGATAACGCTTACCACGGATTTCGGCACCCAGGACGGTTACGTCGCGCAGATGAAGGGCGTCATAATAGGGATCAACCCCGATGCACGCATACTTGACGTAACCCATGGGATCCGCCCTTTTTCCATCATGGAAGCGGCTCTTGTTCTCAAGGGATTGGCTCCCCATTTCCCCGAAGGCGCCATTCATGTGGCGGTAGTGGACCCGGGCGTGGGCGGCGGAAGGCGCGGGGTGGCGCTTCGAGCCGACAAGCGTTTCTTCGTTGGTCCGGACAACGGCCTGTTTTCCCTCGTAATTCCCGATGATCAGCCGTGGGAGATGCGGGAGATTACCAATCCCGACTACACTCTGCCAAACCCTCATCCCACGTTCCATGGCAGGGACATTTTTGCTCCCGTTGCTGCTCATCTCTCCGAGGGCAAACCATTTGAAGACGTGGGGCCTCTGGTTCATGATCCGCGAAGGCTGCCTGTCCCAGAAGTCAAGCGCATGGCTCACGGCTTGGAGGGCGAGGTCATCTACCTGGATCGATTCGGGAATCTCACCACGAACATCGAGGCCTCCATGCTTGATCGCCCGGTGAAGTCCGTAGTTCTCGGCATCGTCGAGATCCACGGGATCAGCACCTTCTTTTGCCAGGGGGAAGAGGGGAAACCCCTGGCGCTGGTCAACAGCTTCGGGTATCTTGAGATTGCCGTCAACAGGGGAGACGCTTCCGAAGTGCTGGGAATCGACAAGGGCCGGACCGTGCGGGTCCTTTGGGCTGACCAGTAAGACCCGGGATCGTCCACGGAGACGCAATGGCGCGCAGTCCCCGAATTCTGGTCCTGACCACATCCTTTCCTGCTCATGAGCACGACCCGTCATCCGTTTTCATTGCGAAGTTGCTGGCGGCAATCCAAAGACGCGGATATTCCGTCAAGGTTGTCGCGCCGTCCGACGGGGTGTTTCATGGCAGGCGAGTTGTTCACGGCATCGAAACGGTTCGGTTCGGATACTTTATTCCAAGGTCTCTCGAACGACTGACCAGGGCAGGCGGGGGAATCCCGGAAAACCTTTCGTCGAGCAATCTGGCGAAGCTCCAGCTCGGGACCATGATGCCGGCGTTTCTCGCGGTTTCACTCAGAGAGGCGCGAGGTGAGGATCTGATCTATGCCAACTGGCTCGGGGCTGGGATCATCGGAGCGCTTCTGAATCGGCTTACAGGGAAACCTCTAGTCGTGTCGTTCAGGGGCGATGACGGGTATTTGGCGCGGGATCGCCGCATCTGGAGGAGGTTCACCAAATGGGTTTCAGCACGCGCCGGGGTCATAGCTCCGGTCAGCGCCGAACTGGTGGGGATACTTGTTGATCTGGGCGTTCCCGAGAACAAATGCAGGCTTCCACGCTTCGGCGTTGACAGGGACATGTTTCGTCCGGGTCCCGAACCGAAGGCGCCTGTGGACCATGTGCGGGTGCTTTTTGTTGGGAGCCTTATCCCCAGAAAGGGGCTCCATGACCTGCTAAAGGCTCTCGCCTGCCCGGAACTGAACAACGTTGAGCTTGATGTGGTAGGCGAAGGATACTACGGGCCTGACCTTAAGGCCATGTGCAAGAACCTTGGGATCGCGGACCGCACGCGCTGGCTGGGAGTGCTCGCACCCGAGGAAGTGGCCGGCACCCTGCGTTCTTCGGATGTGCTTTGCCTCCCCAGCTACATGGAAGGAAGACCGAACGTCGTCAATGAAGCCATGGCTTCCGCGCTCCCGGTGATTTCCACGAGAATCGGCGGCATACCGGACATGCTCATCGAGGGCGAAACCGGGCTGCTGCACGAGCCCGGCGATGTTGACGGGCTGAGGAGTTGTCTTCAGACGCTTGTTTCGGACCCGGCTCTCAGAAAACGAATGGGAAAAGCAGGCCGTGAGTTTCTCAGGAATTCGGGCGTGAGCTGGGACACCACTGCGCAGGATTTCGACGTCATCTTTTCCGAATTGATCGGGAAGAGCCGACCTTCCGGGGGATGAGAAAATCCCCCCGTTTTTGCCACCCGAAAATCCGGTAGGGCCCGGCGTCCCTGCCGGGCCATTACCTTAACGCCGGCACGGAAGCCGGAGCCACAGAAACCGAAAGAAGAAATCCAACCACCAAGGCGCCAAGACACGAAGAAATCACAAGAAAATTTCTTCTTGGTGTCTTTGTGTGTTCGTGGTGAGGTATCTTGTCACATCGTTTCCAACAACGGGCACGATCCCCGGCTTGCAGCGGCCGAAAGTGGATGCGGGCCCGCACTTCAGGGGTTCTTGGTGGAGGGTGCTGTGCAATGCTCGCGACTTATAGGGTTGCCAATAGTAATGACCGATTCCTCGCCCGTCACCCCGGCGAATCCCGCGTCCAGCGGGACGGGGCCCAGTCCGGCGGGAATCGGGATTGAAAAGGCACGATTCCGGGTTCCGCCGGAATGACGGAACAGGCTGCCACCAATCGGACAAGTCTTTTGGCAAAGAGTACGGCACGCACCCTTATCACAAATGCGCAAGGCCATCACATACAAACACCCATGCCTCAGGCGACATGGGTGTTTGTTTTAGCGGGATGGAGTCCCGGAGGTGTTTTCTACGGGCTCCTGTTGCTGCTCTCGATCGGAACTCCCGACCTGGGACGCTCTTTACGCGAAGATCTTGAGAAAATCGCTCATTACATCCACGGACTTCTCTTCAACGATTTTGTCAAAGATCGAGTCCTTAACTTTTTTGGGGAGGAGTTCGATGCTCTTGGTGGTGGCGCTGTCGAACTTGGCTGTGGGAAAGACCCTGAGTATCTTGTCTCTTTCGGCAGCATTTGCATAGACCCTGAGAACCTTCAGGCCTGCCAGCATCTCTTCGCACATACCTGCCAGTCCCGCCTTCTCGAGCTTGTCAAAGCGCTCTTCATTGATCCAGATGTTTATGGGAAATTTTTCTTCGGCCATGGTGTTACCTCCTGTTACATCGGGGGAATTTCGAAAACCGGGATCCTCTTCTCGAGGTATTCGTCAGTGACAAACGGCGAGCCGAAACCGTACTTGTCCGCACACTCCATCACCAGATCAAAGACCTCGGGCCGGAAGATCAGACGAGGCGGTTTGACTTCGTCCTGAACAATGCTTCTGATAAGCGTTCCGCTGAACTTCTGCCATTCTTTCCTGTGGTTGCAAAGACCCTCGGAGGTGACCTCACCGCAGTGGGGGCAGTACAGCCAGTTCATGGAATAGACGGGGGTGATGTTGAGCTTGTCCTGAACCTTTGCCAGCATATGATGCGCGTCATAGGCCCCGTAATAGGTACCGACTCCCGCATGGTCTCTTCCATACATATGGTGGGTCAGACCCAGATTCGTTCGCAGTGCCGCGTGAAATACGGCCTCTCTCGGACCCGCGTAGCGCATATCCCAGAATGTGAGAGATGTGAGGTGATTGTGATCCCCGAAATAACCTGACTTCCTCAGCTCGTCCTGAGTCAGAATGATCGCTTCGTCGATGTAGTCTCCCTTACGTTTGGCGCCGATGATGGCGTTGACCAATACGCCCACAATGGGTTTCTCGATGGACAGCTCGGCATAAGTCTGGAACCATGCGCCCTTCATGAGCCACTCATGACCCGTGTGGGGCACGTTTCTCGTCTGATGGGCCACGACTCGGACCCAGCCTTTTTCCTTGAACCTCTTTCTCAATTCAAGGGGTGGAATGAAGTACGGGTCGTACGGCGGATTGATCTTGGGCCGATTCACCAGAGTGATCTTGCCTCCGACGAACTTGTCCTTGTAATCGTAAGTTCGAGCGCATCCCGGATGTTTTGCCTCGTCCGTAGCGTACACGTCCTGGCACATGGACTTCTTGTCGTACTCGAAGATTTCCTCGACGTCGAAAATCGCCATGGGATTGCCATTGAATGTCAGCAGGAACGACTTCCCGGCCGCGACGCCGTACTGTTTTACCTCGTCCGCCGAAAGATCGAAGAGAATGGGAATGGACCAGATGGTGCCGTCGGTCAACTCCATCTTCTTGCAGACCGATTCGACGTCCGCCTTGCCCATAAATCCCTTAAGGGGAGAGAAGAACCCGTACGCTATGCCGATAACCTCATTTGCGATCTGACTGCGAATAGGGATGCTGGTGAGGCCCTTGATCTTCTCTCTTGCCTGGGCGGGCTCCATAATCCGTTCGATGATTTCTTTTCCGCCATGTCCTATTTCGGCCATATGCTTTCTCCTTTCACGTTGCCTTAAAGCCCGTAGTGTGACTCCAAGAACAGGCCTATGTGACGCACAAGTCCTCGGTATACGCGGAAATACCGAACCCCTGGCTCCTGGACGAACTTGAGGTGTTGTGTGAAACGGACCGCCCGATTCAAAGGAAAGTATTAGGCAATCTATTATCGTTGAGAGCGCGCAGCTCCCGGTCCGATGTACACCACACATCCCGCAATCAAGACCACCGTTGATAAATGCCCCCCGGAAAGGGCATCCCTTCCGGCCCGAGTTTTCCTCCTAGGCCTCGTGGAAGTCTTGACCAAGCCAGCCTCCCGCGCCCACCCACTCGGGTACGCGAGGCCATCCCTGTTTCCTGCACGAAAGGGGTCTGATTCTGCATTTGAAAGACTGTATTTAAACGAAATTGCTGCTTTTTGTCAAGGCCAAAACTCTCCCGGCACAAATGAAACTCAAAAAAATCGAGCTGCTCCGTCTTCGAGGTCGCAATGTCCGACGTTCCATGAAGACCGGTCGCCGCCACTTCCTCTGCCGGCCGCAGCACCAAGGCCTGGCAGCGTGTGCCAAAATTTCCTTCCGAGTGAATTGCGGCCACGGGCGGGTTTGAAACCTACTCCTACCAACGAATTGGAAATTGCTTTTTTGGCAACGACTATAGCTTCCGGCCTTCACTGGTTTCCCAGGTGCTTGACGAGCATCTTCTTGACATGATCCACCATCTTCTCAAGCGTAAGGTCTGAACCGGCTTCCGTGAGGACCCCCTCCTCACGCAGATCCTTCCATACGGCCGACGCCCAGCGTCCCAGTGACGGGCTCAGCAGGTCGTCGTGCCTGGCCAGGGTCGGCGCCATTCGGAAACTCAGCTTCTCTTCCTCCGGCAGGAAGGGTGCCAGCAACTCCAGTTCAGGCGGCCATTTCCCGGGATCAGGTTCCTCCATAAAGACCTGGAGGATACGATCGTCAAGTTTCTCTATGATCGCCCTCGGGATAGCACCATCTCCTATTAACATAACCCTTCCGGGAAGCAGAGGTTTTCTGTGTCCATCAGTCACGTGCTTTCTCCTGTATGAGTCGCGGCGGTATTTTCCTCACGGCGGACCTTGCGGTGAGATTGGGGCTTCACATGGACCAAGGAGATCTTAGTCGGCGGATTGTTGAAACAAAGCACGCAGTCTCAACAACTTGCATCGGATGGGCGCCAAATACGTCAATGACCGGCTGCCAGAAGATCCGGGATCTTCCACTGGGCCGGAACCGGGCCCATGGGAGACTTCGTGAACCGCTTTGCCACCATCATCCCTTTGAGTTCGCCTGGCGAGAAGTACGCGAGAGGATTGAACATCTGGTTGCGCACTCGAACCTCAAGGTGAAGGTGGGGTCCGGTGGAACGGCCAGTGTTTCCCACTGCCGCTATGATCTTGCCACGCCGAACCTTTTGTCCCTTCTTGACGCCGATTCGGCTCAGATGGGCATAGGTCGTGTAAACCTCACGATTATGGCGCAGGAGGACGATGTTGCCGTATCCTTCGAAGCCCTTTCGTTTGCCCGCAAAGACGACCTCTCCGTCAGCGCAGGCAAGCACTGGGGACCCCACCGGAGCTGCTATATCAAGCCCCTTGTGAAATACACCCCATCGATGACCGAATGGGGAGGTCAGGACTCCGGCCTGAACCGGAAATCTCAAGTAAGGTACCAGTGGATGCTTCTTCCCTTGTATGGCCTTGGCGACGTGGGCCACGGACGCGCTCTTTCCGCTGCGCTCCGCCGGTTCCTTCCAGGATGCCGACCGAACATCCGCGGATTGCTCATTCCCGTTCAGTAAAGCAGCGGCAGGAAGAAAAATGGTGTCGCCTTGCTTCAGCGCGTACGGCGGCCTGAGCTTGTTGACCCCAGCCACTTTTTCCAGGTCAAGTCCATAAACGTGACAAATGTGCCGCAGGGTTTCACCGGGCCCCACGATGTGGAATGCGCCCTCTTCGTCGGATGGCTCTTCAGGAGCAGCCTTTCCGGGTCCGATCTTTTCTGTGGAAGGAGATGCCAATCCGTCGGAACGTTTGAGAATCCCTGATGTGGAGGAGCATGATGCAAAGAAAGGCAAGAGAAAAATGGTCAACCAGGCTAATGCGCTTCTCAAAGCCTTCTCCACCTCAACATGAGTTTCGCCGGAGTAAATCCTACTGGATCATCGGACAAATGTCAATTTATTTCGTATAGTTGGTCTATTTTCTATTAAAATATACTGGAATTTATCAGTAACACATTGAATGATATGATTTATTCTTCAAGATATGGGGAACCGTTCGCCCAAATTCAATGCCCGGCTCCCCACAGTCCGAAAAATCCAGCGCAGAAACCGGTGGCTAATGAACCGGCGGAAGGACCGCATTCTTGGGGTTCGTCGGGGGCTTGTCCTGAGGGTTCTGAGGCTTGCGGCTCTTGGACTGGGCAACCATGCCGGCCAATTGAGCCCTGGTCTGCTCCAGGTCCGCGTGGTACCCGGCCACCTGCCGGCTGAGCGTGTTTTCAGATTGTTTCTTGACTTCTTCGATCTGCGCTTCGAATTTCGCGATCTGCGAGTCAAGCAGGACCCTTTGCCTGATCAATGCTTCAATAGACTGCCGAAGGCCCAGAATCTGGTTTTCCATCACCACTCGGTTGTTTTCCTGGGCTTGCTGGATCTGACTTTGCAGGCGCTTTGCCTTTTGCTCCAGCGCCGAGATCCGGATGGACAGGTCGTCGGCAAAAGCACTCAGGCAGAACACGGTAAGAATCAACGGAAGAATCAACATGATTGAGCGTTTCTTGTTCATCGATTATCCCCTTTATTTGAAGGTGGGAGACTCCCGGGCCTCTTTCGAGGGGTATTCATACCACAGCTTTTCGCAAATGCAAGAAGTTTTTTCATCCGCAAACTCCTCATGTTATACGAAAAAGCTGAACGGTCACATTGACTTTTGACCGTAAATTGGGAAAACCCACCGGCCGGCCGGTTGGAAAGCCTGCCCCACAAGAGTGAATGCGTACTCCACGTGTCCGATTCTCATTGACAAGGCCGGCAAACTTCCTGTAGTTTCACTGTGGGTAGGGCACTCTACGTTTTTTCCACTTAAACCCCCTTTCCCAATTCGGACAATTCGGAGGTGTTTACGATGAAGGACAGAAGGTTCTTTTGGATCTTTTCCGGTGCGCTGGTCTGCCTGGCTCTCCTGATATGGGGCGCATTGCCTGCCGCGCCGGTCCAGGCGGCAACAATCGAGCTGACCTATGCCAACTTCCCGCCGGCCCCGACGTTCCCGTGCGTGCAGATGGAACGCTGGAAGGAGGAAGTGGAGAAACGAACCGGCGGTAAGGTCAAGGTGAAGACGTTTCCGGGCGGCACGCTGCTCGGGGCCAAGGATATGTTTGACGGGGTAGTCAAGGGCGTGGCCGACATAGGATGTCTGGCTACGGCTTATCAGCCTGGTCGCTTCAAGCTCTTCGAGGCTGTTGATCTTCCCGGAATTTTCCCCAACGCCGAAGTGGCGGGCGTCACAATGTTGGAGCTGTGCCTCAAATATAAGCCCGAGTCTCTTGCAGACGTGAAGGTGCTTACCATGTTCACCTGCGCCACTGCCAACATCATGTCTCAGGTTCCGGTGAAGGGTATTGACGACCTGAAGGGTCTGAAGCTGAGGGCTGCGGGCACTGGAGTTAAGATCATGCAGCTTCTGGGCGCGGCGCCCGAGGGCATGCCGATGCCCGATGTTCCGGAAGCGCTCCAGAAGGGAGTGGTGAAAGGTCTGGTAAGCTCCCTCGAAGTGCTCAAGGACATGAAATTCGCCGAATACTGCAAGCATGTCACAATTGTTGATCTGTGGGTCGTGCCTTTTGTGGTGGTCATGAACAAGGCCAAATGGGAGGCTCTTCCGGCCGACGTGAAGAAGGTCTTCGACGATCTGGCCAAGGATCAGGCCATCTGGACGGGCAAGTATGTGGACAAGCACGCAGAGGATGCCATTGCCTGGGCCAAGAAGGAACAGGGTGTCCAGGTCGTGACACTTACGCCGGAGCAAAGAGCCCAATGGATGGCAAAGCTCACCGCAGTCAGGGATGACTACCTCAAGATGACCGCAGACGCAAAACTTCCAGGCAAGGAATTCCTGGCGGATCTGGAAAAGATAAGAGACGCATACTTGAAAGGCGGCAAGTAGAGCGCACAAGACCTCCAACCGCTCGGTGAGTCGGTTTCGAGGGGGAGAGGAGTCTCCCTCTCGAATCTACCGGAAACGGCAGCTCCCACAAGAGCGAAAGGGCTGGACATGGAAAACATCAAGAAGTGGAACGAAAAGCTGAATAATTTCTGCCTCTTTTTTGCGGGGTTGTCTCTCATGGCGATGCTTGCCGTGGCATGTACGAACATGATCTTGCGATTGGCGGGCAGGCCCATTTCCGCCGCTTATGAACTTGTGTGTTATTTCGGCGCGGTCACTGTGGCGCTGCCTTTGGGTTACACGCAGATCAAGAAGAACCACATAGCGGTGGACATCGTCTCCAAGACATTTCCTCCGAGCATAAGGAAGGTGGCTGTGGGAATCAGTTGCCTGCTTGGGATGGCCTTCTTTTGTATTGCCGCATGGTGCGTGGGTGAGCGAGCGTACACCTTGTGGGCTGCCAGGGAGGTGTCGGAAACGCTTCGCATCAGGTACTTTCCGTTCACATTCGGCGTGGCCGTGGGCTGCGGTCTCGTGGCCTTGAGTCTTCTTGTGGATTTCCTCGCTCTATTGATCGCACCCGGGGAGGAAGGGAAATGACCGGCCTTATCGGAATCATTCTGCTTCTGCTTCTGATGTTCCTGTTGGAGCTGCCGGTGGGCTTTGCCATGGCAATCGTGGGATTCGGCGGCCTGGTATATCTCCTGACGCCAGCGGCTGCCTTGGGAACGGTGGGAATCGAGATATGGAGCACCTTCTCACAGTACGGTCTG
Organism: Desulfomonile tiedjei; assembly: GCA_020722215.1. Lineage (GTDB taxonomy): Bacteria > Desulfobacterota > Desulfomonilia > Desulfomonilales > Desulfomonilaceae > DYLG01. The sequence goes on from DYLG01000003.1 coordinate 24,612, forward strand.
ACGGTTATTCCGCCGTTCATACTTATGGGACAAATCTGCTTTTATTCCGGGGTGAACAAGAGGCTTTACGACACGGCGTACACTTGGCTGGGACGCACCCGCGGGGGGCTTGCCATGGCAACGATCGTGGCCTGCGCGGGGTTCTCGGCAATATGCGGCTCCAATACGGCAACTGCCGCTACCATGACCGCGGTAGCTTTTCCCGAAATGAAAAAATACGACTACAAACCCATCCTGAGCAGCGCGGCCGTTGCCTGCGGATCGACCCTGGGCGTAGTGATTCCGCCCAGCGTGGTGTTGATCGTGTACGGCATATACACTCAGCAATCCATAGGCAAGCTCTTCTGGGGCTCACTGATACCGGGACTGATCCTGACGGTTCTCTTCTGCCTCACGGTTTACCTGATTTGTGTGTTCCGTCCTGAAATGGGGCCCGGCGGTCCGAGAACCACAGCCATACAGAAAATCAAGTCCATCCCGGGCGCGTTTGAAATGATCCTCCTTTTCGCCCTGGTGATGGCAGGGCTCTATCGCGGCTGGTACACTCCCACCGAAGCCGGGGCTGCAGGCGCGGTCCTGGCCATCTTGTTGGCCCTGATTCGTCGCAATCTTACCTGGAAGGGATTTGTGGCTGCCATTGTGGACACGCTCAAGGTGAGCTGCATGATCATAGTCATTGTCACCGGAGCGGTTATTTTCGGCCGTTTTCTCAACGTGAGCGGCATGCCTGCCCAACTTGCCGGCTGGGTCGCCGGGTTGCCCGTTGCCCCGTGGGTGATCATCGCGGTTATCCTGATCATCTATGCCATAGCAGGCTCGGTCATGGACGCGCTGGGGTTCCTTCTGGTATCGATCCCCATCTTCTTTCCGGTGGTTGTGGACAAGATGGGAGTGGACCCGATCTGGTTCGGCGTCACCTTGACTCTTGTGACCACGATGGGCGCCATTACGCCGCCCGTAGGAATAAGCGCGTACGTGGTGGCGGGAATGGACAAGGAAATCCCTCTGGGAACGGTTTTTAAGGGCGTAATCTGGTTCATACCCGCTTACGTCATCGCCATCACGCTGTTGGTAATTCTCCCACGAGTGGCGCTATTTCTTCCCAGTTATGTCAGATAATCCCGTTTCGGAGGTTGCCATGTCTGATAAGGACATACTCAAAGGCAAGAGGATTCTCGCGGTGGACGACGAACCGGATGTCCTCGAAGTCATACGCGAACAACTGGAGTCCGCCGAGGTAACTACCGCGCGGGATTTCGAGCCTGCTCGATCGTTGATAGAAGAGGAGACCTTCGACCTGGTCATCCTTGACATCATGGGAGTGAGGGGCTTTGATCTCCTCCCAATCACCAGAGAAAAGCGTATCCCCGCTGTCATGCTCACCGCTCATGCATTGACTCCGGAAAGCTTGCAGGAGTCGGTGAACAAGGGTGCGGTTTCCTTTCTGCCAAAAGAGGAGCTTGCTTCTCTGGCGGACTTGATCGGAGAGATTCTCCAAGAGGTGGAAGAAGGCCGGACCCACTGGCCTAAACTCATTGAGAGACTGGGTCCCACTTTCAGGGATCTCTGGGGTCAGATGTGGGATCGGATAAGGTTCCCCGATGACCCCAAGATCAGTTGGTGACGCTTGCGAACTCGGGGGGCGGCATCGTTGACCGGGACACGCGGGCGCCAATCTGCCGATTGCCTTGCACGGAAGAATATTCACCACCGAGACGCACGGGCACGGAGAGGCAAAGAATTCAAAGGTCCTGTCACTTGGCGTCCTTGTGCCTTGGTGGTTGGCTTCTCATTTTATCTTGCAAATCTCCTAGGTTACAAGATCTGACCGACATTTTCTGCGCGCATGTAAAGAGATTTGACGTAATTGATCAGAAGGGCTTCGTTGGGCGTCTCACATCTGATTCGCCGTGAAAGTACGGGGAGCTTTGTTATTTTTTGTTTACTTTTGTCGGAAACGGTGCTAACAGGCCAGTTTAAATAGTAAAACGTAGTTGTGGCATGCCCTCCGTCAAAAGGTGACGCTTGAACCCTCAACGAGAAAAAACCACGATCCCCATTTCAAGCAGGATTCACGGAAGATCGCGGTTGCGCCGGATTTCTGTTCAGCCGAAACACCGCTCCCTTGTAGCCATACCTTGCCCAACGCCTTGCGCGTCTATCCACCTCTTCCGGATTACAGTTCTGCTGACGGTAGCGCTGTTCGCTTCCGGACTTGCGGCGGGAGCAGGCGCCCTGCCGCATGAAAGCCATGTGGGCTTTTTCTACAAGATTACTCATCTCCACCCGGTTTTGTATTTGATTCTTTTCATCATTTTTGTTCTCTCCGTAGTGAATATCATTTATCAGAGCCGGATATCCGAGCCCGGCCGCGTTTCGCAACAACGCGCCGGGCGAGGGAACCGGGAAAGAAGAACCCGGCCGGGGGCCGGTCGGATCCGAGTCGGGGCGCGCAAGCCTGACGCGTTGGGGGTGGACATAGCCGGGCAACTGGCGGAACGTCTCCCTTTGACTGAGGAAATGGCGGAGAGCGGCGTTGTCAGCTTGAGCCGCATATCTACGAGGACCAGCGCGGCTGCCGTTTCGGAGCCCACTCCGTTGGACGGAATCAATCATCCGCTGCCCACCTTGGGAGCAAGATTTCGAGCCGAATCGTTGGCCGTTGAAAAACCCGACGCTGCTGACGACGAAAGGTCCCCCAGTCGCCCATTCAGGTTCACCTCTGCCGTGGAATTGCCATCAAAGGAAGACGCCGAAAAGCGTGAGAAGGAAAAGCTTGTAGTAGCGGGCGCCGTCAGAGACTTGGACGGGAAGGGAATTTCCTCGGTCCTGGTCTACTTGACGGATGCAGGGGGCAACCGCGTAGGCCAATCTTGCAGGACGATTCCGGAAACCGGAGAATTCAAGGTCCAGGTGAACAAGCCCGGACAGTATTACTTGCACGGGTACAAACGAGGTTTGATGGTTGACCGGGCAAAACCCGAACCCCTTCCCATGGAAGCCGGCAGGATTGACGGCTATTCCCTCATCATGGTTCCCGAGGGATGCGTGGTGCACGGATCTTTGCTTCTCGAGCCGGCAAAGGGAATTCCATCCGGCCTGGTGGTACGCTGTTTCGTCAAGGAACGGGATGATCTTTCCCTGTCCGGTGCGGTCGACTCAGAGGCAGCGTTCAGGATAGTGGGCGTTCCTACGGAATCCGCTTGCAGGCTGGAAGTGCGCGACTCCGGCGGCGAGCTTCTGGCAACCACCCAACCATTCGAGATAGGGCGAGAATCCGAGTTCCGCCATGACATCACCATCCCGGCTCCACAGGCTTGCTGCATGATGCCCACAACGGAATCTCCGCCGACAGGGACCGGGAACGGCGACCACCAGTCCCTACCGCCGGACGGGGCTTCGTCCGAAGGCAAATTCACACATACCCGGCCGGCCCCGTAGGCCCCCTCCTATTCATCAATGTGGGGGTCATGTCTTGGCGTCGTAATGTGAGTATTGCATTGTGAAGATGCCGCGGCCCTGACTGGCGGACCGCAATGCAGTGGAATACCCGAACATGGTTGCCAGAGGAACTTCCGCCTCGATGATGGATGCCTTTCCCCTGGGGGTAACCTGATCGAGCCTTCCGCGCCGGCTGTTGAGATCTGCAATGACATCGCCCATGAATTCCTCGGGTACTACCACTTCCACTGCCATGTAGGGTTCCAGCAGTATGGGAGATGCCTTCTCGCACGCCTCTTTGCATGCCTGGGAAGCTGCCACCTTGAGGCCGAGGCCGCTCATGGATTCCCAGTCCTGTCCTACGGTGAGGAACGTGACCTTGATGTCGGCAACCTCATTTCCCGCCAAAGGCCCTGCCAGCACGGCTTCACGGGCGCCTTGCTCAAGGTGGCCGCGCAGCGCTTCAGGGAACACTTCCAGTTTCGGGTCAAATTCCAATGACACCCCCGAGCCTCTCGGAGCAGGTTCTACCATAAGGGTCACTTCTCCCACATGGCGAACATCGTGAATCTCCCTGTCAAACCGAATGGTGGACCTGGCCGATGACTGGACCGTTTCCTTGTACACCACCTGCGGTCTCCCGGTGACGACTTCGACCCCGAATTCCCTCTTGATCCGGTCCAGGATCACCTCCAGATGCAGTTCTCCCATGCCGGAGATCAGCATCTGTCCGGTCTCCTCGTCCTCCTTGAATGCGAATGTGGGGTCCTCGGTAGTCATTTTCTCAAGCGTCCCCAGAAGCTTCTCCTGGTCACCACGGGTTCTCGGTTCGATCGCGATGGAAATCACCGGAGTATAGGCATCAATCGACTCAAGAATGATAGGCGCGGACGGCGCGGTCAGAGTGTCACCCGTGATTGTGTCCTTGAGCCCGACTACTAGCGCGATGCCGCCCGCAGGCACGGATTTCACCCGCTCCCGTTTGTTCGCATGCATGAGAAAAACCCGTGCAACGCGTTCTTTGGTGTTTCGTGTCGCGTTGAGCACCTCGGATTCCGCTTCAAGAGTCCCCGAATAAACCCTCACGTAGGTCGATTTCCTGCCTTGATCAAGCGTGACCTTAAAGGCAAACGCGCACAGAGGATCCTTACCCTTGGGCGAACGAATCTCGGTTTCCCCCGTCTCCGGATTCACACCCGAAACCGGCGGCACTTCGGCGGGCGACGGCAGGAAGTCGATAACCGCCTGGATGACTGGCTGCACACCTTGGTTCTTCAGGGCCGAACCGCACAGAGTCGGTACAAGCTTGTTGCTGAGGGCGCCCGCCCGCAGGCCCTTGATGATCTGCTTTTCGTCGAGATCGTCGTTTTCCAGGTAGTACTCCAACAGTTCCTCATCCGTTTCCGCAGCGGATTCCAGCATGAAACGCCGGGCCTGCCGGGCTTCTTCCAGATAATCCGCCGGAATATCTACATATTCGAATTCGGCGCCCTGCGTTTCCTGATCCCAGACGATTGCCTTCATGCGCAACAGGTCTATGACCCCTACAAACGCGTCTCCCATGAATACAGGGATTTGAATGGGCACGGGCCGCGCTCCGAGCCGCTCTCTCATCATGGATACGGTTCGGTTGAAGTCTGCACCCAGTCGGTCAAGCTTGTTAACGAAGGCTATTCTCGGAACTTTGTACCGATCGGCTTGATGCCAGACTGTTTCCGTTTGAGGCTCCACTCCGCCCACCGCGCATAGTACCGCTACAACGCCGTCCAGGACGCGCATACAACGCTCCACCTCTATGGTGAAGTCCACATGTCCGGGAGTGTCGATGAGATGGATCTCGAACCCGTTCCAAATGAATGCAGTAGCAGCGGCCGTTATGGTTATGCCCCTTTCCTGCTCCTGGGGCAAATAGTCCATTGTTGCCGAGCCGTCGTCAACCTCGCCTATCCTGTGGATCTTCTTGGCGTAGAAGAGGATACGCTCTGTGAGGGTCGTCTTGCCGGCATCAATATGCGCGCTGATTCCTATGTTCCTGACTCTGGTGATACTTACGGCCACGGTCACTCCGATATTCACGCAAGCCTTGGGCTTGATTGCAGGTTACATAAAACAGATATGTTTTAAACATGTTATTCCAATATTGTCAAGTAAGCTAATGCCCGAATATGGTTTGATTAATTGCTCGGCAGATGATAAAATTGAGTTGTTCCGAAGCAAAGTCATCAATCTATCCGGCAGGTGTTCCCATGGAAGCCTTGGTCAGTTTCTTCGAATGGATAAACTCGCTCCTGGGAGTTTCCAGCGGCGCAGAGCTGTTGGCCCATCCGGTGGTCATCGGTGCGATGATCGCTCTCTTCGTTATCTCTATTCTCATGGGTTGGAAGATGATCGCGGTGCTTCTGGCCGGCGTACTGGGCGGAGGCTTGATCTTCCAGAATCTCTACCCGGCGAACCCTTCGGACCTGGGGGAACTGCTCAAGTTTCTTGGGGCAATGGGAGGACTGGCCATACTCCTGGTGTACTTCGGCTTTGTCAGGTGACGGCACAGCTTTCCCTATGGGGTGAGTTGCGCCGGAGGTTGGGATCACCGGCCTGGTTGCCCTAAAGGGCAACCAATCCTCCAGAGCGGTTACCGCAAACGGCGGCTGAATCATGGCTTATCTTATCGACGGAAACAACGTAATGGCCCAGACCGTCGGATGGCATCGGGACAAACCGAGGGCCAGAAAGCGGCTCATTGGGCTTCTTGCGCGCTTTGTCGCCGTTGAGCGAGCTAACGTCAAGGTGGTATTCGATGGGTCCCCGGACGAAGAGTTTCCGGAGGGCACGCGCTTCAAGAGCGTGCACATTCTCTATGCAAGGCCGGGTTTGGACGCGGACTCTCGTATCGAGGAACTGGTCGGGAAATCCGCCGGCAAGAGAGACCTTGTGGTCGTGACTTCAGACAAAGTTCTGGCCTCCAAGGTGACGCGGCAGGGCGCACGACTGCTTACCTCCGGCAAGTTCAGACGCATCCTGGAAGCCGCTCAAGTCCGGCGGAAAGAAAAGCCCGGGGAGTTCGAGCCCGTTGACGTTGACGAATGGGAGAGCTATTTCACAGGGTGCCAGAAATGACCGATCCTGCCCGGGTAACAATTCTCCGATGATAGCGCCGCAAACCATGGGCAGCAGCGACAACCCGTCCGGATTTGCCGGCCGGATGCTCAGCTCGGCGCCGATTCTCACGTTTCCGTTGGTCGAATCACAGGGAGCGCTGATGGCCTTTTCCACGAGGCTGGGCGGCTGCTCTCCGCCTCCCTATGATTCCATGAACCTCTCCGCAAGCGAAGGCGATGAGCTGGAGAACGTCCATCACAACCTGATAGTCCTTGGGGAGAATCTCAACATAGACCCGGCCGCGATTCGCTTCTGCCGCCAGGTTCATGGAGACGGCGCCGCGATCGTGGACTCCGTTTCCTCCGCACCTCCGATGGCGGACTCCATGATAACCCGAGTTCCGGGCGTTTTCCTCGCTGTCAAGACTGCCGACTGCGTGCCCATTGTTCTGGTGGATCCGGTCAAGAGAGTAGCGGCAGCCGTGCACGCGGGCTGGAAAGGAACCATACTGAGAATCGCCCGAAAGACCCTGCGAATCATGACCAGTCGGTTCGGCGCGAATCCGTCGGATGTCATAGCCTGTATCGGACCGTCCATCGGACCGTGCTGCTACCAGGTGGACGAAAGAGTTCTCGCTCCGTTCAGGTCCCGTTTCCCATCACCGGAACAGTTCATAGTTCAGGGTTCGGGCTCACGGGAGACCCGGGAAGCCCCCCCTGAGACCACCCCCGCCCCGGGCCCGGCACGCGGGAGATGCGACAACTCGTATCCCAGGTTTGCACTGGATCTCGCAGGAGCCAACCGCAGCGAGCTGGTCCGGGAAGGAATTCCTCAAGCAAACATCTTTTCCACGGACCTTTGCACCGCATGCAGGCCCGACCTGCTCTTTTCCCACCGCAGAGACAACGGCCGCACAGGCAGACAAGCCGCGATCGTGGGATTCCGCGAGTGAAAAGTTTCGATTTCAGCGGCGGTTCGCTGTGTAGGGGCGACCGGCCGGTCGCCTCTGCAATCGACCGCGCACGGCACTTCCGAGAATACGCGCCGGTATTCTGTCAAAGGGCGTCCTTGCTTGCGCCGCCGAGGCGACGGTGACGTCCTCCTCAGTCCAAACCCACTCTGCGCAGCAGGGCCCGAAGTCCCAGGGCCGCTTCTTCGGGGAGCACATACGTGGGAACTCCCGCGTTGTGAAGTCTCTCCCGGTCCGGAGCGATCTTACTCAGAGTCCCGATGAAACATGCAATTATGGGCTGCGGATACTTTCCGGCAAGTTCAATGAGTGCATCCGAAGGGTAAACCCAATTCTTGTGTTCGCAGAATATGGCGAGCAGCGCGTCCACCGAGGGATCTCGGAGCATGGCTTCCGCTATGTCGTGGAACGGCTGGGGCATGAATGCGCCTGCTGCACCGTCAACCGGGTTCTTGTACACCACCGGAACCGACGGGCCGAGGATTTCCGCGACTCTGCGCAAGGTGTCGTCCCTGAGATCGGCCAACGCGCACCCCGGTTCCTTCTGGAGAACGTCCCAAGCCACTATGCTGGGACCTGCCGTGTGGGTGAAAATGCCCAGCCGCTTGCCTCGTGGCGCCTTTCCGTATGAAAGGGCCTTGCAAACGGCAACCATCTCGGAACACGAGCAGACCATCTGCGCGCCAGCCTGCTTCAACGCGCCCAGCCAGATCTCATCCATGCCCGCTGCTGCGCCGGTGTGCGTGACCGTAACCCGATCCGCCTGTTCTCCAAGGCCTCCCTTGTAAACCACAACGGGTTTGTGGGGCGTAATCGCTGCAATCCGCTCCATCAGAGCCTTCGGATTGGATGATCCTTCCACGAAGATTCCGATCACTCGAGTCTGGGAATCTTCCTTGAAGTACTCCAGCAAGGTGTGAAACTCGAGGTTTACTCGATTTCCCACCCCGATCCACTTGGCGAGCCCCAGGCCCTCGTCGTCTGCTCTGCCCTTGATGCCAAGACCGATTCCTCCGCTCTGGCTGAGGAAAGAAACATGGCCGGGACGAAGAACCCTCGGATAGAACGTGACGTTCAGCGACGCTCTGGCATTGAGGAACCCTAGCGTATTTGGTCCCACTATGGGCATGTCCCCTGCGGCTTTTTTCAGGAGCTTCTGCAATTCGGTTCCGTCAGGGCCCATTTCGGAGTACCCGCCTGCGATGACGCTCGCTCCGGCCACGCCCAACTCACTCAGTCTCCGGGTCATTTCAACGGTTGCTCGCTGATTCAGTGCCACAACCGCGAGGTCGGGGATCTCCGGGAGGCTTTCAAGATCCCTGTACACCCGGTGTCCCAGGATCTCCCGGTGCCGGGGATGAATCGGATATACAGGGCCTGGATACCCGCCTGTGACTATGCTGTCCATGATCGCGTGGCCCACCTTGTCCGGAGTTTCGCCGGCGCCTATTACTGCAACGGATCGAGGGGAAAACATTCTGTCTAGTCTTTCCCGATAAGCCTGGTCCATGAATCCTGGTCCTTTCAAGTACTTGCATGGAATGAAGTTGAAACGGCACTGCACTCGAATCTTTCGGTCTGGGCAGTCCCTCAACCCGGGCGTTCGCCGGGAGCGAGCCGTTTCCTCTCCGGAAAGAGGACCGAAAAGGTTGTTCCGCCGGAATCCCGGCAGCCCTCAATGCTCTCGACATGTGGGCATTCGGAAATGCGTCCGGGACAATGATCTTTTCCGGAGAGGATGTAGCGGCACCCGTCGCTCCGGAAAGAGATTCGGAAAAACCCCTTTTCGGCGTAGACCTTCAGTCTGAGCAGCTCCAGTCCCTTTCCGCCTGCGTTGAATTCGTACGGATGCTTGCTGGAGTATTCATCCGTCGGTTGGGTATGATGGAAGCCCTCGAAGATGAACTCCTGGTCCGCAATGGGGATTCCAATGCCCCGGTCCTCAACTTTCAGGATGACCCCCTGAGGGTCCGGCTCAAGGATGACCGTGACTTCCGATTCATCCGGGCTGTTTTCCACGGCATTCTTGACCAGCGTCCTGAGCACGAGGCCGAGGATCTCCGGGTCGATGGAATCGGTGTGGACAGCAGCAAGTCTTGTGCTGATTCGAACTTGTCGAAAGGCGCATTCATCGACGATCTCCCGGACCGTTCTTTGCACCTGCGAAGCCGCATCGAAAGCCTTCGGCATGTTGGGCCTCGGGTTGAGAACCTCTTCCACTACTTGCTGGATGCCCTTGAGTCGATCCAGGTTGCGCGCAATCCGGTCGATGTTCTTCACCACATCCGAGTCTTGGCCCGTCTTGCGGATCAGGCCATTGAGAGAGGCTTCGATGATCGCTAGGGGAGTCTTCAGTTCGTGGGACAGGTGGTCCACCGCCCTTTTTCTCATTCGCTCCAGCGCCTTCAACGCGGTGATGTCCCGGAAAACCGTGACAACGTTTTCCATGAACGGCCGGCATTCGTCTATTTCCAGGAAGGTGGTCGTGATGGAAAGATCAACGGTTTGGCCGTCGGGCCGGGTGAATCGGGCCTCTTCCCGATGGGTAGGAACCCCGTCATGAACCAGCGTTGCGAAGATTTCCTTGAAACGCGCATTGCCCGGATCGTGCGAGAAGACCTCCTCGAAGCTCTTTCCCACAAGCTCTTCTTCCTTGAATCCCAGTATACGCAAGGCCGACGGATTGACAGTGAAGAGATTGCCGTTGCACTCAAGCGTGATAACCCCTTCCCTCATGCTGCGAAGAATGACCTTTTCTATGGGGTCGATCTCCTGCAATACGGGTTCTCCGATAGCTTCCCTGAAGCCCGGTTTGTCCATTTCACGCTCTCCTGATTGCAGACGCCTTGCTTTCTTGAAAAACATTAGCTTATCAGAATCGCCCGCATTTTCCCACCATTCACAGGGCCCGCGGAATCACCGGAGATTCGGGCCTTGATTACCGAGACGGAAAGGGTTACGTGTATCAGGGTTGCGCTACGCCCGTCACGCTGGAGAAAGTCGTGAGTCGCTGCGAAACTTTGCGCGGACCGATTACAAGGAGTTTGCACAATGGAAAAGAAGTTCACCTGCCCTCACTGCGGAGCAATCATGGACCCAATCAGGACTCCCCTGGAAAGCAGTTGGGGCGGCGAGATTCATTACATCTGCTTCAATGATACATGTGGCTATTTTGAGCGGAGCTGGACCCGTTTGCTCGAACAAGGCGTCGAAGATACCGGTTACCGATACCGTGTCGATGCCCGCGGCGGAGCCGGACCTATTGCGGTATGGTCCAAGGACGCGCTGAAGGATCTGATTATTTGCGAGGAAGACGAAGAGTGTCGGGTGACGGGCACTCTGGACTACTTCAGCGCTGAGGATTTCGCAAGGGATGATGAAACTCCGGACGATGAGTTCTATGCGAGCAATACACCCATCGTCGAGCTGGATTCTCTTGCCCTGTCTACCATTGAGCAGCTTTACCGTCGCCTCATTCCCACCGGCTCCCGGATTCTTGACCTCATGGCGGGAAGGAACTCGCACATTCCGCCGGAGAGCCAGCCGGCGCATGTCGCCGGGCTGGGCCTGAGTTTGGAGGAACTCCTCGCAAACGAGGCTCTTAATGAAAGGGCCTTGGTCAACCTCAATGCTCAACCCTGCCTGCCGTTTGAGGACGGCCAGTTCGACGTGGTTGTCAATGCCCTTTCCGTCGAATACCTTACCCGGCCCGTCGAAGTCTTCCGGGAAACGGCTGGAGTCTTGCGGCCGGGGGGCCTGCTCGTCGTGGTGTTCTCCAACCGCATGTTTCCTCCCAAGGCGGTGAAGATCTGGAGGCTGGCCGATGATGCGGAGCGCAAGAAACTCTTGAGGAAGTACCTTGATGCAGTCGGCCAGTATGTTGTGCTGGGGGAATTCGAGAGCACGGGGAAACCGAGACCCTCGGACGACAAGTACTATGCTCTCGGAATCCCCAGTGATCCGATTTACGCCTTGTGGGCCAGGGTGAACAAGTAACCGGGGCAATTCGCGGGGCGGGGAATCATCGGAGTGCCCAAGATGATCAACAACCGCAAATTCGGCATTATGGCAGTCGGCAGCCTGCTGGCTTTCAGCTTCTTGTGCCCGAGTGCCTTTGCCTCGGACAAAGGAAAACCCAAGGTAACCAGATTTGAGGTTCCCACCCCCGGGACGATTATTGATGTGGAGTATGCTCCCGGCTTAGATGAGTGGTGGGTCAAGTGCCGCGAAGGCAATGGAATAGCGCTCTATAGCTTCGATCCGCAATCCCGAACCTGGGGAAAGGTGATCTTTGTTCCCAAGAAGCCCGGCCCGCCGGCCAAGGAAACGGAGGGGGCACAACCTCCTCCTCCACCCGCTCCGGAGGAGAAGCCTGCCGAGCCTCCTGAAGAAGCAGCACCGCCCGCGGCTCCTGCGGCGCCGGAAAAGGTGCAACCCGAATCGTCGCCCGGCGGCAAGAAGAAGCCGCCCCCTGAGGAAAAGAGTTGGTGGAACCCCATGAAATATTTGGATAAGGGCAAGCATATCCTGAAGCCCCCGATTCCGGATCGACACATCGATCCCGGGCTCTGAATGCGCAACGGGAGGATTTACGCCACCAGGACACAAAGTCACCAAGAAATGTAGAAAAGGATTTGTGCTTGGTGACTTTGTGTATTGGTGGTGAGATCCCATTCTTGAATCATCTTGTATTAGCGACCGCGTACAACGAAGTTATTTCCCAAGGAGGCCATAGTGAGCAGGTACGCTCTTGTGGTGGTCGACATGATCAGGGACAACGTCAATACCCAGCGCCATGGTCTCATGGATGTCCAGGCCACCCTGATCATTCCGAAGATTCTTGAACTCACTCGGCTTTTTCGACGCCACGGAAACCGCGTGATCTTTGCGTGCGACAGTTTCATGGACGGCGACTTCATCTTTGGTGGAAGAATGCCCCCACACGCGATTCGCGGCACCGGCGGCGACGAACCCATCCCGGAGCTGGAAATGCAGCCTGGGGATCTGTTCCTCCCAAAGCGTCGCATGAGCGCGTTTCACAAAACGGACCTTGATCAGACTCTCCGAACGTGGGGCGTTCGGACCGTTGCGGTTTGCGGCATCGTCACAAACGTGTGCGTCCTGCTCACCGCAATGGACGCAATTCAAAACGATTTCCGCGCGATCATCGTATCCGACGCGTGCGCTTGCTACAAGCGCGATCTGCATGAAGCGACGCTGGACCTCTATAGTTCTTTTCTCCTCGAACCGCTGTTCAGAATCATGACAGCGGCCGAGCTGCGAAGCGAACTGGACAATGCCTCGTGAACCGTAACCGAGGCTTGACCGAAAGACAGGACATGTTATAAGATTTCGTGCATATGCCTTTGCAGGTTCCGTTAGCGGACTTAGAGGGAATCCCGTGTGAATCGGGAGTGGGCCCGCCGCTGTGAACGGGTACGAACACCGCTGAATGCCACTGGGGCTATGACCCCGGGAAGGCGCGGTCAGTAGGCTGATCCGTGAGCCAGAAGACCTGCCTGCGAGGGTTAGGCCCGGCACCATCGAGGGGTAATGGTGAGGGTCGGCTTCGAGCGGACTAAGAAAAGGGCAGTCCCTGGGCCGTTACGGTCCAGGGTTTTTTATTGTCCGGGAATTCGCTCTGCTATGGTCGCGGCCATTGCGCGTGCAGTCGCCCGTAGCCCGGCACGGCTGACCGTCCCGAAAGCCCCCCGCTGTTGGTCTAGGCCTTCAATAACAGATTTGCACGAAAGGAGAGTGCATTATGGGAAAGAAGATTCTTGGGTCTGCGGTCTGTTGCGCGCTTCTGGTGCTGTGGACTGCCGGGTGGGCTATCGCGGGGGCTCACGGCGAAAAGCCGGTAAAGAAGGAAGCCATACTGCTCGTGGTTTTCGGCACAACGGTCCCGGAAGCCCTTAAGGCTTTTGACAACATTGAAGCGCAGGTGAAACAGGCTTTTCCAGGAGTCGCGGTGAAGTGGGCCTATACCTCACGGATAATCCGGGACAAATGGCGAGCAGAGGGCAAGAGCCTGGATGATCCGATTGTCGCGCTGGGAAAACTTCTGGGAGACAACTACACTCACATCGTGGTCGCGTCCTTTCATGCTCTGCCCGGCGAAGAGTACCATGATCTCGTCCGGGATGTGAATGCTTTCAAGAACATTAGCGGATCCCATGGCAGGAAGATCCTGGTGTCTCGCCCTCTGCTGTCGTCCCGTGAGAGCATGGAGACTGCTGCAAAAGGGTTGTTGAACCATGTTCCGAAGACCAGAAAACCCCAAGACGCCGTTGTGTTCATGGGGCACGGCTCGGAGCACCATCCGGGTGACGCGGTCTACGCAGCGCTGAATTTCTGGCTGGGGGACATGGATCCGAACGTCCACGTCGCCACTGTGGAGGGGCAACCCCGATTGAGCGATATTATTCCGAAGCTTAAGGCGAAAAAGGTCAAAAAGGTCTACTTGATGCCGTTCATGCTCGTGGCAGGCGACCACGCGAGAAATGATATGTGCGGAGACGACCCCGAAAGCTGGAAGTCCGAACTGACCAAGGAAGGCTTCGATGTTGAATGCGTCCTGAAAGGCACGGGCGAGATGCCCGAAGTGGTGAAGATTTGGGTTGAAAACATACGCGCTGCCTATTCTCATTTCAAGTAAAGGACCGCGGTCGGATCCGCGGATTGGGAACACGTGAAAGGCCATGACCCGATACCGGATCATTCGACCCGAGAGCTTATCAAGAGCCGGGAACGTCGTTCTTTGCTGATGTTCGGAATCACCCTTGGGCTCATGATCGCCGGGGTTGTGGTATCCGTATTTCTTGCGGCATGTTTCGGTCGCATGAACATCCCCGACGCTGCGGTCTTTCAGGTGATCCTTTCTCGGCTCGGTCCGTATCAGGCCTCAGATCTTGATCCTTCGTGGATGGTTGTGGTCTTCGACATACGGCTGAGCCGAATATGTCTTTCCGCTTTGGTCGGACTGGCGCTTGCGGTGGCGGGCGCGGCTTTTCAGGGCATTTTGCGCAATCCTCTGGCCGACCCTTTCACCATCGGGGTTTCCACGGGAGCTGCGTTCGGGGCATCGGCTGCAATCTTTATCGGATTGGGGGCGGACCAGGTCTTTGGGTTGGGGCTCTTGCCTTTGGCCGCGTTGGGAGGCGCGCTTGCCGCGCTCTTCACCGTAGTGGCCCTGGCACGGGTCGAGGGCAGACTCAGACGGGACACCATGGTTCTCGCGGGCATAGTGGTCTCCACCTTTCTTTCTGCTCTGATTTCGCTTCTGAAGGCGCTGGACGAAGAATCCGTCTCGAGCATCGTCTTCTGGGTGATGGGCAGTTTCCAGGGAAGAGGATGGATTCACGTGGCATTCGCATTGCCGTACACTTTGGTTGGCCTGGCTCTGGTGCTGGCGTATGCCCGGGAGCTGGATCTGCTCTCCCTCGGGGACACTCAGGCCGGTCAACTGGGAGTGGACGTGAATCGCGTGAGGATGCGCATCCTCCTGGGAGCGAGTCTTCTTACAGCCGCAGCGGTGTCCGTGTCCGGCGTCATCGGTTTTGTGGGGCTTGTGGTGCCGCATCTAGTACGGATGACCATCGGCGCGGAACACCGCCCGCTGCTCATTCTTTCCGGTCTGCTGGGAATGATGGCCCTGATCTGGTCTGATGTCATTGCCCGGGTTGTGCTTCCCGGAGGGGAAGAACTCCCGGTGGGCGTGGTCACTGCCCTTCTTGGCGGGCCCTTCTTCTGCATGCTGCTCAAGGGAAAGAAGGAGGCGGTCAGCCTTGATTGAGACTGCCTCGCTGCATTGCGGTTACGGGGACCACGAGGTGCTTAGGGGCATTTCCCTGGAAGTACGGTCAGGCGAAATGACCGGCATTCTGGGACCCAACGGCAGCGGAAAGACCACCTTGCTTCTTGCGCTGGCCGGCGTTATTCCCGTTCGGTCCGGAACAATACGGCTGGCAGGACGGAACATCCGTGGGCAAAGGCCCAGGTGGATCGCACGGCATGTCGCCTCAGTGCCGCAGAGATCGGATGTGTCTTTTCCGTTCAAGTGCTTGTCGCTGGTGTTGATGGGCCGCTATCCGTATGTTGACGGTTGGGGCCGCTATTCTGCGAGAGACCTGGACGCGGCTGTGGACGCCATGGAAGAGACTCGTACCTCGCATCTGGCACACCGCCTCATAAGAGAGGTGTCGGGCGGCGAGGCCCAGACGGTGACCATAGCTCGTGCTCTGGCCCAGGAAACTGAAATCCTTCTCCTGGACGAGGCTACCTCGAACCTCGACGTGGCGCGAAAAATCGAAGTCTTCGACCTTTTTGCGGAAAAAAACCGCGCCGGCGCCACCCTGCTATGTGTGATGCACGATCTGAACCTGGCTGCGCTTTACTGCAAGCGTCTGGTTTTTCTCAAAGAGGGCCGCGTCGCGCTCGACGGTCCCACCGTGGAGATATTCAATGACCGCAATCTTTCGGAAATCTACGGCACCCAGATCCGCGTTTCAGCGCATCCGGTCACTGGGGCTCCACAAGCTCACTTTGTTCCTCGCGGCAATTGTGCCCCTACTGACCGGGCTAGTTCCGAGTCCGTGTCTGGCGGCGGTAAATGTTGAAATTGTGGACGATTCGGGTCGAAAGGTAGAGCTTGCCGGTCCCGCGAAGCGGATCATAGCGCTCTACGGCGCCTACAACGAAATACTGGCCGCAATGGGTTTGGAATCCCGGCTGGTTGGCCGGACCAAGGAGGACGCTCTGCCGCCTTCTATCGTTTCCCTGCGGAGCATCGGCACCCACATGCGGCCGAATGTGGAAATCATCCTGGCCCTGAAACCTGATCTCATCATTCAGGGAGCCGGCAGATCACAGGCCATGGCTCCGGTGAATCAGCTCACACGCAGCGGCCTTACCGTGGCCGTGTTCAACCCTACGACTTTCGCCGACCTTTTTTCGGTGATCCAACGTCTGGGGATTCTCACGGGCGAAGAAGAAACCGCCGACCGGCTCATATCATCTCTTCGGGGCAGACTGGAATCGGTCAAGGCACGTGTGCAAAAGGCAGCGCATCGCCCTACCGTATTCTTCGAGGTTCGATACCCGAATCTGCTGGCTGCGGGAAAGCGGTCCATCGTGAACGACGTCATCGAGCATGCCGGCGGCGTGAATTGCGTGACCGCGGACAAGAAACTCGTCCGGACGAACATGGAATCATTGATTTCAGCTAATCCTGACTATTATGTCGTCCAGAGAGGGCCTATGAATCGCAATCCGAGCAGTCCGGCCGAAAGGCCCCATTTCCAGGTCCTCGATACCGTAAAGAACGGCAGAATATTGGTAGTGGACGAACAGGTTTTCTCACGGCCCGGCCCTCGTTCCGTGGACGCGGTGGAGCAATTGTCCCGGCTGATTCACGGCGATCCGGGAGCGGACACAAAAAACGGAGTCCGATGAATGATCACTTTCTTGAAGGTGCTGAAATGACAACCGAACTCGGCACGCTCTACGGCGTTGGCGTGGGGCCCGGCGACCCGGATTTGATAACTGTGAAGGGTTTGAAAATACTCAAGAGTGTTTCTCACATATTCGCCGCGTCTTCCCCAAAGAACCATTACAGTCTTGCCAGGAACATTGTTTCCGTGCACTTGCCGGGAGTACGCATGGAGCATCTTTCTTTTCCCATGACCCGCGACAGGAGCGTGCTGGAGCCCGCGTGGCGCGAAAATGCCGGCCGCGTCCTCAAGGTCCTCGAAAAAGGCGATGACGCGGCTTTTGTGACGCTCGGCGATCCCATGACGTACTCGACCTTTTCCTATCTGCTCAGAACGATAAAGAGTATCGCTCCGGATCTCAAAGTGGTGACCATTCCGGGCATAACTTCGTACCATGCTGCGGCCGCTCTTTCGAATACCCCGCTGGCCGAAGGCGAAGAGTCCTTCCATCTCATATCCGGGGCCAGAGGCGGTGACAATCTGAGAAAGATAATCGACACTTCCGAAAATGTTGTAATGCTGAAGACGTACAAACACTTCGACGACATCTACCGGAGTCTCGAAGAGCTGGGACTGCTCGACTGCGCAATAAGCATCAGCCGTGCCGGGCTCCAAGGGCAAACTACCGTACGAGAGGTCCGTTCCCTTAAAGGCCAGGAGATGCCCTATCTTTCTTTGTTGCTCATCAAGAAGAAGGGCTTTCATCTGTAGGCCTACGCGCGGGTATGAAACCCGACATCCCCCCGAAAACGCGTTCACATCGAAACTGCACGGGATTTGCGTGAAATCTCCCCCTACTCTCCGTTGGCCCAACTTGCGCGTTCAATAAGTTTGCCAAGGGGTTTTTTCGTGCTTCTTGTGAACGCGGTCGTCTTGAATGTATTGCAACAATCATACTAAGTTGCTTTCAAGATGAGATTATTGATCCACTTGAAACCCGTCATGC
>DYLG01000179.1 GCA_020722215.1 Desulfomonile tiedjei
CACTACCATCGTGGGGATACAGGTCATGGAGCGATCCGGACTTCGCGGAATACTTATGGATGCAGTGGAAGCTGCGACTCGCCGCGGGGAAGAGTTGAGCAGGGGCTAGGAGAGCTATCTGTTCGATTTGCCGGTCTGAGGATTTGAATCCGGGCCGACTGCTGTAGTATGGTGGGTACCATGGAACGGCAATTCCAATGTCCATCCTGCGGCGCAGGAAACGTGGTGACGAATCCGGGAATCCTGATGAAGGTCTGCGATTTCTGCAAGACCGCCATCTATTGGGACAAGGAATCGGCTCTGCGCGCGGGCAACAAGTCCGTGGATCTGCCGCCGTCATCCCGTTTCAAGGTGGGCGCAACCGGCAAGATACGAGGCAACCGGTTCACCGTTCTTGGACGACTCGTGTACGCCCACGACAAGGGGACCTGGAGCGAGTGGTTCGTAGAAATGAAGGGAGGGGACATTCTGTGGCTTGCCGAAGACGAGGGGGAATTGTTTCTGGAGAAGCCTCTCACTCTGCAGACACCGGCCCCCTCGTTCGATCAACTCTACCCAGGGATGGAGATCACGCTTAACGACAGGACGGGCGTCGTTGAGGAGCTTGGTGTGGCGCGGTGCCTGGGTGGAGAGGGACAAATACCTTTCGAGGTTGAGATCGGCGAGATCTATCCGTACGCAGACGGAACAGCCGCCGACGGCAGTTTCATCTTCGGGCTGGAGTACGACGAGGGAGCCGGTCAACCCAGGGCCTTTACGGGCCAGGCTTTGTCTGTCGGGGACAGCAAGGCTCCGGCTCGAGTCGCTCAGCCGGAGCGGGCCAAGACCGGCGAGGCCATTCGCTGCGCGTCCTGCGGCAAACCGTACGAAGGCAAACGCGTCACGAGCACCGAGATGGTGGTTTGCGACGCGTGCGGCTCAGCATTGCAGCTCGATGAAGCCGAAGTGCGTGTGGTGGGCAAGAATGTCGGTCCAAAGCCTCGCTTCTCATTGGAGATAGGAACCCCCGTCACCTTCGGGAACACGAAGTTTGAGGTGATGGGCCGCCTCTACTATGTGGAAGTTGACGAGGGTATCGAATACCCATCGTACGAGTACATCCTCTACAACGCCGAGAAGGGTTACCTTTGGCTCTCCGAGGAAAAGGGCCATTTCACGGTCAGCAGTCCCGAACATATTCGGACGGTCATTCCGGACTATATTTCTGCCAAAGCAAGAGTCCAGGTGGGAAAAGAGAGCTTCCGCTTCTACGAACGGGGCGAGGCGACGCTTCGTTGGGTGGACGGAGCACTGCCCTGGGCTGCCTGCGTGGGAGAGAAGACCAGTTACGTTCATCTCATAAAGCCTCCCGAGTACGTGGACAGGGAGATCACCGGATCGGAGATGGAGCTGTTCAGGGGCCGGTACGTGAGCCGCGATGAGATGATCAAAGCCCTGCCCCCGGGGATCGAGCTGCCGTTGCCGAGAGGTGTCTATTCCTGTCAGCCCTACGTTCCGTCCGAATGGATCAAGGGTCTGGGATGGATCGGAGGCGTGTTCGTCATGTTGAATCTCTTGCTGTTCATATACAGCTTTGTCGCTGAGAAGAACACTGTCCTGATGGAGGAATCCCTGGCTGCCGAGAAGTACTCCAAGGAGCACTTGACGAAACCTTTCAAGATAGAAAGGGATGGAGAGATTCTGCGACTCAAAGGATCCGCTCCGCTGAATAACTCGTGGCTGGCGCTGGATTTTGCAGTGGTGGACTCGGAAGATCGGGTTCTCAAGGAGTTCTGGAACGAGGCTGCCTATTACTCCGGATACGATTCCGAAGGACATTGGAGCGAGGGTTCTCCGCGTTTCAGCTCATGTTTCAAGGTGGAAAAGGCCGGGAATTACAGGCTCCTGGTTCACGCTCAGGGCGGAAGCGGCGATTTTGGGCCGGCACGCAACGAGCCTGTTCGGCTCACTCTGGAATCCGGCGCCACAATCTCCTGGTATTTCATAGTTCCGATGATTCTCGCCTGTGTGTTCATGTTCGTCGGCCTGGCCTCCCGAGAGATCTTCGAGTCCAGGCGATGGTCAGACGTTGTGGAGGACGCGGACGATGACGACTAGTTGCCGCAGGAATATGCCATGAAGGGGCTGATCTCCAAAGTGCTCGTGACTTCTCTCCTGCTGGTCGCGACGGTTGTTGCGTACGGAGCCTGTTTCAACGGCTGGTTTCTTCCGAAGCCGCTGGACAAACCGGTGAGCCTGAGAGACGGTTCAAAGCAGGCCCGAACACATGGTTACGGGTTCTACTTTATTGGACGAACCCATTATGGCGGATCCTACGGCCGAGGGAAATGAGATTGCCGCCGAGAAGGTACGGGCAAGGCACTCGGAAGTGGCACTTTCCAGTGGCATGGCCTCTGTGCCTGAGATGGCGGTTAGCTCAGGATTCCTGACCACTTCAGGGCATCTCGACGGTAGAGCTACGTAGGAGCTGCTTATGGCCGAAGCGGCCAATTCACGTTATGGAGGAAGAACATGGACCAGTTGTTGGCAGATCTGAGGCCTATAGTGATCCTCAGTACGGTCATTTATTCCCTTATCGGCCTGGCATTATTTGGGATAGCCTTTCTTCTCATGCGGCAGTTGATGCCTTTTTCGGTGAGAAAGGAGATTGAGGAGGATCAGAACATCGCGCTTGCCATCATAGTGGGATCAGTCTTTATTTCCCTGGCTATAATCATTCAGGCGGCGATCCATTGACGTCCAGGGATCTTTCTTTCCTGCCGCTGGAATTGTGCCGGACTGGGAATCGGCTATCGGAGCCGGCTCCGGCAGGAGGCCCCTGACCTGCCATGGATGGGAGATTTCCAGGGATATTCCTTCTCGCCGCAGTGTTTGTCATCGCGATCTGCGGCCTGCTCTATGAACTGATCGCAGCCACTCTATCCAGCTATCTGCTCGGCTCTTCGGTAACTCATTTTTCCATAGTGATAGGCGTTTTTCTCACTGCAATGGGGTTGGGTTCCTACCTTACCCGTTTCGTTCGCCGGAGGCTTGCGGACTTTTTCATTGCAGCCCAGATCGGCGTGGGGCTTTCGGGCGGGATCTCTGCGGCGGTACTGCTATTCTCGTTCGCAGTGTCGTCGTCCTATTTGCCTGTGCTCTTGCTCGTGCTATCGGTGACCGGAACCCTGGTGGGGATGGAGATCCCGATCCTGATCAGAATTCTTCGGAGTCGTCAATCGTTGCGACTGACCGTGGCCAACGTGCTGGCCCTTGACTATCTCGGGGCGCTGTTTGCTTCCATTGCTTTTCCTCTGTTCTTGGTCCCCTACTTGGGGCTTCTCAGAACTTCGTTCATATTCGGTCTGATAAACGTCTCGGTGGCTGCCGTGGGATTGCGAATCCTGAGCAAGATGTTACGGTCAAAGCGTCCCCTCCGTGCGTTTGCAGCCGCGTCCGCGGTGATTCTGTCAGTCGGTCTGGCAGGGGCCGGCGTGTTCACCTCGTTTGCGGAGGATCTGCTCTATCAGGACGACATCCTGTTCGTAAAGCAGACGCCGTACCAGCGGCTCGTCGTCACGAGATGGCACGATGATTTTCGCCTGTATATTGACGGGAACCTTCAGTTTTCCACGGTTGACGAGCACCGCTACCACGAAGCGCTGGTTCATCCGGCCATGTCCGCTTGCCCTGGAGCCTCAAGGGTTCTCATCCTCGGGGGAGGGGACGGCATGACGGCTCGGGAAATTCTTAAGTACCCGCGGGTTGACCGAATCGACCTGGTTGATCTGGACGAGCACATGGTGCGGATGTTCCGGGAAAGGCCTCTGCTTTCACGTCTCTCGAGCGACGCGCTTTCCAACCCGAGGGTGCACGTCCATGTCGGGGATGCGGGCAAATTCCTGGAGAACTCGTCAGAGACGTGGGACCTGATTTTCATCGACTTACCTGATCCGAACAATCTGTCGCTTGGCAAGCTTTACACGAGGAGCTTCTACAGGCTTTGCGCGCAGCACCTCGGAGAACAAGGCATCTGCGTCACTCAGGCCACGAGTCCGTTCTATGCACCCGAGGCCTTCTGGTGCATCGTGATGACCTGGCAGGCTGCGACGTTCGGCCCTGAGCGCGATAAGCGATTCCATGTGTACCCTTATCACGTTTACGTGCCGTCTTTCGGCGATTGGGGATTCGTCATGGCGTCGCGGCGGGACATAGCAGTGGACAAGCTCTCCCTGAGCGAGGGGTTGAGGCTAAAGCATCTCACAAATCAGATCCTTCCCACGCTCTTCGTATTTCCCAAGGATACTTCACCCCAAACAGCCATTAGGGCGAACCGGCTGAACGATCAGGCGTTGGTGGGTTACTATCGGCGAGGCTGGAGAAGGTTCGGCCCATGAAAGGACCCATGATATCATCCAGGGCGAGACAGTCTTGACCGCCCGCATGCAGGGAGTTGACAGAAAAGCCCTGCGCTGGTAGATGCTGATTCGGGCGAAACGATCAGCTTCCACGAGGCCTTCCGTTCCCAGAATGATGCAAGCCAGCGAAATCAGTGCCGGAACAATCATCGTTGCCTCGTGCATGATCGCGGTCCTGGCTCTGAGCGGTCCTATTCAGGCTCAACAGCAGGACAGGTCGGCTGCCGCCAATGCGCCGCCATCGCCCGAAGCTTGCATCAAACTGGGGAAACAGTCGTTCGAGCAACACCGGTACGCCAGGGCCATAAGGCTGTTCTCGGCAGCCATACGAATGAAACCGACAATGGCTGAGGCATATCGGATGCGCGGAAAGGTCCACGAGCGGCTGGGCAATCTTCCCAAAGCGATTGCGGACTACACGAGTTACGTCAATCTCCGAACATCCGATCCGAAGGGGTACGTGCGGAGGGGGGACGCGTACAACTTCAGCGGTAGGCACGAGGCAGCAATAAACGACTATAACACGGCGATAAAACTATCACCGGCACTTGCGGAGGCCTATCTCGGGAGAGGCCTTGCTAATGCGGCGCTCGAGAACTATCGTGACGCCATACGAGACTACCACTGGGCGGTCAAGATCCAACCGGGGAGTGCCGAAGCTCTGACTAATCTCGGTCGAGCCTGTATGCTCGCGGGAAGACCCACCGAGGCCATGGCGTACTTCGAGAAGGCCCTCAGACTTGAACCGGACCCGAGTTGGAGAGGCAAGATCCGGACATGGATGGAGGAACTTCTCGAGAATGCCGAGGTCAAAAGTGAAAGGGGCGTGGTAGGACACAGGCAGTCTCGTTCCCCCACGTTGAACTCGCTGTGGTAAGAAGCACAGTTCGGTGCGCCGGAAGGGGGCATCGGGTGGATGTCCCAAAGGCTGCGTAAAGCCGTCATGTTATCCGTGGTGTGAGTTCGGGCCGCGTAAGGTGTTGACAAACACCCGGAAACGGTATACAAGCAAAAAGCAGAGGAAAATAACGTGAGCGTCACAGCCAGGCACTATTACTTCTATTTTTATTGCTTTACGAGGTGTAGGCGTTTGTCCTGAGTGTGACCAAGCGATCAGGGTTGCTGCACAAAGCGGAGTTCACACTCCGCTTTTTTGTTTTTGTCACGGAATGGAAACGGGAACCCACCAATGTGGCAGAGGAACATGAACCATGAGCATACATCCGGTTAACAGGCTCCAGCAAAATGGTCAATCGGACCGCCAGGCGGGACTGAGCCTCCACGACAGGCTCGGACTCATCAGCCTCATCGAGGAAGGTGTCCGTCTGAGGTCCTCGGATTCCCCCATTGTGGCGGATCTTTTCGCGGAGCTTTGGAAACTCGTTGAAAACACCGTGTCAGGGAGCAAGATAGACCGGCTCAAGCCCGAGAAATCCACCAAAGGTTTCAAGATATTCGAGATCAACGCGGAGACGGGAGAGAACCTTGGTCGTCTTAACATGTTGTACCTGAAGAAGCCCATTCCCTGCTATTACCTGGTCTACGTGGAGGTTGCTCATCCGTTCAGGAAGAAAGGGCTGGGGAACCGGATTCTCAAGGAATTCAAGAAGTTTCTCATAGAAAAGAACACGGTGGGGGTGCTGGACAACATCATCCCTCGGGATGACCCCACGTTTGACATCTACCTGAAATTGGACTGGAAACCCGTCGAGGCAATAACCGGCGTCGAGCCCGTCAACGGCGCCGGCGTGTACATGGTTTACGTTCCCCCCGCGTTCGCAGGAAAGGACCTGACCATCCCGCTGCGTCAACTGCTGTTTCACCTTCGGCGCAAGAGACCGGCAATCGACATGCGAGACAACGAACTCATGGTTCGCCGAACGATCGAAGAGTTCAAGGAACTCTACGACGCACTCGTGGCGTATTTCCATGACCAATTGACCGGCGGCGACACACGCGCTCTTATCCGGTTCATGTTCACGCGTTTTGTCACCAAGCTCCTCGGTTTCAGACGACGAATCGGGGACCTTCTGGGGTACACGGGTGGCGAGTCGCTCGAACAGATCGTGCTCCATCCGGCTGTGCGGGATTTGCCCGTTCAGTCCTATGCCCCCAAGGAACTGGCCGCGAATCCGTGCTTTGTGAGCGGGAACAAAGAGCTGTGGCTCAAGTTGCCGGAAATGGTCAAGAAACATCCGGCCCGAATGATCGAAGCCTTGCCCAACTATCGCAGGCCCAGCCTGGTTTCATGGATGGAGGCCAAGGGAAAATGGTCCAGCGACACGCTCACTCTTGGCGATCTCATGGATCTGGGGTTCGATCCCACTAGGCTCAAAGAAATAACCATCGAGGGGGAAGACTACATCTTTGAGCGGATCCAGCCGAGACTCCTGCCGGAACACCAGGGAAAAAAGAGGATCCTCGAGGGACTCGAAACCGATCTTGCCGGTGAGCGTGTGAGACACGCGGTGCTGAAGGCCAATCCCATATTACTGATCATCGGAGACCGCGGGAACTGTTACGTGCTCCGCAAGAAAGTGGCAGGCATCCACTGGGACGAAGCGGTGGAAGAGTTGCAGAGCAGTCCTGAGCTGAAAGGTCTCAACGCATCTCTTCGACTGGACAAGATTATCATCGCCACTGTTCGTAAAGCCAACGAACGTATCAGATCCAGGATCGGCGCCGAGCAGGGGGCTATGGTTGACCGCTTCAGTTGGTTCGTGTCGTGGAACCTGGAGACAAATCAGCCCAAATTGGCAGTGGATTTTGCCGGCTCATACTTCGAGACCATTTGGATTGCGTAGGCTGCACAAAGACCCGGATGAGCCCCTTGTCCCTCATCCGGGGACCGCTGTGCGTCAGCAGCATCCGGCGCCGCAAGTGATCCCGGACTCGGAACGCGTTTCACACCCGGACTGCCGGGTCTCGATCACGCAGCAACACGACGAGTTCTTACGACCAAGCGCGGAATTGATCACCGCGGTTGCGCATCCCACGCCCGCCTGGACGGTTACCGCTCCAACGGGGCAATTCCGGGAGCACGCGCCGCATTCCATGCACGAATCCCGGTTTTGGATTCTCACCTTTCCGTTGTGCTTCGCCAGAACAGCGTGAGGACACACTTCGGGGCACGTGCCGCATCCGGTGCACTTGTCCTCGTCCAATTCGAGAGTGACGCCACCCTTGAGATACTCGAACTGCCAACACATTAGAACTCCTTATGAAATGAATCGGGATGCCAGCCACAGGCCCAAGCCGGCCACCGCGCCGACGATTTGAAGCGGCACGCTCCAACGCATCTCCTTCTTTACTCCCGAAAGTGACGTGTACGTGGACGCGCCTGTGAAATTCATCGCCAGGTACGTTGTCAGGGCCGGCACGAACAGCAGCCACGCTATCGTCTCCGATATGCCAAGCGGTAGGCCCCAGTCGACCATCCGCCAGCCGAGCAGAGCGATTGTTATCACAAACCCCGGAATCAGGCCCTTCATCGCAAACGCCCTCCCCGGAAGCCACGGCAGAAGAATCGGAACGACAATTGCACCGGCAATGATGGCTCCTATTACGGCTGCCACGGCAAACAAACCGTGCGTTGAGGCATTGGCCCAGAATGTGCCAGGGCCACCAAGGCCTCCCAAGAGAAACGCGATGGGCAGGACTATCGCAGCGCATTTCAGCGCCTGAACCAGTTCAACCGGAATCAAGACGACTCTCTCTCAACGAGAATGTCTTGACACGTATTTCCGGAGTCGCATTGAATCCCGAGTCCAGAAAAGTCGGCAGATCATCCGACCGAATGGGTCCATAGACTACCTTGAACCCCGAGCGGCGCTTCACTTCGTGAGCAGCCGTTCCCGGAGCGCCTAATTGCGGCAGAATCAGCTTCCGGTGAGACACGATCGCGGCAAGACCGCTTTCTCCAACTCGCCGGACCACTTCGTCGGCGCCGAAAGTCCCTTTTCCTGCTGCGCACCAGACATTGATACCGTCCGTATCGAGAACCAATATCCACGCGTCCCGGCCACCAAGGGAACTACGCAAGCAGTCGAAGCTCATCTTGTAGTTGGCGGACACCAACACACCAGTTTCATCAACTGGTCGGCAAAAATAGCCAGTACACCGAACATCAAGTGCGT
>DYLG01000004.1 GCA_020722215.1 Desulfomonile tiedjei
CTCCGTGCCGGTCCTTGGGTGAACGACCGGCAGGGACGCCGGTCGTTACCATTGCGGAGCTTGGAGAGCCGTATCCCGGCAGAAGCAATACCTCACCGAATCTTTGGAAAGGTGCGCTTCGGGCGCTCACTTCTGAGCTGCGTCCATTTCCAGCATGGCTGCGCTCATCTTGACCAGGTAGTCGTCCGCGGTCTTTATCGAATCTAGAATGTCCCTGTACATGGTGGATGCCTGAGGCGCACAGAATCCGGCTTCCAGGCGCTCCCAGTGGTCGAGTTTGAAATCTTCCACCATCTGAACCAGGTTTTTGCCCTGGGACATGATGTGGTCCAGGAGAACCTTGTTGGGTGTGACAATGGCATCGCGGAGATTGGTCATCGTATCCGCCATGGTCCGGAACATCTCATCGCACTCTTTGAAAGCAACGTCAGTAAAGGGGATACCGTCCCGGGTCTTGACTCGGAAGCAGTTGAGAATTCTTGACAGCGCGTCGCCGATTCTCTCCATGCGAAATGGAAAACGGATGAGGCTCTTGCGAAGGCCCGGCTCCATCTCCGCGCCCACCATGCGCATGGTCAGCATCTTTTCCTGCTGACGAACTTCGTTCAAGAGTGCCTCGCACGTTGCCGCTTCCTCGTCCGGACAGATGGCTGCCAACTTGCTGAGAATCCTGGTCGCCTCGATGATCTTGCTGATCATCATCAACAACCCTTTTTCCAGGGTTACCGACTCGGATACGGGTTCTTCGTGGAGTCTTTCGATTCGCAGAGCCTCGGAATCAAGTTTCGGGCTGAGCATTCTGAAAGGGTTGAAGAAAACGCCTTTATCCTTCATTTTCCGGCCTCCTTGTGGTCTTTCGGTTAGGATCGCATAGTGCGGATCAACACTTCACCTGGTCATTGCATCCGATTTCATCGCGTTCGGGACCGGTCCGGCCGTCCCAGGCGGGGACGCGCTTCCCGAACGTACCGGTCAGTGAGCATTTCACCAGGCCGATCCAGGAAAAAGTCCGGCCAATTCCTGGATAATCAATCCTCATCAATCACGTAACCGTTCATCGGGGGAAGTGTCAAGAACGAAGGAAGGGGAAAGCCTTCATCAGGTTTTCCCCTCGCATCCAGGGTTGGCCGGCGGACGTATCGGGCCTCAGTCCGCGGCAAATCCCGACCTGCTATTCTTCAGCCTCGGGAGGAGGCGCTGCCGGGGCACGGGGCACGCGCGCGGGCGGGGCGCTCTCAGGCGCTGGTGGGGCTTCCTCTTCCTCGCCGATTTCCTCGGGCGCTTCAAGACCTTCGGGAAGCTCTGCTTCCCCCTCGGGCGGAGCCGCCGCCGGGGGTCTCACCGTTCTTGCCAGGATGCCGCCCCTTATCTCCCTTCGCAGAGAAGGTCTGGAGATAACCGTTCCGGGAGGCGCAACATAGGAGGGATGGGCCAGGTCCATTCCCGAGCATTTCCAGATATAGACGAACGCGTCGAGAATACAATTTATGGCATCATTGTAAATGTCGTTGACATCCACGTCCGTCAGCACAATTTTCTGATCGAATTTTTCAGGAGCACGGAACATGGAGTACGGATCTTCTCTCATCTTTATGGGGAAATGCTTGTTCAGCTCATGTCGGAATTCGGGCATGCCTTCTTCCTGGAATCTCTCCATCAACTCGCCCAGGGAATGGAAATCCCCGTACCCGTCGTAATAGACCCAGACATCAATGAGATTCTCTGCTATTGCCGCATCGACCGTTCTTGAAACGTTCAACAAATATTCCAGGTCCGGAACCGCAGGCAACTTGGCCATGACGATGGAAGCGGCAATTATTCCAAGGCGCCCGGAAAGGTTCGCGGCCGAAGTGTCCAGCTTGATCTCCCCGCCTTTGAATGCTTCCACGCAATAGGGGATGTCCCGACTCAGTCTGGCATAGGCTTCGCGACGAACTTCTTCGAAATCCTTGAGTTTTCTCGGACTGGACATGATTGCGCGTCTCATGAACGTCATGCCGCGCATGAAGTCTTCCTGATTTTGGTACAGGAACTGCGCCATGGCTCTGGGCAAGAGTTTAGTTATGTCTTTGTTCACAGCTTGCAGGAAAGCTATGTGCTGGTCGTACGCGAGAAAACGCGCGTTCGCCGGAAATGCGGTGGCTGTGAGTATCAAAGTGATTGCAATAAGAAATCCGAGCCTTGTAATTGGCATGGAGAATCCTCCTGAAGAGGGAGATGCTTGCGTTCCCATAGAGGGTGCTTCTCCCATGGGATGGATCATATCACAATGCTGTGGCAAAATCAATGCCAATTACAAGCTGATATAGCGCTTGGTTCAAGCGAAATGTCATAGTTGGAACGACGCGGCCATCCGGAGGGGAATGTGTCGTCGCGGCGGCTCAAATAGAGGAAAAAGGACGAGCCCGACCGTTGGGGTCGGGCTTTTGAAGTTGGCCGCCGCGGCGGTGATCCATCCCGGGAATGTCCAACCCGGCCAGGCCGAAGTAGGACATTCAACCGTCGGAAGGAGTGCGGCGCGTTGTTGGAGACTCCCGGGGGGCCTACGCAACGTCCGAGTTGTACAAGAAATCCTGAGACCTACACCCTGCCGGCGCCGGCCACAATTGCCGGCGTGCTAAAACACGACTCCCACTGACCCGATGAGTCCGTCCATGTTAACCTGATCCACATTGGCTCCTTCGTCCCTGTTGAGGACTATCCACCTCCATCCTGCTTCAAGATATCCAAAGCGGCCGCAATTGAACGGGACGGCAAGTCGACCGCCTGCGTATCCATCCCAGCCGAAATAGCCCTCCAGAAATTGCACGGACCATTTGCAGTGCAGCGAGGCCTGGCCCGCGCCGGCGGTGGAACCGATCACCTTGTCGATGCCCATGCCGCCGAACGCAAGGCCAAATCCTTTGGACCGTGTTCGCCTGGCCACATTTGAGCTAAGGGAAAGCCTGTCGTCATACAGGCTGTAGCCTCCGAAAATCGTAGATTCCGCGTGCGCTTGGTTGAACCAGCGGTACACAAGGTCCCATCGGTGAATGAGACGATCCCATTTGGCGTGAAGGCCCTGGCCCTGAACAAAGAGCCAGTTGCCGAAGTAAAATCCCCCCGGAGTGTCAATAACGCTGGTCCGCTCATACTGAATGGGCATGAAGGAGTACCGGATAGCCCAGTTGTCCCGTATCTGAAAACTTGCCTCGTACTCGGAGAGATACCGATGCTTGTCAAGATCCAGGTCCCGGTTCAAATCCAGTTCCGTGCCTTCGCCGCCGGCCAGATTCGTGCCCCAGAGAATAGTGGTGGAATTGAGGCCCACATACCAGAGGCTCGCCCTGAAATGGAACTGCTTGTTTCGCGCCCTGGGCAGAAACGAATATGCATTGAGAGGCCCCAAGGGCAGACCGGTCAAAGAGCATACACTGGGAATACGGGGACTGCCCGGCGGAAGAACGGCTGCGGGCCTGGCAGCGTATGTGCCGCTATGGGCTCGCGGGTAGGTGTACTGGGGATGCGCGGTCCTGGGGGCGTATCCGGATTTGCTCCTTGGGAATGTCTCCGACCGGGGGGGGTGGGCCGATCGCGTAGGCTTAGGAGCTTTGTAGGTCGGGTCAGCAGAGAGAACTTCCGCCTCCACGCCCGGGGAGGCCGAGAATCCATCCCTACCTTGGGCAAGACATTGGGCCGCGATGGGCAATGCGGCGACAATGGCAAGACAAACCAATACCATAAAGGGCTTTCTTATCACCATACCCTTCCTCCTTAACTGAATGTCCTGGAATGGTGTCATGATTCATTAGGGAGATTATGTCAAGTAAATTATGAGGAATGGTTGAGAATTTTTGAAGAGAGGGCGATAACTGCTTGCAATAACATGACTCTCATTCTGCCACAAACGCAGCCGCCCATTGGGCTTGACTCGCCGGAGGTCCGGTGGTATCTTTTCTAATTCCCATAAGCGGAGAGGTGCCTCATGAAAACCTGGACCCCTACCCCAGGACAAGTTGACCGAAAGTGGCTCATCATTGACGCCGAAAATAAAATCCTGGGACGAGTTGCCGCAGAAACCGCCCGAATACTGAGGGGAAAACATAAGCCTCAATTCGCCCCACATATGGATGTGGGCGACTTCGTTATCGTAGTCAACGCTTCCAAGATTCGTCTCACCGGAAGAAAGCTCGAACAAAAGACCTATTACCGCTACAGCGGCTATCCCGGAGGCCTCAAAGCAACTACCGCTGCAAAGTTGCTCAAAGCCAGACCCGAACGCCTGTTTCGCCTCGCGGTGAGGGGGATGCTCCCTAAGAACAGGCTGGGCAGGACCCAATTGACCAAATTGAAGATATATGCAGGCGATACCCATCCCCACGCTGCTCAAAAACCTGAAAGATACGATTTCTAGCTCTGGAGAGAATGAATGGCGCAAGACACCTATTATGCCACCGGGAAAAGAAAATCCGCTATCGCACGAGTCTATCTGAGACCGGGAACCGGCAGGATCGAGGTCAACGGCCGCGCCGTGGATGACTATTTCGGGCGCCAAACTTCGAGAATGGTCATCATGCAACCGTTTGAACTGACCCAAACGGCCGGCCGCTTCGACGCGACTGTTCAAGTCCGCGGTGGCGGGCTCTCCGGCCAGGCCGGAGCGCTCAAGCACGGAATCAGCAAGGCGCTGCTCAATATTGACCCGGCATACAGATCAACGCTCAAGGCGGCGGGCTTTCTAACCCGGGACGCGCGGGTCAAGGAGCGCAAGAAATACGGCAAGCGTGGAGCCCGAGCCAGCTTCCAGTTCTCCAAGCGCTAATCCGGGCTTTTTGCCCTATTGAGGAAAACCGGGAACACATAGCTCTTGACACCCCGGAGTGTCTGCTGTATTGCTCGCGCCGGTTTCGGGGAACCGGGCCACCGCCCGGGCAGGGCGCGTCCAAGGTTCTTGAACTCTGAAGCTGCGTTTGATAGCATATCGGAACTGATCAGTTGACGTTGAATGAGCGGCGACGCTTTTCTTTTCGTGGGTGAACGGAGGTTGATGGAGTCGGTTGCCGGCGGTTTTTTTCCAGCCGGCGGGAGAACCTTCCCCACAAGCAACCTGCCGTTGATAAGTCTTGACTCGCAAGGTGCGATGCCGGCCTCGTACTTACTCCGGTCCGATTCTTGCTCGCTCCTCGCGCACGGAAAAGCGAACCTCGCTGCAAGTCTCTAACGTTGCAATGTTATCGGCGGTTGGAAGAAATATGGCTCGCAGTTGCTTGATACACGGTGCGATTGCAGGACTGGTTGTCTTGCTCGTCTGCGGCTTGCCATGGGCTGATGAGCCTCTGAGCGCGTCGGGCAAGCTTGCAAGACTCATCTCCAACCAGGCCGCCCCTGATAGCCGGGAAGCCGCCGTCGAGGAATGGATCCTTCCCAAATGGCTAGATGACCTCCTTACCCATGTTCCTGCTTCCGATCAGGGGGACGACCATCTGAAGGCCGCTCCCCAAGACGACAACAGGGATGTGCCCGATCAGCCGCCGGCGGCCGCGGGACCGGTTGGTCAATACAGCGTGGAGGAAGTGGAAGCTGAACTTGAACAAACCCTTGCTGCTGTCGGCAGCGGGCCCCAGCAG
Source organism: Desulfomonile tiedjei (assembly GCA_020722215.1). GTDB lineage: Bacteria > Desulfobacterota > Desulfomonilia > Desulfomonilales > Desulfomonilaceae > DYLG01. The sequence goes on from DYLG01000004.1 coordinate 5,607, forward strand.
GCGCAGCCCGATGTGGAGCCCCTCCTGGAGGATTCTGGCTTCGCTGCTCCGCCTCCCATTGCGCCTCTCTATTCGTCCCCACCTCTCGAGGGCGAGGGCGTTTGGACCGGAGAAGACCTTCCTGCTGACGCGCAAGGCAAGCCCCTGGTTTATCGGACCGTTTACCGCCCCAGTGTCGAATTCCCCAATTCGGTTGTGTACATGGCCGTGTTCGACATGAAGCGGATCAAGCTCCGTTTCTTCATTGGAAATACTGAACCGGGGATCTACCAGATTTCCGAACCGCGGCACAACGAACGGCTTTCCCGCATCATTGCCATTACCAACGCCATGTGGATGCAGCAGCACGCCAGAGGGGCCGGCGCGATATTCAGAAGCCAGGTGGTCTATCCAATGGTGGAGGGCATGGCCACTCTGGTGGTTTACACGGATGAATCCGTGGACGTCATTGAATGGACGGACGACATACCTCTTCGCATGGTCAAGGACGCGCGCCAATTGCGCCACCTCATCGTCAAGGACGGCAAGGTGGTCGAGAGAATCGCCAAGCGAGACAAGATCGAGGATTCGGAAATCGGCCTCGGGGGATTCCTGGTTGACAACAATGGCGCCAGTACCATGCGCAGCCAGTTCTGGTTTCTCGCCAATCGGACCGCGTTCGGCATTCGCGACGACGGGAACCTGGTGTTCGCCATGGGTCACCACATCAGCACCAAGGACCTGGCCAAGGCTCTCGTACTGGCCGGCTGCAAAAGGGCCATTCATGGGGACGCCAACATCCACAACATCGTGTGCAATTTCTACTTCAGGAATGAAAAGGACAAAGTGGTCAGACGCGACAGGTTGTCCCCCGAGCAGTTGAAGTACACCATGAGCCGCTACGACACCGGCTATGCAAAGGACTTCTTCGCTTTCTACGAAAAATAATTCATAAGCTCACAAAGAAACACTTCTGCAAGAGGCGCAATATTATAGGGTTTGCTTTGACCTATACTGCAGGTTGGTTGGCAGGGCCGCTCGGCACGATCTTGGACATTGAGGAGGTTTCGGAACGGCCTCCTAGCGGGCGTAATCCGACCTACCGGCTGAAGTTGCGGGATTTGCGACGGTATTGGTGAAACGCCGTAACAAATGGACAGGGTTCCCATGAGCAAGACAGCTTCCGGTCCTCGAGGGAAAGGCAGGGACCTCACCGGCCTTCCCGGGCTCGCTCTGTCCGCGGGCGGAGCCAGAGGCGCGTACCAGCTTGGGTGTTGGAAGGCATTCGACGAGCTGGGCATCTCGTTCGGCGCTGTCGCGGGCAGCTCCATAGGCGCGCTCAACGGAGCATTCATTTGTGCCGGCGATCTCCATTCAGGCTTTCGGTTTTGGGAAGATCTCACCCGGTACGGAGTGCTCACACCGGACTATTCCAAGCTGCGCAGACTTGCCCTGCGGCTGGGTTTCGACCTGGCGCTCCTGCTGGTTCCGGTCCCGAACCTCAGGGCAATGAGATTGCTCAAGTACGCAACTTCCACCGCAAGGCTCCTATCCCGAGGGGGAACCCTGCGGACCCTGGGCAGGGAAGGTCTGTGGAGTTTGGAAAGACTGGAGCCCCTGCTTAAGCGGCATCTCAATATGAAGTCGGTCCTAGACCAGCCAGTGCCGCTGTTTGTCACTGCTTACAGCCTGCCTCGGATATCCGCGCCCACAGGACACTCCGCATGGTTCCGGTTGCAGGATTACGACGAATCGGACGCCGGAAAAATCCTTGCCGCGTCCATGTCCCTCCCGATGGTTTTTCCATCAATCGAATTGAATCGCAAGCAGTACAGCGATGGAGGCATTTCGCAGTGGATGCCGGTGCAGCCGCTCTACGAAATCGGGCGCCGAAGGATAATTGCGGTGTCCACCAGGCCCAACGTCCCCTGTGATCCAAAAGACTACCCGGCATGCAGCATCTCGTTCATCAAACCCGCGGAGTCTCTGGGGCGCTTTCCGATTGCCACGTTTCGTTTCACCGCGCGCTCCCTTGCCCAGTGGGTTGAGCAGGGGTATCGGGACGCGATGCGGGCGCTCTGCGATTGGGGACGGTCAGGCAAGGGGTGAACGAACGCGGGTTTGGAGGAAGAATCGTAGGGCCGGCAATATCCGTTGCCGAAAGAAATTTCCGATTTCTTGATACTGTTGCGGGTTTCAAACCCGCCCCTCCGAGGCCCCGATTCGGAAAAGACTTTTGGCAAAGACTATAGATTCTCGCCGCACCGTGCACGGCCAGAGTCCATCGGCATCATAGGCCAAGCCAGAGGCGCACAGCGTGTTCTACCAAAGATAGTTGAGTCGACGATAAGACGCCTAGCTTTCGTATCAACTTCGCGCGCGGGATCGTCACCAGGTTTTGAGCGTCAAACACACCCGTGCGCATAAAAGGCACTCTGATTGGAACCTCAAACCTGGATCCTCTCGGACTGGTTGTGTGAGCCACCAAGGTGACTAATGAACGATCCTGGTCCAATGTGAAGACACTCAGAACCAAACAGGGTCTGACTTTGGCGGTATAACCCAGATCCACAACCCAAACTTCACCCCTATTAAAATTCCTCATTCCGGGCCTCGACGCGGTCCAAATCAAGGAACAAGGTCTCCGCGCTCAACACTAGGTCATCATCGGACAGCGGGGGCATGTCGGAGCGCACCGTGCGCCTAAGGATTTCTACAACCAATTCGTGCTTTTCAGACTCAGACAAATCCATGAAAGAATCAAGAAAATGCTGTACGGCTGTAGTCATTCCCGTACTCCTCACAAGGGGCGATAGAAGATGCAGCCTATCAGCAGGCCTTTTTTTGTATCATAACGCTTCATCGAAGAAGAAGGAAGACCCCGTTGCCGGGCCTTCACCATGGACCGTGGAAATTGCCGGTACAGATCGTGGAGCGAACTTTGCCCGCCGATTCTGTCGGGCAGAGCCGGATCTAGGATTCTTCGTCTGCGCAACAGTCTCTATGGGCTTTTCCGAAAAGCAGTCTCTCCGCGTTGCCCCCGAGTATAGCTTGGCGTGCGGATTCGTCCAGCCCAGCCCGGTCAATGTCTTTGAGGTACCGGTCCATGCCCAGCAGCGGAAAATCGCTGCCGAAAAGGATCTTGTCCGAACCCATGATGCTGCATCCAATGGTGAATATATCCGGAGCGTAAAGGAAAGGAGACGCAGCAGTATCCAGGTAAGTTCTGCTGAGAATGCGCCGGATTTCCGGCATCAGAGCGCCGAAGAAGACGCCGCCGCCCCAGTGGGCCAGGATGAAGTCCACGTTGGGATGAGCCTCGATCATTTGAAGTAGCCCGTGAAAATCCACTGGGATTTTCCCCGGATAATGATGGCCTACCTGTTCATTGACATGAATGAGCACGGGAACATGGGCCTCTCCCGCCAAGACCAGCACTGAACTGAAGGCCTCGAAGCGCGATGCGGTCCAGCCGCCGTGATATACCCCCAGCTCCCCGATTCCCCCGAACCCCATACCGATGATCCGTTGGGCCTCCATGCGGGCTTGCTCTCCTCCCAGGGGTGAAAGCACCGCGAATGGAATTATCCTGTCCGGGAAGTTCTCGTGGAACTCCCACACTTCGTCGTTGTTCTCTCTGATCAGGGCATGATTTTCCCAGGGGAAACCGAAAACTACAGCCTTGTCAATCGAGAAGCGGTCAAGATAATCAATGACTTCCGGGCCCGAGACCATCCTGGCCTTTGGGGACGCATAAACGGAAGAATACGCCGCGTCGGTGGCAAAAAAAGAGCGCGGATCTCTTCGGACTCTTTCCGGGAGCAAATGAACGTGGCTATCTATGATCACTGCAAGCGCCGAGACACTGTTTGGGATGATTGAGAATTCCGGGTCCCCCTGCGCGCACTCGAAGCAAGATCAGGCTCCACGGCCAGGGGTAACCCACGCCCCCGGCGGTGAGGACCGATCCGGAACCCAGAGCCATCTATACCACGCCGCCGCTTCCCTGGCAAACATCGAGAGGACAAACACGGCAGATGCCGCGATGCTTTGCGGAACGAAATTCTCGCGCAACCTGCCGGGTTGTCGTCGGGTTCCCGGCACGAAAAAGGGCATAAGTCTGCGCTGGAAAAAAGAAACCCGACGATTCCGTTAGGTGGTTGAACACGGTCGCCGGGGTTCATGGTTTGGGATGATGTGGTGTGTGAAATAATCCTGACATAACTTTAGTATTCTCGTCAAGTACAAAGTTCCCCTGTCCCCCGGATGCCTCGTGAGAACGGCAACTTGACAAGATCGGATCAATACTTAATTATTCAGAGGCGCCTCAAGACTGCTTGTTCAGGAGTTGTTTGCAGCAATGGGATTCTTCGGATCGCGTATACCAAGCCTGACAACCGTCCGCCTCCTTTTTTCGGATTAAGGGGAGGGTGAATCATGCCCGGCAAAGATTTCTACGCAGCCCTCGGAGTGGACAAGAAAGCCACTACCGACCAGATCAAGAAAGCATATCGGAAACTTGCACGAAAATACCATCCGGACGTAAACCCGGGCGACGCGCAGGCCGAAGAGAAGTTCAAACTGATTTCTGAAGCCCATGATGTGCTTTCCGACCCTGAAAAGAGGAAGACTTACGATGAGTTCGGTGAGGAAGGCCTGAGGGCTGGTTTTGACCCTGAGCAGGCGCGCCAGTACGCGAGGTGGCAGCAATTTGCCGGCTCCGGAACGGGCACGGGCGGACGCAGTCACTTCAGGGATTTCTCCTTTGATGGGCAATCGGTCAGGTACTCGGGCTTTGAGGATCTGTTCAGCAACCTGTTCGGAGGCGGTCCCCGAGGCGCGCGCTTCGAGACTCGCGGTCCGACAAAGGGCCAGGATGTCGAGTCGTCCCTGGAGGTGGATTTCGTCACTGCTGTTCGAGGAGGGACGACGAGGATCAGCATGCAGAGTCAAACGGGTCCGGGAAGCGCTCCCCGCACGGAAACCATTGACGTGAACATCCCGGCGGGCGTCGCCGAAGGCTCGAAGATCAGACTCGCGGGAAAGGGTGGGCCGGGGGTAGACGGAGGCCCGCCCGGGGATCTTATTATTGAGATCCGAGTGAAGCCCCACCCTGTTTTCAAGCGTGAGGGGGATTCGTTGAAGCTGGAGATACCCGTGACCGTGAGTGAGGCCATGAAGGGCGCGACCATTTCGGTTCCGACTCTCACCGGACCGGTAAACCTCAAGGTGCCCCCGGGAACCGCTTCGGGCAAGGTGCTCAGGCTCAGGGGCAAGGGAGTGCCCAACCTGAAGACCAAGAGCCCCGGCGACATGTACGTGACCATAAGGGTCCAGATTCCCGCGACCCACGACCCGGAAGCGATAAGAGCTGCCGAGATTATCGACGGTTTCTACCAAGGTGATTTGAGGCGAGACATCAGGCTGTAATTCTGTCGGGATAAGTGTCATGGCGACCAGGTACTACTTCAGAAGGCAGATAGTCGAGTTGTTCGGGTGCGACGAGAGATTCCTCGACGAACTGGAGGCCGAGGACCTGATCCACTCCGTGGAACTGGACGAGGAGCCCCACCGGGTGTTTATGGAGGACCAGGTGGAACGGATTCGCATCATCGGCAACCTGATGCGGGATCTGAACGTGAACCTGGAAGGGTGCGCGGTAATCCTTGAGATGAGAGAGAACATGATCCGGATGCAGCAACATTTCGATGAAATCCTGCAAACGTTGTTGAGGACTCTGAAATCCGATTCGGCATGAACATGCAACATGCCCGGAAAGCCGCCGTGCTGGGCGTCGCCCTATTTTGCGTGTTGGTCCAGGCCTCTGCGCCGACTGTCACGCAAGCTGAAGACTCAGCCGAAAGTCTCCTAAGAAAGGCGCGTTCCATCGAGAATCCCGTCCAGCGGATTGAATTGCTGGACCTGGCGCTCAAGGCCCATCCGAAGAACGCCAAACTCCGATCCGTCCTGCATTTTGAGCGCGGGCTTGCCCACAAGAGGATGAAAGACTGCTTTCAGGCCATTAGGGACTTCAATTCTTCAATGGTCCGTTCGCCTGACGCTATTCCCGCGCTCTTGGAAAAGGCTCATTGCTTGATATTGGTTGATCAGCTTGAGGAAGCCTCGCGTGTGCTGGAGCAAGCCCTGCTTGCCAAGCCAAACGTAGCCCGCTGTTATGTCCTCAAAGGGATGATCTACGAGAAGGAAGGTTTTCTCCAAAAGGCTCATGACGAATACACACGAGCCCTCTATTTCGATCAGCGCTCTTCAGAGGCTATGGAACTCAGGGCGATGGTTCTCCTGAGAGAGGGCAAACCCCGGGAGGCTCTGGAAGACCTCAACACGCTCGTGAAACAGGAACCGCAGCGCCATGACATCCTGCGGGCTCGGGCAAGGGTGTTTGTGAAGCTCAAGGAATACGACAGGGCCCTGGAGGATTATGCGAACCTCCAGCGTGTCGCGAAGGAAGACAGGGACCTTATCAAGGAAAAGGTTGAGGTCTTCTTCAAGACCGATCGTCCCGGGGACGTGCTCGCCGCGCTGTCCCATTGCCTCACGGATTACCCCGACGATGTGGATTGCCCCGTGCTTCAGGCTCGCGCTCACCTTCTTCTGAAAAACCGCTCTCAGGCTGAAAAAATTCTTGCCGGAGTCATTGCCCGAAAGCCGGATCACGCGCCCGCTCACCTTTATTGCGGCGTTGCAGCCATGAATCGTCGGGCCTGGGACGATGCCTTGGCTGATCTCAATCGGGCCATAGCTCTTGATCCGGGGCTGGTGGAAGCATACAAACAACGTGCACGGGTGTTCATGACGCTGGGTGAACCTGTGCGCGCAGCAGACGACCTGACCCGAGCGATCGACTTGGATCCGGCAGATGGTGAGATTTACTCCATGAGAGGCTTGACCTTCATCAGCAGAATGCTCTACGACGCGTCAATCGCGGACTTCACCCGAGCCCTGGAATGCCTTCCGGGCAACCCGCGCGTCTTGTATAACAGGGCTGTGGCACATGCAAAGAAGGACGAATGGGAGGCCGCGTTGCATGATCTGGATATGATCATTGCCGCGAAACCGGACGCGGCCAGGGCATTGAGCCTTCGGGGAATCGTGCATTACAACATGGGAAACCTTGCCGGAGCCGAAAGCAACCTGAATAAATCAACCGAACTGGGCTCCCAGGACCCCGTGGTTTGGAACAATCGAGGTTTCTTCCGTTACAAAACAGGCAAGTACAAGGCCGCCATGGAGGACTTCAACAGGGCCCTTCAACTCGACGGGACATATGAATCGGCGCTCCACAATCTCGGGCTCGTGTTGAGGAAACATACGGAAACCTCGGGGGCAACAGTCCCGGGAAGCTCTGCCGCGGACGCGGCAATCTCGTTGGGAAAGGATGCAGAAGAGGCCCAATGAAATCAAGGCCATATCGTGGCATACTCTCGGACTTGGACGGGACGATCAACCGAGGAAACGTTCTGATCCCCGGAGCGATGGCCGTGTTCGATGATCTGTCCAAAAAGGGGATCAAGTGGGTGTTTCATTCCAATAATGCCGGATGCGCGGCCGCGGATCTGGCACTGAGGTTGAACCGCATGGGGCTTGCGGTTAACGAAAACCAAGTGGTGAACTCAGCCAGCGCCCTGATTGCGGCGCTTTCGCGCGAGCCTGCCGGCGCCCGAGTCATGGTGGTTGGCCAGGAAAAGCTTGTCCAAAAGCTCGAAGCTTCCGGGGTCAATGTTGTCAACGATTCCAGGAACGTGGATATCCTGGTTACGGCCATTGATAGCGGCTTCAACTACCACAAGCTCAAGGAGGCTCAGGCAGCCCTTCACAATGGAGCGCGCTTCTGGGCGACGAACCTGGACGCTTCTTATCCGGGGGAAGGGGCCTTCCTGCCGGGAGCGGGAAGCATTGTCGCGGCAATCTCCACAGCAGCGGGCCGCGGGCCGGAAAGAGTCCTCGGGAAGCCGTCTCCGGACATGGCGCATATCGCGCTGGAATTGCTGGGACTTCCCGCTGAATCCTGCATCGTGGTAGGGGACCGCATGGAATCCGACATTCTGTTTGCCCGCAATTCAGGCATCGCGGCAGCCCTGGTTCTGACCGGCGCCTCGTCCAGGAATGATCTGCCGGGTTTTTCGTACGCTCCCGACTACGTGTTCTCCGGCATCTCCGAAATCGCCACGCTATTTGACTGATCTGACGGGAGAAAAGGAGTCCATGTATGGAACAGAAACCGGTGAAACTCTACGCCCTGAGTACGTGCAGCCATTGCAAGTGCACCAAACAGTTGCTCGATGATTGCAAGATCAAGTACGATTGCACCGAGGTTGACTTGTTGCCAAGAGCCGAACTTCAGGCGATGCTGGATGAGATCAGGAAAATCAACGCCAAGTGCTCCTTTCCCACAATCATCATCGGAGATACCGTAATCGTGGGGTACCGCGAAAAAGAGATCAGAGAGGCGCTGGGAATATGACCGAAGCGGAAAAGCTTTTCGACATGCTAAGGAAGGTCCAGGAACCCAAGGGCTACTACTTCAACAAGGATAGGCAGCGGGTTCTTGAACTCCTGGAGGCACTTCTGACAAACAAGGGACGCTACGGGTACATGTCATGTCCGTGCAGGCTGGCATCCGGCGACCGGGTGAACGATCAGGATATCGTCTGCCCGTGCGTGTACCGAGAGGCGGATGTCAAGGAGTTCGGAAGCTGCTATTGCAACCTGTACGTGTCCACAGCTTGGAACAACGAGGAGATCCCACACGAATACGTTCCGGAACGCAGGCCTCCGGAACGACTTGGGTTCTAGATGTTGTCCTGTTGCACGGGACGGGACCCGAACCCCAACTCGCCCTTGAACGAAGGCCCGATTGAGGGTATAAAAGAAAGTTGGGCGCATGAGGATAATCGCCGGTCGTTTCAAGGGGAGGAAGCTCCCCTCACTAAAGATCGCCGGACTGCGCCCTACAACCGATCGCGTCCGAGAAGCGCTCTTCAGCGTTATCGGGACGGCCGTGAGAGGCGCCCGAGTACTGGAGTTGTTCGCAGGCGCCGGAGCGTTCGGATTTGAAGCATTGAGCCGAGGGGCCTCAGGTGTGACCTTCGTTGATCGTGACGGCAGAGCGGCCCGATATCTGGCCAAAGGCATACGGCTCTTCGGAGTAGGCAGCGCAGGCACGGTTCTCACTATGGACGCGCTGCATGCACTTGAATACCTTGGAGGACAAGGGCGCACATTCGATCTCGTCTTCTTGGACCCGCCCTACGGGACCGACTGGATTTCCAGGGTCTTATCACACCCTGGTCTGTCATCCCTCGTCGAGCCGGGAGGGTTCCTGGTCACCGAGACTGAGGCGCGCCTCAAAGAGACCGCTGAGCCGGAGTGTTTCACAAAGGCGTTTTCCAGAAAATACGGAGACACTTTCCTGGAGATGTTCAAACGGGAATTCTCAGGCGAGAGTGACAGCCATCAGAGAGGTCGGCCGGTACAATGACGGAAAAGATCGCAGTCTGCCCGGGTACCTTTGACCCGATCCATAACGGACACCTGGAGATCGTCAAACGCGCCCTGGGCACGTTTGACCGCATCATAATCGCACTTGGTCTCAACCCCGAGAAGGAGACCATTTTCACGGTTGAAGAACGCATGGACATGATCCAGCACAGCATTGAGGATCTGGATGGCCGAGTGGAATGTGACTATTTCGATGGCCTGCTGGTGAGGTACGCGGAGAGAAAAGGCGCCCATGCCATAATCCGGGGACTCAGGGCTGTGTCGGATTTCGAGTACGAATTCCAGTTGGCTTTGATGAACCGCAAGCTCAGCCGCAACATTGAGACCTTCTTTCTCATGACTGCTCATCGATATCTCTATGTGAGTTCCAGAATCATAAAGGCCACTGTTGTGGCCGGCGGGTCCCCCAAAGATCTGGTGCCCGAGTACGTCCTCGCGCAGCTCAAGAAGAAATTTCCGGGCATCAGATGACGACATGTTGTGGCGTCACCGCAATCCAGGAGCGAAACATGAAAAACCTGCTTTCCAAACGAGCCGCCAGCCTGAAACCTTCCGCTACATTGGCCATTTCTGCCAAAGAGAAGGAATTGAAAAGCCAGGGCATCGATGTTGTCGGCTTTGGCGCCGGCGAACCGGACTTCCCCACACCGGGGCACATAAGGGAAGCGGCCAAGAGATCACTGGACCGCGGAGAGACTTTCTACACCCCTGTGGGCGGCGCCCTGGAACTGAAAAAAGCCGTGATCCGACGGTTCAAGGAGGACTACAACCTCGAATACAAGCCCGACGAAATACTCGTGTCCTGCGGAGCGAAACACTCTCTTTACAACCTCTTCCAGGCTGTAGTAGGCAACGGGGATGAAGTGATCATCTTGGCCCCGTACTGGGTCTCCTATCCGGAAATGGTGGACCTGGCCGAGGGGGTGCCGGTAATCGTGCAAACAAGGGAAGAAAATCGCTGGATACCGGACCCGGATGAAGTTGAATCAAAGATCAACCCGCGTACCAAGGTGCTCTTGCTTAACTCTCCGTCAAATCCGTCAGGAGTGCTTTATCCAACACGGGTCCTCGAGAGGCTCGCCGCGCTGGCCGAAAAACACGATCTACTGGTCATATCGGACGAAATTTACGACAAGCTTGTCTACGATGGACAGAGTTACACCTCCTTCGCCGCCATGCCGGGAATGAAGAACAGGACCATCGTAGTAAACGGCGTTTCCAAGACCTATGCCATGACCGGCTTCCGCATAGGCTACCTGGCCTCAACTCAGGCTGAGGTGGTCAAGGCTGCCACAAACATTCAAAGCCAGTCCACTTCCAACCCGACGAGCACCGCTCAGGCAGCGGCAGTGGCCGCGCTCACAGGACCGCAGGACGAAGTGGAGCGCATGCGGCAGATTTTTGAGAAACGCCGGGATCTGATCGTAAGGGAGATCGAGAACAGCGAGGGACTCTCTGTGGTCAAACCGGACGGGGCTTTTTATGCCTTTGTCAACATCCGTCCCTTCTATCGCGGAGGCAAAGTGTCCGATTCCTCGGAAATGGCCAAATTCCTTTTGGAAACCCAACATGTGGCATGTGTGCCGGGTGGCCCCTTTGGTTCGGAGGATCACGTTAGGCTCTCTTTTGCAACCAGTGAAGAGCTGATCATCAAAGGCATAGAAAGGATCAGAACCGCTTGCCGGGAACTCGGATGAAGCACGCCGCGCCCCTCATTCTGCTAACCAACGACGACGGCATTCATGCAGAGGGCTTGCGGCATCTGCGAACCGCAATGAGCAAGCTGGGTCAAGTGAGCATCGTCGCTCCCGAATCCGAACAGAGCGCAGTTGGGCACTCGATCACTCTTTACGAGCCGATCCGGGTTCGAGAGATCTCCAAAAACGGGTCGTTCTACGGACACAGCGTCAAGGGCACCCCCGCGGACGCAGTGAAGCTCGCCCTGTATTGCCTCCTGCCGCGACTTCCTGATCTGGTGGTGTCCGGAATAAACAACGGCGCGAATCTCGGCATCAACGTGCTCTATTCCGGAACGGTTTCCGCAGCCACCGAGGCGGCGATTCTGGGCGTCCCTGCAATGGCGGTCTCCATCGCGCAGAAAAAGGATCCGCCCTTTGATTGCGCTCTGCCGCACATCGAGCGTCTTGCCCGGGCGGTTCTTACACATGGCCTGCCCAGCGGAGTGGCACTCAGTGTTAACGTGCCCGCCCTCCCCGCGGACAGGGTGCGCGGGGTAAGGATCACAAGACAAGGTCTGTGCAAATTCCGTGAGAGTTACGAACAGCGGGAAGACCCCAGAGGCGATGTGTACTACTGGCTTTCCGGCGAGATCCCAACCGAACAGGAGGACGAATCCAGCGACGTTCATGCCCTCGCCCAGGGATATGTGTCCGTAACCCCGCTGTTCTACGATCTCACGGCTCATTCCCAGGCGAAAGATCTGGCCTCTATTCTGGAGAAGTTTTGAAGGAAATGGAACGAGACTCCTCTCTAAGCGACATCGAGCGGATAATCGGGTACGAATTCAATGACCGATCCCTGCTCGTGGACGCACTGACTCGTCGGAGCTTCTGGCACGAGAACCGGGAAACATGCTCAGGGAATAACGAACGGATGGAATTCCTAGGCGACGCGGTTCTCGGACTTGTGATTGCGGACGTTCTCTACAGGGAGTTCTCCGACGACGAGGAAGGGGAACTCCAGAAGAAGAGGGCTGGCCTTGTCAACCGCGCGGCGCTGGCCCAGCTCATGAGGAATCTGAACCTGGCGCCTTTCATAAGGATGGGAAGAGGTGACGAACTCTGCGGATGCAGAAACCGTGACTCCATTCTAGCGGACACACTCGAAGCGCTGGTGTCAGCCGTATTCCTTGACGGCGGTTTTGAATCCGCGAGAAAGCTCATTGAGAAACACTTCTATCCGATGATCGAGAGCTGCTCAACCCGCGACGGAATGGATGACTACCGAAGCCTCTTCCAGGAACAAGTCCAGGCCGAGCTGGGTTTGACTCCCAGGTACAAGGTGGTTGACGAATGGGGAGAGGACCACTGCAAGACCTTTGACGTTGCTGTGCTCCTCGGCGACGAAATCGTGGGGCAAGGCACAGGGTTCAGCAAGCGGGAGGCCTCACAGAACGCCGCTCGCGACGCTATGGAACGGATGGAAGCGGAAGGAACTCTCTCCCGGCGGAAGGGGATGGCTGAGACATGACGGGGTCGGCCCGAAGCGGCGGGCTTGCCTGGCCTTCTTTGATCGAAGGAACTCTCGTAAGAAGATACAAACGATTCCTCGCCGATGTGCGGCTGCGCAACGGCCGTCAGGTAACCGCACACTGCCCCAACTCAGGGAGCATGAAGGCCTGCTGCGAACCCGGCCGGCCCGTGTATCTCTCGAAAAGCGACAATCCCCGAAGGCGTCTCAAATACACGTGGGAGATGATCGCGATGCCTTCCTCGCTGGTCGGCGTGAATGCTCTGGCGCCCAACAGGCTTGTCAAACAATCTGTAATAGCCGGGGAGATCCCCTGCCTGACAGGATATGAGACTGTCAGGAGCGAAGTGCGTTATGGAGTCAACTCCAGAATCGATCTACTGCTCGAAAACCTCCGCGGTGAGCGCTGCTTCATCGAGGTGAAGAACTGCACCCTCGTGGAACGCGGCGCGGCATACTTTCCGGACGCAGTTACCGCCAGAGGAAGCAAGCATCTCGTTGAGCTTCAGGCACAGTTGCGCCTCGGGCACAGGGCAGTGAATTTTTTTCTTATCCAGAGAATGGATGCAAAGATCTTCCGTCCCGCTGACCACATCGACCCCGGTTACGGCAAAGAGCTGCGAAAAGCGGCGAGGAACGGACTGGAAATCGTCGCTTACGACGTCCGTCTTGACCTGAACCGCATAATGTTGAACGGTCCCGTCCCTTGTGAACTGTGATATGGTAGAGGTGTGCCCTGAAACAAGACCGACGTTCGTGGTACGGCACGGACCAAGGTGGTCTACCCGTGCGAACACCGCTAGGCCGCGTTATGCAGGGGCGATCCTTGTGATCGCCCTCTTTGCGCGGCCCAAGGGGCGGTTGGAGGTGGATGCGGAGAAGAAGGGCGAATACAAGATTCTCCCCTAGAGCACAATCGCCAGACCGAGAAGCTTATTGCGACGGGCCCTCAGAACCCTGACGACCCCCATTACATGCAAAGGAGTATTCCGATGGATACCGGACTGAGCCGACGCGATCTTTTGGGAGGCGCGGGAGCCGTAGCCACGCTTGGACTGCTGGCTCCTTTTTTCACCTGGGAAGCGATGGCTTCTTCAAGTAAAGAGGCTGGCGACAAGCCGGCCTTCGCGCACAAGCTGCCTCCGTTGCCCTACTCGGAGGACGCTTTAGAGCCGATTATCGACAGACAAACCGTCAACATCCATTACAACAAGCATTTCGCCGGCTACGTCACCGGCCTGAACGATACTCTTGACAAGCTGGAAAAAGCCAGAGCAGCGGGCGATTTCTCCGCGATAAAGTCTCTGAGCCGTGATCTCGCGTTCCATGGTTCAGGAGTGGTTCTCCATTGGATTTACTTCACCACTGTCCGACCCAAGCCCGCAGGCCCATCCGACGCGGTCCGGAAAGTGCTCGCAAGAGATTTCGGGTCTTTCGACAATTTCTGGAAGCAGTTTGCAGCCGCGACCAACCAGGTGGAAGCTTCCGGGTGGGGAATCCTCGGGTGGGAGCCCTTCAGCAAGCGGCTTGTAATCATGCAGGCGGAAAAGCACCAGAACCTTACCAGTTGGGGACTGATGCCGTTGCTGGTCTGTGACGTGTGGGAGCATGCGTACTATTTGAAGTACCAGAATCGCCGCTCCGAATACGTCGAGAATTTCAAGAACATCATCGACTGGAAAAAAGTCGAAGAAAGGTTTGCCACGTACTGCAGCCGCGGATAGGGCCGGTTCCGAATACGTGACGGCTAATCTGCCAAAGACCGTCAAAGAAACCAAGAAATCCCAATATCAATCTCCTCTTGGCGCCTTTGTGTCTTGGTGGTGAAAGTTCTTTGCTCTCAGATCCGTCGTGCGGACCCCGATTTTCAATCATAGGAATTTCTCATGCTTGCAGAACTGAGTGTCTTCCCCCTGGACAAGGGGGTGGAAGGGCTGAGCCGGTACGTGGCCGAGTCCATCCGGATCATCGAAGAAAGCGGTCTCGATTATGAGGTGCACGCGCTGGGGACTCTTATCGAAGGGCCCACGGACAAGGTGTTCGAGGTGATTAGCAAGTGTCACGAAAACATGGTCCTTCACAGCGACCGCGTGGTCACGTATGTGAAAATCGACGACCGTAAAGGAGCCCGCGGCCGCATCAAAGGCAAGGTTCGGTCCGTGGAGGAAAAACTGGGCAGGGATGTCCCCAAAGGATAGGTATTGGGTCCGCTGACCATGGCGCATTCCACAGACCTCGAAATTCTCGACATCGTGGATGCTCACGACAGGGTAATCGGACAAGCGACTCGTGGGGAAATCCACCGCCGGGGGCTTGCCCATCGGGCAGTGCACATGTTCGTGTTCGATCCTCAAGGAATGATCTACGTGCAGAGGCGTTCCGCGGACAAGGACAGGTTCCCTTCCGTCTTGGACTCCTCGGCTTCCGGGCACGTGGACCCGGGCGAGTCGTATCACGCGGCTGCCGTGCGGGAGCTGAAGGAGGAACTCGGCATCGAGGCCGACCTGAAAGACGTTCTCCAGGTAAGGGCCTCGGAGATCACGGACAATGAGCATGTGGTCCTTTTCGTTGCGTTCACCGATGACGTGCCTGCTCCCGATCGCTCTGAGATCCAATGGGGTGCTTTTATGAGCGCGCAAGAACTTTCCGCGATGATGGACATGAATCCCGACGATTTCGTGCCGGCTTTCATTCATCTCTGGAACTTGTTCCTGGAGGCAAAGAAGTGCGAGCCGTAGTCCAAAGAGTCTCCAAAGCGCGGGTATCAATTGGGAACCGCGTTGTGGGCGAGATAGGAAAGGGCCTTCTCGTGCTGCTCGCGGCCGCGCATGGAGATGGGCCGGACCAGGTCCGTTGGATGGCGGAAAAGCTTCCTGGGCTGCGAATCTTTCCTGACGGCGAAGGCAAGATGAATCTCAGCCTTGTCCAAGTAGGCGGAAAGATGCTGGTTGTCTCCCAGTTCACCCTTTACGGCGATTGCAGAAAGGGAAAGCGCCCGTCCTTCGCCGGCTCCGCGCCGGGCGACGTTGCAGTGAGGCTTTATGAGGAATTCATAGAAGCGGTCAAGAGCAAGGGAATCCACGTTGAGCAAGGCGAATTCGGCGAAATGATGGATGTGGAATTGATCAACGACGGCCCGGTCACCCTCATTGTGGATTCTCCGTAAAGCGTCTTTCGGTGCAAGCGTCCATCGGGAGCGGTAAGAAATTAACCGCCAAGACACAAAGGGAACCGATTCCGGATGAAGTCGAGAAGGTGTCAACACGTGTAGGGGCGGTTCCCGAACCACCCCTACAGTCGCCTTGTGACACGATTTTCCGGGTTGAACAATCAGCATTGTCCGGCTAGCTCTGCCGGCTATCTTTGTCGAGGGGAGCCGGACCTGCGCGTACTGAAGACGTCGATGAGTCTGATTCAATGCAGAAATCAGCGGTGAGCACCAAGTCCGGCATCGAAACCGAATACGTCCCTTGTGACTTGTGCTGCTCGACTGACCACGAGCTGCTCTTCACCAGGACAGACCCGATCACCGGCGAGGACTTCAACCTTTTGCAATGCTCCTGCGGCATGGCTCTGGTGAATCCCATGCCCACGGAGGCCTCCATTCCGCTGCTGTATCCCCCCGAATATCTTCATGGCAAAGAGTTGAAAACCGTGATGTACGGGCGGATGCTTCGTCTACTCGAAGGCGCTCCCGGCAAGAAACTTCTCGATGTGGGGTGCGGCCGCGGGCAGTTCATCCATTATGCCTCTCGGCAAGGCTGGAAAGCCGAAGGAGTTGATCTGATCCGATGGGACGATCCTTGTCCGGTTTCCATCAGGATCGGGGATTTTTCCACGATGGATTTGGCGGAGCGCTCCTATGACGCGATCACCGCGTGGGCCTTGCTGGAGCATGTAAGAAAGCCGTCGCTGTATTTCGGCAAGGTCTCGCGGCTTCTCCAAAATGGCGGCAGATTCGTTTTCGTTGTGCCCAACATCGCGGCTCCGGGAATGAAGACCAATTGCTCCGAGGACATTCCCAGGCATCTGTGGCTGTTCACTGAGGACACCGTGAAGCGGTATCTGGAACGCGTCGGCATGGAAGCGGTTTCAATTCTTCATAACGGCAGGATCTACAAGGCATATCCGTTCGGAGCATTGAGTTCCCGACTACGAGGGCGTGGAGAGACCCGCTGCGCGGTTCTCGAAAACAAGGCGGTTGCTTTGCTGAGAAACCGACAGGTCAAAGGCAACATGGGCGCATGGATAGCGGATGTTTTCCGGGAATTGGGTCCCGCGGACCTGATCATCGACTCCATGGATCTGGCTTTCGGTATTCTCCTGGCGGGCTTCTCCAGGCTCATCGGCAACTACGGCTCAATGACCGTGATCGCCAGGCGGGTGTCTTGAGGCGACCCCAATTGAGGGGTTTGGGGGCAGTGAGTTCCGGGGAGGCCCCTTTCTGCAAAAAGGGGCCTCCGGCCGCAACCAAGAAGAATTTAATATACGGATTTCTTGGTGTCTTTGTGCCTTGGTGGTTGGATTCTTGCTTTCACCCTTGTCGCGTCTTGATGGGTGAGCGTTTCCCCTGGATCACTATATAGAAGGTTTCCTCTTTGGCGTCGGAGTCGATGTACTTGGCCAGTTCATGGTAAGCAGGTCTGGAAAAGCGTGCGTGGAACGATCCCCGTTTCACCGTGATGTACGGCACGTTTTCTTCGCCGATCCAGAAAAAGTCCGGGTCAAAGGGTTCGTCGGTTCCGTCGTTAAGACTGATGCGAAGCCCGTTCGGTCCCCCATCCAACAGGCGCTCCACTACGAAGGGTGCGTCTTCCACCTGAACACGGCAGATCTCCCGGCCCCAGCGTATCTGGTACGCGCCGTCGGGTGTTTTTTCCAGACATTGGTTGAAGTGAAGGTAAATCCGCCGGTGGATGATCTCGGCGCCGTTCTGGAACCAGCGT
Source organism: Desulfomonile tiedjei (assembly GCA_020722215.1). Lineage (GTDB taxonomy): Bacteria > Desulfobacterota > Desulfomonilia > Desulfomonilales > Desulfomonilaceae > DYLG01. The sequence continues at coordinate 23,261 of DYLG01000004.1, forward strand.
CCTTCCTTGTCAATGAACAGCTTCAGATAGGGCGTGACGTCGAATACCTCTTCGCCTGAACCTTCCCGGGATTGGGTCATCGGTGTCCTTTCCGTGGTGCCTTTCGCCGCAATGTGAGTCATTATGCGGATTGCCAATAGTTTTGTCTCGTTGGCCATGCCGGCGCCGTCACAGGTAGCCGGTGACCCACGGGATAGCACCAATTTAATCGGCTAATATGCCAAAAGTTTTTGCCGGGAAATTCGGACAAAATCTTTGGCATCTGCCATATGCCGGCCCGCGCATGCGTCTACCAGTATCCGGCCAGATCCTTTCTCCTATGGAGGAGAGAGTAGGCTCTGTACCCAGCCAGAACATTCTTCACATAGAGCCTTGTCTCCGAATAGGGGATACTCTCGATGAACTCATCCTGCTTCATGTGACCGTTTCTGCGTACCCATTGGCGCACCTTGGCTATGTCTGCGTTGTAAGAGGCGATAGCGGGCACGAGTTTACCTTTGAAGGTTCCGATGTTGTCCGCAAGGATTCTTATCCCGAAGCGCAGATTCTTCTTCGGGTCCAGCATGTTGGCGATGAGCTTTGGGGGCACCTGGTCCCGCTTCCGAACCAGCCCGGTGGCTCCGGGAGTCACCTGCATAAGTCCCAAGGCCCCTGCGGGCGAGACCGCAGCGGCGTCGTACAAGCTCTCCTGGCGCATCACGGCCCAGACTAGATACGGATCAACCGAGTACTGCTTGGCGGCACGAATCGTCTCCTCGGGATGCACGCGGGGGAAGGCGATTTCCACGAAGTCCTTGGGCGCATCAGCCGGTGGATTCACCATGAGATTGCCGAACCTTGACGCCAGTATCTCTCGGGCACGGCGATAATCCCCGGCCGCGTGCGCGGCTTTTGCACGGAGGAACGTAACCGCGGGCGACGACCTCACGTTGCTGGGGAGTGCTTCCAGATTGAGAAGAGCAAACTCCGGGAAGCCTTTACGCATAAGCTCCTCGGCATTGGCCACCAGCTTGTGGGACTGCTGTTCAGCAGTGAGCCTCAAGTCCGGGACTGAAGAGCGGGAAACGGTAACGATGGTGACTTTTTTGCCCAAGGACCGCAGGACCTTAGCAGCCTGGGTCCCGTAGTAAGTAAGCGGCGCGTTGCGGGCGAGGTCCTCCAGCAACGGCATTGCCTCATCGGAACGGCCGCAGTGCATCAAGCACCTTGCCTGCCAGTATTTTGACGGCTCGCCGAGGCTGCCTGCAGAGGAAGCGGCGCCGGCTTCCCGAAAAGCCATAGCCGCCTTCTCGTAATCTTTCTTATGATATTTGATCCACGCGGTTTTCCATAGCACGGACACCTTCATGGACAAAGGCGGCCCGGTGAGAAGCAGCTTGCGGAAGTAGCTCTCAGCTTGATCCAACTGATGCTTCTCGAGATGATGGACGGCCAAGTCGAAAAGCGCCTTCCTCTTCAAATTAACCGGACCCTTATTCGCGATCTCAAGACTCGTTTCGACGAATTCTTTGTCCCTGTCCAGCCGCCAGTAAAGAAGGCTGAGAAGGTGGAGTGCATCCATACGTGTAGCTTCGGGAAGGTTCTCTTTCAGGAGCTTCTTGAGCAGATCGACTGCTTCGTCGTTGCGCCGGGCCTTGTACAGGCACTCCGCCACCTTCAGGACCAGGCGATTGTCGGAAGGCGCATGTTTCCAAAGAGAGCGGTAAGTCTTTTCCGCAAGATCGAATCGCCCCATGCGAAACAGGCGAGACGCGCGGGATCGCTTCTCCGCTTCGGAGAACTCCGTGGGACGAATTTTGCCCGTGAATACTAGTCGAGACAGCTCTTCACCGGCCTGAAGACCCTCAACTGAAGCCGGATAGTGTAGGTACAACTTTCGATAGTAGACATACGCCTGCTCGTAGTTGCCAAGCGCTCGTTCCAGCCGTGCAAGCTGGAGAATCCGCATAGTCTTTTCCTTGCCGTTGGCTCCCACGATCAGAGTCTTGAGGCTGAGTTTCGCGTCCGCCTTCCCCTGAGCGCATTGCGCGTCAACCAGGGTCCTTTGGGCAACATCCCGATACGGGCTGTCCGGAAACTTGCCGAGGAATTCCTTTAACACCGCTTCGGCTCTGTCATGTCGGCCAAACTTTTCATGACAGCGCGCGGTAAGTATGTAGGCTACCGGTCCGTACAAAGGGTCCGCAAGGGTTTTCTCCCACAATTCTATGGCTCGTAGAAGCCGGTTCGCATCATAATGGCGTTTGGCTTCAATGAAAAGGTCCTCATCCGTAGCCACCGCAGGAAGCGTCGTCACGACAAGAGCCGCCAAGAGGCTGACCGAAAAAACAAATCCGAGACGACCGCGCTTCATGTGCCTTTGGACTCCTATAGGCCAACGGAACGCTACCTACGAGAAACGATTCAGTATTTTAGTATGCTGGAAGGCAAACGTCAACCAACGCATGATTGCCGGCGCCGCCTGAGTTCCCAACAGGGCGCCGGGCCACAGGTTTCGGAGAGCTTCCGGGAGGGTTACTTCGATAGGGCGGCCGTCTTGCGGGAGACGTTCTCGTCCGCGGTTTCGCCGTTTGCCTCCGAGGACGTCCCGGCGTCTCGATCGCTCCATGCCCATCCCGGGAGGCCGGCATATTCGTCCGGTTTCACTTCCCTCTTGATCCGAAGGATTTCGCTGATGTTCTCCAGGAAAACATCAGTCACACGCCCGTCGAAGCTCCTGCCTCGGCCGGAACGAATAATCTCGAGAGCCTTGTCCACGGGGTAAGGATTCTTGTAAGGCCGTTGTGATGTGAGCGCATCAAAGGTGTCAACAATGGCTACTATCCTCGCGGGCAAAGGAATGGCCTCTCCTGCCAATCCCTCCGGATAACCGCTTCCGTCCCATCTCTCATGGTGATACAGAGCTATGCTTTCCGCTAACTGAAGGATCTCGGACTTGGACCCGGATAGGATGTTCGCGCCGATCCTGGTATGCTGCTTGATCACCTCGAACTCTTCTTTGGCCAATTTCGCGGGTTTCAGCAGTATTTTCTCCGGGATTCCGATCTTGCCCACATCGTGCATGGGAGCTGCATAGAGTATCTGCTGTACCTGCTTCTGCGGGAGTCCGAGGCGCTCGACCAAGAGACTGCTGTAACGACCGATACGCACAATGTGGTCGCCGGTGGCCTCGTCTTTGTATTCAGCGGCCAGGGCTAGGCGATAGATCGTGTCCAGATATGCGTCGTTCAGCTCCTGGTAAGATTGTTTAAGTTCAGCCACCGTTGTGTTAAGCGACTCAGCGTACTGCATTAATTGCTTGTAAACGGATTCCAGTTCCGCTTGCTTCGCCTTGTGGGCATCATGGAGCTTGCGAAGGTCTTCGGCATACTTCTTGAGTTGCTCGAATCCAACCTGTTGGTCCGCCTGGTCGTCCATTTCCGCCGTCACTTCCGCTTGAGATTGGGCAAGGGGCTTTCGCTCCTCACTCATCATGATAATAGGCACTGATGTTCACTGTGCAACTTGGGACTCGGCCGCCCGCGTGTCATGTCTCCCAGCCGGCTCCCAAAGACGGTCGTTGGGGGAACCTGATGGGAAGCCATACGGTGAACATGGTCCCGCCTTCTGCTGAATGGACGGAGACGGAACCGCCATGATCCTCGACTATGCGTTTTGCCAAGGTCAGCCCGATTCCTGTACCATAGTTCTTCGTGGTCGAGAAGGGATTGAATATTTTCCGGAGTTCTTCCTGGGGCAGGACTGTTCCGTGGTTACTTATCTTGATCTGAAAGTAGCTTTCGGAGTCCAGTTCTCCGGCCTGGTGAGCCTTGCCGCCAGGCACGGAAACTGCCGTTTCGATTCGTATGGTCTCGTCGTCCGGACTTGCCTCTATCGCGTCGGATAGGAGGTTGCGCACCGCCTGGTCGAATCTCAGGGGGTCGAGGTAGATCTCACCTATCTCCCAGCAGAGATTGGCTTCTATCCTGAGATTCTTGCGGGCCGGCATTTCGCGGTAGACCCTGACGATGTTTTCGATGATCCGGTTCGGGTCCACGCTCTCCAGAACTATTTCCCCACGTTTGGTGAAATCCACGAGACGGCCCAGTATCCGTTCCAGCCTTTCAATCTCCTTCATGATGATCCTGATGGATTCAACTCGGACCGTGGCGTCGCCGGACTCGCAGGATTCCGCCCGCTTGCTCATTCTTCGGGCGAACCCGCCGATAATTGCCAAAGGCTGGCGCAGCTCATGAGCGACTTCCGCGGTGTAATCCGCAATGGCCTTGGCTTTGCCCGCTTCCACAATGTGCGCGTACAGGTCGTCGATAATCCGAATCTTCTCCAGCAGCTCCTCTCTGGAAGCCTTGAGGTCTTGTTCGAGACGCTTTCTGAGCGTCGTGTCCCTCATCACCCCCTCGAATCGCAAAGGGTCTTCCGGCTTTAGCTTAACGGCCTTGCATCGGATGCGCGACCACTTTCTGTTTCCCTGGGCGTCTAGCAAGGCTACTTCCTCGTCCCAGACGCCATCCAGGGGGATCTCCAGCAGCGCCGAGACCTTGGCACGATCCTCAGGCACCACATGGTCCGCCAGATTGGTTTCCAAAAGGTTCGATATGGAACAGCCGAGGAATTTTTCCGCCTGGGTGTTCAAATAGGTGAATCGACCCTGCCGGTCGAGGACGAACATCACGTCCGGCACCCCTTCAACGAGCACCCGATAGCGACGCTCCGAATCGATCAGCCACTCCTGCATCCTCTTGCGCTCGGAGACCTCCCGCTTGAGCGCCTCGTTCACTCGAATCAGCTCGGCGGTTCGCTCCTCAACGCTCAATTCCAGGGCCGCGCGGCTGTCTCGAAGTTCCCGTATGGTTCGGTTCAGTGAGTTGGCATAGTGCAGGAGTTGCTCATGCGCACGCCGGATTTCCTCGGACTTTTCTTTGTCGGATTCGTGGAGCATACGGAGGTCCGCGGCGCACTTGAGGAGTTGGTCAAAGCTTACCGAAGGATCAAGCAGGTCTTCTTCATTCACTGATTATTCCCCTGCCACGCCTACCGGAGCGGCATTGCCTGCATCAGTTCCGGAAGTCCCGCGGCCGGGTTCGGGGTGACGGTCGAGGATACGCGACCGCATTTAGGAAAACCTGACTCAGTACCCTCGATAATTGCCCGAGGCGTCGAACACGCTTGCGGTATGTGTCGCTGCATAAGGCGCGGGTGACCAGCTCAGCGCGGTAGTCTCGTCCACGTACCCCCGGGAGGTTCCGTCTTCTTCCACCGCCGCATATGCTTTGGAAGGCGAGAACACGTCGCCGATGCAGGCCATCACGGTACGAACCACACCCTTTTCCGGTTCCACGGGATCAATTCGTGCATTGAGTCTCCCCTTCATCTTTATGAAGTACATAAATCTCGTGGCCCCACCCTTCGGACGGCTCCCGCGGATCGGGGTCGTGTAAACGGTCAACGTCGGCGTGTCCAGGTAAGCCCTCACGTCGCACTTCTCCGATGTTCCTCCCCAACCGTAGAAAGGACCTGTCAGGTCTGACAACTTGGTCGGCGGCGCCTCGTTCTTGTTCAGGGGATCGCCCAGATACTGTTCCCAGGCAGCCATGATGTTTACCAGGTCCTGATGCGCCATCTTGTCGCAAGATGATAGTTTGTAGTCTATATAATAGGGCACGGCAATCATCAACAGCAGCGAGATGAACGTCAGGACGAACATAATCTCTATCATCGAGTATCCGTGCTTTCTCATGAACATGGCGGTGCACCTCCTTGGAGCGAAAATCCTTGCGCTGCAACGCCCGGATTTCCAACGCGGACGTCGGACGGCCCTTTGGCTTTCCGCTCATCAGGGCCCTCACACATAGGCGTCATCGAGCCTTCCATCATGGTTTCGTTCAATGCTACCGGCAGCTCTTTTCGGCGCCGACTAACCCCGTTGTTAGTTTATCAGAAAGATGGACCGGGGGCAACCCCAAGAAGCGGCGACTCGGCACCCCCTGCCCCCGGAAGGCCGGATGGTTTCACGTTCCCTCCAATTTCGCTTGATCATCTCACCGGATGGTCTAAAATAAAAGGGTAGGAGGCGTTTCGGGGTGTCCCAAATAGCGGAAGGCGGTGAATGCAGCAAGGATGGCCAAACGAAAAATAAGCGTTGAGCAGATAGTCCGGGACATTCGTTCGGGCCAACCTGATTCCGCCATTATGGAAAAGTACGATCTTTCGGCGGAAGACTTGCACAAAATACTTATCAAGCTTGTGGAAAGGGGGTTCATCAAGCCGGCGGATCTTGAGCGAGACCAGCCGGACACTGTCCAAACCGTTCTCGTGTCAGGCGACTTGGAGGTCGTGACCGATCCCTTGGCTGCATCTATTGCACGCACAAGCGTTCAAACGCGTCAACAGAAAACCGGCCCCCAGCCTGCGATCATAGGAAAGCCCAAGGAGGACAAGCCTCCGTCGCGCATCGTCCCCCCAGCGGAAAAACCCGGACCGCCAGGTACTGAGCGGACAGTTGAGGTCGAACCCGCATCAGTGGACAAACAGCCCCGTGTGACAAAGGCGCCTCCGGCCTCGGTCAGTCCTGCACAAGCAGAGGCTGCGCGGACGGATGCAAAGAAGAGTGCGGAGAAGCCTGTGATCAGCGCGGCTGACGTGATTGCCGACTTGAGAGCAGGCATGGACGACGCAGCACTCATGAGAAAATACAAGCTTACGGCCAAGGGATGCCAAAGCCTCTGCAGAAAACTGGTCAAGGCAAAGGTGATCTCTCAGGAGGAAATTGATGGAAGAAGCTCCGTTCTGAGATCTACGGTCAACATAGCCGGAGTCATGGACGAACTGGATGATTCAACTCCTCAGGAGGAGGCCGAAGCCCCGGCGCGCAAGTCCCCTCCGTCGGCTGCCCTGCGAAGGGAGGAACGGAAGGAACGCCCTTCAACGGTGAAGAAAGCTCCCGCTCCCAGGCCTCAAACTGAGCCGAAGGAAGGTGAACGCGCCGCGGTCCCGGCCAAACCGGCCCCGTTGGCCGCCAGGGAAGATAAGAAGGCTGCTCCTGCAGAGGAACAGGTCCCGGAAGAAGTTACTGAGGCAGGCGACGGTCGTTTCATCGTGGAGACTTTCTGGTACGACAACAACATCGTGACGGTGCTGCTTCTGTTCACACTGTTTCCCGTTGGCTTCTACGCCCTGTATCGCAACAGAGAACTTTCCCAAAATGGAAAGAGCCTTCTCTTGGGCGCTTGGACGTTGGTCGTGGTCTCCGTCGTGTACGTGGTTTTTTGGTGGAAGCCGGGGGAGTCTCCGGAGGCAGCCGACATTATGCGCAATCTAAACGCGCAGAAGAAATACTGCAGATTCCAGGTGGAAGGTCTTTTCAGCCGAACCCTCACCATCGATTGGACAACACGGACTGGTGAACAGGACAAGAAGGAGATCCTTGCAGCGCTGGAACTCTCCAAGGGCCGGTTGACACACGATGGAGTGCGGTACGTCAAGTACCCGAATCCCGACGGGTCATACACGATCAAGAATCTGGAAACGGGTGAGGAAAAGACAACGACGGAAAAGGCGCTTCCCTGGTTCCAGAGAGCACCGTGACGAGATTGGCGGAGCTGCGCAGATGAGGGTTCTCCAGCTTAACACGTACGACATCACAGGTGGTGCTGCTCGAGCCGCGTACCGGATCCATACCGGTTTGCGGCGCATAGGCACTGACTCCAGGATGTTGGTCAAGTACAAGGCCGGTGCGGACGACAGCGTGATCAGCACGACCTCCGAGTTCTCTCGCAAGGTGCTGGGCAAGTTTTTCCACCCTGATCTCCTGCCTCTAGTTCTTTACCCAAAGGGTCTTCGGATTCCCTGGGGCATAGGATGGCTGCCCAACGGAGTGCTGTCGCGCATACGGCGGGAGAGTCCCGATCTGATCCACCTGCACTGGATTTGCCGCGGATTCGTACCCATCAAAGCCTTGCGCGGCTTGAAAGCTCCGATTGTATGGACCCTCCATGATATGTGGGCATTCACCGGAGGATGTCATTACGCAAACGGATGCGATGCATATACCCGGGTGTGCGGCTGCTGTCCCCAGCTCTCGTCCAGGCTGGATAATGACCTGAGCCGCTGGGTCCGGAACACGAAAGGGAAGGCCTGGGAAAACGTCGATCTGACCATAGTTACCCCCAGCAGATGGCTTGCTCAGTGCGCCCGCGCCAGTTCCCTTCTGAGAGACCGACGCGTCGAGGTGATTCCCAACGGAATAGACACGGACGTGTTCCGACCGCAGCCAGGAAGGCCACCCGAAGTCCTTGCGCAAGTCCAGGCAAACAAGAAGATCATCCTCATGGGCGGAATCAAGAGCAATACGGACCCGCGAAAGGGCTTTCAGTTCATCCAGCCGGCCTTGAGAAAGCTTGCTTCCGAGGGGCTGGCGGAACAGGCGGAACTGGTAGTCTTCGGAGACAGGAAAACTGCTCGCCAGCCCGACCTGGGCCTGAAAACGACCTATCTCGGCCACATACACAACGAGGACGTACTCTCCGGCCTCTACGCTTGTGCCGACGTTTTCGTGGTACCCTCCGTGCAGGACAATTTGCCCAACACGGTAATGGAGTCTCTCGCATGCGGCACGCCCTGCGTGGCTTTTGACATCGGCGGCATTTCCGACATGATCGAACATGACCGAACCGGTTACCTGGCCCGGCCTTTTGAAGTGGAAGATCTGGCGCACGGAATATCACGGATCCTGCGGGATGACGTCCTGAGGAAAACAATGTCCGAGCAGGCAAGAACCAAAGTGGAGATCGAATTCGCTCTGGAGAAGGTCGCCGCGCGATATAGAAGCCTCTATGATGAATTGCTGGACAAAAGCCGCAAATAATGAACCGTTGCCTTGGCCCAGACGAAAGAAGATGTCGTCACAACCCCTCAGCATTTCGATCATAACCGCATGCAGAAATTCGGAGGCTGTCATCGGCCACTGCATCGAAAGCGTGTTGAGTCAAGACTACCCATCTGAGCACATCATCGTGGACGGATGTTCGTCTGACAACACGTTGGCAATAGTTCGCCGGTACTCGTCGCGCATTGCCCGCGTGATCAGCGAGCCCGACCAGGGCATGTACGACGCGATGAACAAGGGGATCGCCGCAGCAACCGGAGACCTCTTGGGGATTCTGAACTCCGACGATTACTATGCCCATGAGGGAGTGTTGTCCCGTGTTGCGGGAGCCCTCGAATCTTCGGGGGCCGATTCTTGTTATGGGGATCTGGTTTATGTAGATCCCCGGGATACATCGAAGGTTGTTCGCCGGTGGAAATCGCGGCCGTACGAACGCAAGCTTTTCCTTCGAGGTTGGATGCCTCCGCACCCCACCTTTTTCGTGAGGCGGGCAGTGTACGAGAAGCTCGGCAGCTTCAGGCTCGACCTGGGTACTGCCGCGGACTACGAGCTGATGCTGAGATTCCTCATGAAGCACGGAATAAGCACCTGCCATATTCCCGAGGTGCTCGTGGTCATGAGGACCGGTGGCGCCGCAGGCAGGTCTTTGTTTACCCGACTCAGGGCCAACCGGGCAGACAAGCGGGCATGGAAGGTCAACGGACTCAAACCCAGGCCGTGGACGATTGTTGTCAAGCCGCTGTCAAAGATGGGCCAGTTTCTGTTTCGGGCCCCCAAGAGCGGGCTCCGGTGAGGTAAGAATTCACCGGGGAGCCCCCTTCTTATAAATAACATGTGATTTCTTCGCTTCTCGCGAAGAAAACGTGGAAAATGGGCACGAAACCCCAACGATTCAGGTTCGTTAAGGGCGACCGCCGGTCGCCCCTACAGAATCCTTGGTGTCTTGGTGCCTTGGTGGTTAGTTTTTCTTTTTGGTTGCGGCCGGAGGCCGCGTCGTGCAAGAAGGGGCCTCCCCGGCCCCCTCCACCAAGAACTCTTCAAATGCCGGCCTGCATCCACCTTCGGCGGCTGCGGGCCGGATACTCAGCGCCACGCACCTGTTGGGTAGCCAACATGAGGCGGGTCCTGTCGGCACACGCAGTCAACAACCCGCCAAGGGAACGCTAGGCGGGACTTAGTAGACGATGGCGTAAATACGGTCGCGTATCTCTTCGACCGGGGCACGGTTCTCGACGGTGCGGATCGGTCGCGACCGGCGTCCCTCCCGGTCGTTGACCCAAGGACGGCACGGAGGCCGGTCCCTCCGGATACGCGACCGTACTTATGAAACGAACCCTTTAACCCTGGTTGGTAGTCTGGTGGTATTTCGACCCGCGGCCGTAGTAGTACTTGTTCCTGCAATAGTAGCTGTACCCGTCCGCACGGTCGTCCGCCATGTTCAGCACAATGCCCAGCACGCGGCCTCCGCCCCGTGACAATGCGGCTTTAGCCTCGTTGAGGACGTCGAAAGGAGTGTGGCCTTGCTTTGTCACAAGTATCAGGCCATCCGCGTAGCCGTAGAGAACCCGCGCATCGGCCACTCCGAGAACCGGCGGGGCATCAAGGATCACCACGTCGAACATATTCCTGCACGAATCGATAAGCTCCTGCATTCTCCGGGACTTGAGCAGCGCGACGGGATTGTCATTGGCCGATCCGGCCGTGAGGTAGTAAAGATTGGGGATCTCAGTTCCGTGAATCAATTCGGTTAACTCACGCGACCCGTCATCGACCGCATCACTGAGTCCGTGGACTCCGTTGCCGTTCTCGAAAATCTTGTGGATGCGAGGCCTTCTCATGTCCCCGTCGATGATGAGCACCCGCTTGCCTTCTGAGGCGAATACCGTTGCCATCACCACTGAAATGAGAGTCTTGCCTTCCATGGGAAGGGCACTGGAAACGCATATCACCGGCGCCGAATCACCCGGCAGAAAAGACAGGGCGGTATTCTGAATGATTCTGACCGAATCGGCAAACGCGGACTTGGGAAACTTGTGCGCAACAAATTCCGGATGGGTATCCCTGCAATCGATATCCGCGGACCGGTCGCGGCGGCGCAGTTTTGGCAGCGAACCGAGAACAGGAAGGTTTAGCCGTCTCTGAATCTCCCTGGTCGTCCGGACGGAATTATCCAGATACGAGCGCAACAACGCGGCGCCGATTCCGGCAAAAAGCCCCAATATACTGCCTAGGAAAAGGATCCTGCTCTTCCTGGGATGAACCGGGTTCAACGGCAAGGTTGGGGGGCTGGTTACAGTGATGTTGTGCCCCACGATGCCCTGGTCCAGCTCAGCCTTCTTTGCCCTACGCCGAATAAGGAGGTACACTTGGGCGTTTGCTTCCATATCCCTTCTGAGTATTTCATACTGAACGCCGAGGTTGTTAGTGTTGATAGCCTCCTGTCTGGTCCTCTCATAAGCGTCCCTGGAAAGAACTTCTTTCTGGCGCGCAACCTCAAGCGCGGCAATGAGGTTGTCTTTTTCCATATCCGCAAGGGTTTCTTCCAATCGGGTAATCTTGCCCTTGAGCAGAACCATCTTGTAGAAATTGGGCGTATATATGGATCTCATATCCTGATACTTGGCCCTGAGTTCGCTCAGTTGCTCCTTCAGCCTCTTTGACGTAGCGTCCATCGCTTCTTCGGGCATGACTCCGTTCCTGGCCTGGGCCATCATCTGAAGGTTCATCACATCGGATTTTGACTCCAAGAGGCTTCTCCCCGCCGCGTCGAACAAAGTCAGAGCCTGGTCCGGATTCGTGTTGCGCAAAACTATGCCGTGCTTCTTCGTAAAGTCCAGCAGGGCCGATCGCGAGTCGTCAAGCTGCTTCTTGGCGTCGTCAAGCTGTTTCTTGAGCCACGAACGGACCCGCTCGTTCACCTCAAGCTGTTTGCGGCGACTCAGATCGATGTAAGCTTCCAAGTAAACGCTGAGCATTTGTTTGGCAACCATGGGATCCGTGGCCCCCATCTGCACTCGTATCAGACGTGTCCCTGGTACGGGAGCAGCCTTTACACCGCCCACCACGGAGTTGATTCGCTCGGCCTTTGCAGCCTCCAGGTCATACGTTGAGGCAAACCCGTTGCTCGGCTCGCCGGTCGCGAGCTGGGGAGGCTCAGCTCCCTCGCTCCGGCCGCCCGGCGATTGGGACCGGTCTTCGCTCATGCGCCTGATGAACTCATTGGCCAGATCTCTGCTCTTCAGGGCTTCCAACTGGGTTTGATAGAACAGTTCATACTCACTGAAATGGGCAAATACGTCGGCCAGTTCCGATGAGGGAGGATTGAACTTTTCCACCTCGACGATCGCGCTGGAAACGAAGTAAGGCGTCGCGTGCATCAAATACGCGGTTGCTATGGCTATGCCCAATAGCAACACCGCAAGGACGGTCCACTTGCGATCCCATACGCTGCGAACATAATGGGAGAGAGACCTCTGGCCCTCACCCGACGGGGCTAAAAGCCCTCTTAGCATGGTTTCCTCATAGATGGAATCCGGAACGCCAAGAGCGTCGAATCCGTGGCCGTTTCCGGCAATCACATGGAATGGCGCTTCTTTGCTGCCGTTGCTGGTCATTGAAGGAATCCTTTTTCAGGTGCGGCCATGCCGTCCCACAGAGAGTGAATTGATCCGGTTACCAAGAACAATTGGAATCCCGCATGATGTGTTTCCCTTGGCCGCAGCAGGATGGGAAGAATGAGCGGTTTGACAAATTTTGGGGCATTCGACCATGTTGGGATCCGATTCTGACATTTTCACAATTGGGAGCAAGTTTCGTGCCATTTTTGCACGACCGAGCGTAGTCACTGTATTAAGGAATGATACCACGACCATGGAAATAGTTCAAACAATTCGAGTTAATCATTGACCACTCACCCGGGCCGGCAAAAAGTTCTTTCCTATACAGCGCATGCTTGCCGGGCCTGAGTCTCTCAAGGCTCAATGGCCCCTGTTTGCAGCTTGCCTGTCTTCAGCATTTCTCATCGGCCGTGCAACTTCAATCCCAAAGATTATCTCACCGGTTCCATGTCATTCCATTCTGACTGGGCATTCTGAGATGTCAAGGCTCAGGACGAATGAACAACCCTTGATCTCGCTGCCGAAATAACGGGCGCCACTCCGGCATCGGGGGACCACCTGTGTGTGCAAATCTCACACTCTCCATGTGGAATTTTTCCACATTAACCCCTCTGCTACCTCACCACTTTCGATAGACGGCCCCAGGAGCCGCTATACCGTCAGCCTTTCCCGAGGCGCCTTGTTCGGTTTTGGCGCACACTCAAGCAACCGTGGTCGCCGGCCTTCTGCCGGCGATATCGCGCTGCACGGGATTCTCTTGTGTCTCAGGCACTTCCTCCGGTCAAAAAGCTTGTATGGCTGCCGAACTTTCATGTACTATGATGTAATCCGATGAGTAATTGCGAACATTATTGAGCCGGGCCGCGGTGCTGATGGGCGTAGGCGTCCCGCACCGCGTCGGAGATGAGCTGTGGTAGACAGTCAATCAATCTGCAGCCTGCTGCTTGAAGCGGGAAGGATAACCAGAGACGATTTTCTCACCGCGCTTGCGGAATCCAAGCGGACAGGAAAATCGCCACAGGAGATCCTCGTGAAACAGGGCAAGGTCAGCGTTGATGAACTGGTTCAGGCCATCGCGATACATCTTGACATCACTTTGCTCAAGGAGGCCCTCGGCATGGAAAGCGATACTCAGACGCGCAACCTGCCGCCTCGGCCTCTGGGATCGTATCTCGAACGGATTTCTCTGCTTTTCAAGACCGGGCTGCTCATGAGCCGCGAGCGGAGCATGAGTTCCTTGATGGAGATCCTGCTTCAGGAAGCCCCGTCGGTCATGAACGCTGAACGGGCTACAATCTTCCTGGCGGATTACGAAACCCGCGAACTCTATTCGCATCTGGGTGTGGGACTCAGGCAAGGCCAGATACGCATTCCCTGGGATACCGGTATCGCGGGCGCGGTGTTCGTGAGCGGACAATCCCTCAACGTTCCGGACCCGTACAACGATCCCCGATTCAATAAGCATGTAGACCCCAGAACCGGCTTCACAACTCGAAATCTCCTCTGCGTTCCTCTGAAGGTCCCGGGAGGACCGGTGATCGGGGTATTCCAGGTGCTCAACAAACGCGCTGGGGTTTTCACCTCCACGGACAAGGAGATCCTGGAGATTCTGGCTTCTCAGGCTGCTCGATCCATTGAGAAAGTCCTTGAGTGGGACAGCGTGAGGAAGAGCATATCCCCGTTCTCCCAAACGAACGTTGACCGCAACGAGGCCTTGCGGGAGGAAGACCCACTGGATTTGATTATCGGAACGTCCGCAGCGATGAAGGGAGTCCGTTCTCTCGTTCGAAAAGTTGCGCCAACTGACAGCACAGTACTGATCCAGGGCGAATCCGGGACCGGAAAGGAGCTGATTGCGCGTGCGATCCACGGGCTGAGTGCCAGACGGAAGGCCCCTTTGGTGATACTTAACTGCTCGGCCGTACCTTCGGAGCTTATCGAAAGCGAGCTTTTCGGCCACAAGAAAGGATCATTCACGGGCGCAACGGGAGACACCAAGGGTGTGTTCAGCTCCGCGCACGGGGGGACTCTTTTTCTGGATGAGATCGAGGCAACTTCACCTGCGATGCAGGTGAAGCTCTTGCGGGCCATTCAGATCGGAGAGATCAGGCCTGTGGGAGATAACGTGTCCCACACGGTGGATGTGAGACTGATCACGGCCACCAATAAGGATCTCGCCGGCCTGGTGGACGCGGGTGAGTTCCGAGAAGACCTTTTCTACAGAATCAATGTCTTCCCTGTTACGATTCCTCCTTTGCGGGAAAGGAGAGAAGACATTCCTCTGCTGGTGGCACATTTTCTCCGCAAGCTGGCCCGCCAAAGCGGCAAGCGCGTGGAAAGCGTGGACTTGCCGGCATTGGACCTGCTGGTGAGGTATCCCTGGCCCGGCAATGTCAGAGAGCTGGAAAACGAGATCGAGCGGGCCCACGTTCTCGCCGGCGAGGAGCACAGCATTTCGGTGGGACGGCTTTCGGAGCGGATCACGAGGTCGGTTGAACAGTTGATCAAGACCAGCGCCCAGGACAAGCGACCCAGCCTGAAAGAGGCCGTGGAAGACCTGGAATATGGCATGATTCGCCAGGCCCTAGCCGAAGCCCAGGGAAACAGGACCGTCGCGGCAAAGTCGCTTGGTTTGTCCAGACAGGGACTGCTCAACAAGATGGCGCGATACGGAATGAGCTGGTAGGACGGGCATCTTGCCCGTCATTGCTTGGCAGGCAAGACACATGTTTCTCCGGGGGGGTAGATCAACCGGAATACATCAGCCTATCTGGGCCACTATGCACCAAGTCGTCGGTTCGCGGTGCAGGGGTGACCGGCCGGCTGCCGCACTTGCTGCTCACTTTCCTGTAATCCCCGGAACGTGTCCGGGTGATTGCCCGTCCAGGAAGACCTGGAGCGGACAGCCCCCGCAGACGGGTTTTCGCCGGCAGAAGTGGTGTCCCACCGCAACGATCTGAGCATGAAAGTCGTTGTACAGGGCGGTGTCTCTAGGGATGGTGGAATGAAACAGCTCCTGAACGGCATCGTAGTCCGTGCCATCCTCCACCAGACCGTGGCGTAGAAGCACCCGCCTCGTGTAAGCGTCAACGACGAAAATGGGTTTTCCCGCTGCATACAGAATAATGCTGTCTGCCGTCTCCTTTCCGACGCCTTTGACGGAAAGGAGTTGTTGCCTAAGCTCGTGGATGGGCGGGGAAAACAGCGATTTCAGGTCTCCTTCATGATTTTCCACGATCAAGTCAATCAGATTGCGCAACCGTACCGCTTTGACGTTATAGTAACCGGCTGGGCGGATCATCTCGGCGAGTTCCTCATGCGGCATCCGGTACAACACGAAGGGATCGAGAGCTGACCTTGCCTTGAGGTTTGCGACGGCCTTGGCCACGTTTGTCCACGCGGTATTCTGTGTCAGGACCGCTCCAACGCAGACCTCGAAAGGGGAATCCCCCGGCCACCAGTTGCGGACGCCGAAGTGCCCCAACAGCGCGTTGTACAACGCCATAAGGAACTTGTAGCTGGGTTTTGACTTCTTCATGATTCGCCTTTTCCTCGTTCCAAAGCTCTTGGGAACGCAACGGTTTTGAAAGCTTTGCTTCGTGCCCCAAGACGCCCGGCGAACTTTCGATTCGTTCCCGATGCCCGCCGGAAAATTGGCCCCAGCGGTGCGTTACGGGCCAGTTGTAGGGGGCCGACCTGAGCGTCCGCCCCAAACGACGGCTGCAGACAGGGAAAGGGCGGACACACAAGTCCGCCCCTATGGACTAATCGCACATATCTGTCGGCAACGGCTATAACCTATGCTGCGCAAATGCGCAAGCTCTCTGCCCACCGCGCTCGACTTTTGCCGGGTCCTTTGGCATAATGCGCCGCCGTTTGACATTTCCCGGAGGAAGGACTTTGTTAAATGCTCAAATCCTCGCGCTGGCCTTGATGCCTTTGCTCTCGGGCGTTTCTCCCGGCGTCGGCCCCACCCCGGTGGATCTTCCCACTCTGCTCGGCCTGGGCCGACCTCTTTCCAGGGAGTTCCTGGTAGGAACGTGGAAGCACTCGGACCATTTCGTGAGGTGGGGAGTGACGGACAAGCAGCGCGCCCGGATCCGTCGGTTCCATGGAGACGCGTTCATGTACCTGAGAGAGGACGGCACAATGAAGATGATCAACCTGTTTCGGCCCGCTGAAGGGCGGTGGGAGGTCATGGACGGAGCGATCAAGCTCTACGACCCGGCACACCCCCAATGGGGGACTCGGATCCTTCCTGTAAGAAAAAGGGATGACAAGAGGATCTGGGTGCTCCTGCCATACGCGGGGGGCGCAAACGGCATCGGCATGGAGAGGGTGTCCGACACGGAATCCGTGTCCTCTGCCCGCAAACGCCCAAAGTCCGACAGGCAACGGACCTCAACGACCCCGAGGGCCACCGGAGAGGCCCCCGAAAGTCGTGGGCTCATGCCCCTGCCGGGTGAGCACGTGAACATTGAATGGAAGCTGCCCCAATACGAAGTGCGTTGACAAAGCATGGGAGCAACAGTCGGCAACCCCTATAGGCGGGACTTACCGGCACTGCCGGTGACGTAGGGGCGATCCTCGTGATCGCACTCTTTCGCAGCCCTAATGCTTGATTCGTGGCCGGATGCCGCGAAGAGGGCGAATACAAGATTCGCCTCGACAAAGACCGGCAAGATTCAAATTCCGCGTTGTTCGAGGCTGAGGACTAAAGGTCCTTTGACTTCCTCGCGTCTTGGTGTCTTTGCGGTTGGATTTCCCGGGTTCCGGAGGAGTTCCGGCAGAACGACAACGGATCGGAATTGCGCAGGCCTTTGAGCCCATATCGGGGAGCATGCAGGGTCACGGCTTCATAACGGTGATAGCCGCTGAAATTGCTTCTCCGGTTTGGGTCCCCAGCTTGACCGCTTCCTTCATCTTTTCCTCGGTCATTCCCGAGCCGAGCCTTACGATCCACAAACCTGCCACCATGCGCCTGCGGTTGTTCTTTCCGTGGAAGATAGGAACAGACACAGCTCTCACGTCCGGGATGTACTCTTCCACGTCCAGCGCAAAACCCTGTCGCCTGACCTTTTCCAATTCCTCCAGATAGGCTGCCCGGTCCGTGATTGACCTGGGTGTATACTGTGGCAGCGGCCACGCATCAAGGATCTGTCTCACCATCTCCGGCTCATGATACGCTAGAAAAATCTTGCCGGAGGCCCCGGCGTACATGGGCAGCCTTGTGCCCGGTCGGGCAAAAAGTTTGAGCTTCTGGGAGGATTCCACCTGGTCGAGAACGAGAATGGAGTATCTGGCGCAGGTTCCGAGAAACACATCTTCGTCGAGTTCCAGGGCGAGTTTTTCCAGCAGAGGCCTTGCCTCGGCCACCATGGGAATTCGCACCTGAGCCGAAGCCACAAGGTCCTTGAAGACATATCCGCAAGTGTACTTGCGACTCACCGGGTCTCGCACCACCCAGCCCGCTTCCTCAAGAGCAGCCAGGATGCCGTGCGTGGTGGACTTGGCAAGGGAAAGCCTGGACGCAATCTCGCTGATTCCAAGGTTTTGAGATGTGGCGACAATCAGGTTGAGCACCCGGACTGTTTTCTGGGCAACCGGCGCCGTGTAGGATGCGTCTCCCTTTGTGGGGATTTTGCTCATGAGTCCGTTTCTTTTCTGAACATTCGGTCCCCGAGGCCTGGCGACAGCGGCCTGCCCTGGCAATGCGACGGAAGTTGAGGTCGCGGCTCCGTTCATCATGGAGAACTTCTTCATTTTGTACGCTTCCCCTCCCCAGTGTCAACATCTTTCTCGGGCAAAGACACGCCAACGTGATCTCGCCTTGTTTAACCCTCACGGATCCATCTTACGATCCGGCGGGCATCGGTGAGATCCGTAAGCACAAGGTCCGCGTTCGCCGCCTCGAGTTCCGGCGCCGAATAGGGACCGGTGGCCACCGCGATCGATAAGGCCCCGTGAGCATGGGCGCACTCCACATCCAGCGGAGTGTCTCCTATGACTATGCAATCCGAGTATTTCACGGTCACGTGCTCCGTTTCCATCAGTTTTAGCACTGCCACGGGCACGAGGAGATTCCTCTGTTCTCTGTCGCTTCCGAAAGCCCCGACGGGGAAGAACCGGTTGAGATCGAATTTTTCGAGCTTGATCCTGGCTCCTGCCTCCACGTTTCCCGTCAACAAGCCGAGAAAGAAGTCTTGACGGCCTCTCAGATCTTCCAGCAGGGGAACAACCCCGGGTTTCAGGCGCCCGTCCGTTGTCTTTACTGAGGTTCTCAAGTGCGTAGGGTAAAGGGCCATGAACTCCGCCATGAACCCGTCATCCGGGTTGATGGCCAGGTTTGCTGCAGCTTCCCGAAGGATCTGAACGTCGGTCTTGCCGGCGCAGTTCACCCCGCGAAACCCGTCCTCGATTCCGGTCAGATCCCTCATAGTGCGGGTCAACGCGATGAATCCGGCGCCCCCGGAATGGATGAGAGTACCGTCCACGTCGAACAGAATCAGCTTTGCCATGAAAACAGTCTCTCCGGGTTCCGTCCGTCCGATACCGACCCAAATACCTGGGGCGGTGCGCAATGAGAGAGTATATCAATTGCCGAAAAAAATGTCAGATTTCCGGGTATGGCGTTGGTTTGAAACGACCCCTGCCCTGTTCATTCAGACAGAAATTCCGGCAATTGCGGCCTC
>DYLG01000180.1 GCA_020722215.1 Desulfomonile tiedjei
ACGGCGAGTGATCCGTGTTCGGCACGGACAAGTCTGTAGGTCTCCTTGAGAGCGTGGGGGCTCGACTCCGAGCCATCCACGGCTACCAGGATGCGTCTAAACAGCATGTTCGACATGCTGCAATTCCTGCTCTTGAACAAGGCTCTCCGCTCTTCTTTCCTCACGCTTTGCTTTCCACATGGCGCCAAGAATAATCACGGCTCCGACCATCAATGCCAGGCACATAACAACGAAGCTGCATTTCATAAGGAAACCGGTTGTGGTATCGCTTGCCGAAATGAGCTGAAGCTCTGCGAGGTACTTGGGAATCGCCATGCCACGGCTCACTGCGACCATGAGCATAATGACGCCCATGACTACTTTGATCAGATAATCCTTTACGTACGTGGTGCCGATAGCGCCAAGTTGGACTCCGAAAAGCGAGCCGGCAAGAATGATAAGGGTGAGCCGGATGTCAATCATGCCATTGAGCGCCCACTTTATGGATCCTCCAAACCCCATGAGGAAAGCTATGACAAGCTCAGTCGCAGAGGATATCAGGCCCGAGGCGCCCACGACGTAGATCATTCCCGGCACTCCGATGAAGCCGCCTACCGCAATAGTAGCCGCTAGCATTCCGGTAGCCAATCCAACGGGTATTGTCAGCCACAATGACATGGTTACGCCGGCAGTGTGAAAACGAATCATCGGAGGGATATGGACGCTCTGAAGCCAGAGGGCAAGCTTCGAAGCTTCTTCGGCTTTTTCCGTTCGAGCAATCTTCCACGCATCGTAGAACACATACCCTCCCACAGTGACAAGGACCAAGACGAAGGCAACGCTCACGTAGAGATTTGAACCTGCCTGTCCCCATTTGTCCAGAATCCACTCCTGTATCCAGATGCCGAACTGCACCCCCAATGTTGCGGATGCGGCCATCACAAGGCCGAGCTTCAGGTCAACCTGGCCGTACCTCCATCGTTTGTACGCGCCTACCATGGCCTTGGGGAACTTGTGGCACATGTTGCTTGCCACTGCCACAGTTGCAGGCACGCCCAAACTCATCATGCCCGGCGTCAGTACGAACGCCCCGCCGGATCCGATAAAACCACTCACCAGGCCCCCGACAAAGCCCACTATGAAAAGAAAGGCAGCGGTAAGCCAAGTTAACTCTATGAATTGAAGCCCCTCCAATCCAATATCGTGCATGTCAATCTCCTCTTGCGGAATACCGGAATTACGTATTGATATAAACGCGCGGCTGCGGTTTCGTTGTTCCGGCCGGCCTGGGTTGAGCTGCAGGCCGCGGTTGCGGCTGCTTGTGTGACGGTTCTACGCCCAGCAGCGACCACACATTGCTCGCGAATGCCGCGTGAACAAACGAAAACGCAAAGACAGTCAGGATCGGCAGCGCAGCGTAGTACAATCCTTTCGTGAAGTAGACCATGAGCACGGAGCTATAGTTGAAGAAGAGGCCATACATGGCTAACGAAAGCACTCCGTAGAAGATAGTCTTTGAAACGACAGGTTTCCTTTTGATTTCGCTTGGTTGACTCATTCAATCATCCTCCCGCCTGGTAACTCTTTCAAGAATGCCGATTCACACTCGTAACGTAGGCCGCGCAGCAGGCTGGCGCCTCTGTTCCAAATGCTTGCCGGCTACTTGTTTGTCCTGCTTTTCCGATTTCCGCATGATCCCTTGTGCGGTTTCCCATTCCCCTGATTCGGCAAATGCAGCAGCCACGGCCATTGCCTCAAATTTCTCAAGCCACCTTCTCATCTTGTCCTCCTCGCCGGAGATGCCGGCCTCGCTGTTTCGTATGTAGTTCCGGGCTCTCGTTGCCGACAGCCTGAAGATCCGTGCGACGGATATCCTAACCGGTTGGTTGACAAGTTCCGTGCCAGCTCTTGAACGGACGAAATAAGTCTGCGAAATGTTGCGAAAATTGTACAAGACCCCACCGGAACAAACTTGTCTGCTGACGTCATCAACTGTTCCGGAGTGGAACGATCTCGATCCGGAAACACTCCGGCAGACCAATCAAACTATGTTCGGAAGTGTTTCGTTATCTCGTCCGGTTGTTTCACTATGAAACGAATTGCGGGGCTCTTTGAATGTGCCTTCTCACGCCGGAATCGCAACCGCGCATCACCGCGCGGATTCAAGGGAAGCGGGGCCTCTCTCAGTGATTTCACTCGGTTGCACTGCCGGCTCCGAACCCCTCCGGTTGGCCGTTGGCAGCGGCCTGTGCCAGCATCTTTGAATCAGCGCCAGGTATGTGCAGCCATGGCAAGGAGAAGTGCTCAATGGGATTTTTTCGGAAAACCGAACAGCAACAAGAGGCGATCCCGCAGGAGATCGGCGATCTCAGGGACAAGGCCGCGGGTGCGAGACTGCCTGAAGAAGTCGCCGCGGTCTGTTTCAAGGAGCTTGATCGTTTGCAGCGGACGGACCCTTCACTTGGCGAATATGCCATCGGCTTCAATTATGTGGACAATCTCCTTTCGCTTCCGTGGAATCGCTACACCCAGGACAATCTAGA
This sequence comes from Desulfomonile tiedjei, assembly GCA_020722215.1. Classification (GTDB taxonomy): domain Bacteria; phylum Desulfobacterota; class Desulfomonilia; order Desulfomonilales; family Desulfomonilaceae; genus DYLG01. The sequence goes on from DYLG01000180.1 coordinate 2,523, forward strand.
TCTTGACCGAGCAGAGCACATTTTGAAGGGCAAGCACTTCGGGCTCCAACACGTCAAGGAACGCATACTGGAGTTTCTTGCCGTGCGAACCATGCGCATCCTGAGCAAAGCGAGAATCCTGGTGGTAGACGATGAGGAGACTGCCAGGCGAAACATGGTCCGAGCGCTTGAGAAGGAGGGTTATGAAGTCGCAGTTGCAGGAAACGGCGCAGAGGCTCTCGAAATGGCGAGTGCCTAGGATTTTGACCTGGCTGTCACGGATCTGAAGATGGAGAGAATGGATGGGCTTCAGGTTCTTCAGTCCATGAAAAAGTCGTCACCCCGCACTGAAATCATCATGGTTACCGGTTACGCCACGGTGGATTCGGCTGTGACCGCTCTTACCAGAGGCGCCGCTTACTATCTTTCCAAGCCGTTCCGGTTCGATGACCTGAGAAAGACCGTGAGAGACATTCTGGACAAGAAACGCGTGGCGCAGGTGGTCAAAGGTCCAATTCTGTGCTTTGCCGGCCCTCCCGGAACGGGCAAGACGTCCATCGGTGAGGCCATAGCAGAAGCCATGGAACGGAAGTTCCTGCGGATCTCTCTTGCAGGTCTTCGGGACGAATCGGAATTGCGCGGCCACGGGAGAACCTATGTCGGCGCGATGCCGGGCCGCATCATCAGCGAAATCCGCAGATTATCGCTGCGAAATCCCGTGTTCATGCTAGATGAGATAGACAAGATCGGCCAGGATTTTCGCGGTGATCCTGCATCCGTGTTCCTTGAAATACTTGATCCGGAACAGAATCGCCATTTTGTGGATAACTATTTGGAAGTACCTTTCGATCTTTCCGCAGTGATGTTCATTGCCACTGCAAATGTGGTAGAAGACCTTCCGGCCCCGCTGCGGGACAGGCTCGAGGTGATAACTTTTCCCGGATATACGGAATTGGAGAAACTGGAGATTGCGCGCGATTATCTCATTCCCCGCCAATTGCGGGATCACGGCCTCAATCATTTCGGTGTGAGCTTTGCCGACAGCGCTATAAGCAGAATCATCCAAGAGTACACCCGGGAAGCGGGTTTGAAAAACCTCGAACGGGAAATCGCGTCCATTTGCAGAAAACTGGTGCGCACGCATCTCAAGAACCGAGGCGCTTCGCATCCGGTTGCCGTGGATCATGACACGGTGTCAACCTTGCTTGGCCCGAGGAAATTCTCCCATGAAGTTGCCGAATCCCAAGACCAGGTAGGAGTCACCACGGGCTTGGTATGGAGCGAGTTCGGGCGAGAGATTGTCTTTGTGGAAGCCACCCTGATGAGGGGCGAGAAGCAACTGATCCTCACCGGCTCTCTCGGAGATGTCCTGCGAGAATCTGCGCAAACCGCTTTGAGCTACATCCGAAGTAATGCGAACCTCCTGCGGATTGATCCGGACTTCTTCTCCACAAGTGACATTCACATCCACATACCTGCCGGAGCGATCCCCAAGGACGGTCCATCCGCAGGCGTCACCATAGCTGCAGCGCTCATCTCCCTGCTTACGGGACGACCGGCACGGCGTGAAGTGGCTCTCACCGGCGAGATCTCCCTGAGCGGCCGTTTGTTGCCCGTCTCGGGAATCAGGGAGAAGCTCCTTGCCGCGCAAAGAGCCGGCGTGAGAACGGTCGTTCTGCCGGAGAAAAACCGCATCGACGCAGACTGTCTTCCGGACAAGGTAAGACAGGGGGTGGACATCTTCTTTGCCGACGAGATTTCACAGTTCATTGATGTGGTTCTGGTCCCTGCGGTCCCAATGCCGGCCGATGTAACTCCGCAGTGATGAGGAGGCCGCGATGACCGACATAAGAATAACGACCCCTGACGACAGCCTGGTCAATCTCAGGGAGCGAGCCGCAGCGTACGGGATCAGCCATGAGGAACTCGTGCGAGTGAGCATCGAGCACTCCCTCGAAGCCCCCGGCGAAGAATTCGAGCGAGCCATGGACTACGTGCTGAAGAAGAACGAGGAACTATACCGAAGGCCGGCATGATGCGATATTTGACATTGAACCAAGTGCTCCGTCTTCATAAGCGCATTATCGAGCAATCCGGCATCGGAAAACGAGCGCCAACGGAACGTTGCCCGCAGATCGCAGTCCAGGCTTTTCCCGCAGCACTTCCGGCAGGGCGTGCACGTCATGGGACTCGAACATGAAGCCCGCTCGTCGCAGCATGGCCTCGTATCTCTCTTGCGAGCGCCTGAAAATCGGCAAGCGAATCCCGTCCGCAGCCGGCATGGTGAGCAGTCCGTTGCGATCCTGTCGTGTTTCGCCTCGCCTGTGAAGACTCTCCACAAACCGCGGGTGAGTAACGGTCAATAGCAGCGTCCCCGTTTCGCCAAGCACCCGCCTGCATTCGCTGAGCGCCTTCTTCATCGCGGAATCCGAGACTTCGTTGAACACCATTGTCGCCAGGATCAGGTCAAATGAGCCGCTATCGAATGGGAACCCTGCGCGAACATCAACCTGCCTGTATTCGGCCTCTGGTATCCTGAAGCTCCGCTGAGCAATATGCAGCAGTTTGGAAGACATGTCAGTGATGACGAACCGCTCGGGCGTTTGACCTGAAAATCGCTCCAGAACCATAGGCATGAAATAGCCGTTCCCTGCGCCGAGTTCCAGGATCGCCCAGCCAGCAATGTCAGGAATCCGATCCAGTAGGAATCCGTTCAGAACCAGCCTCTTGAACGCGCCGCCTCGAAAGCCCGTAATCTCATGCCATTTCTTGGCGATCCCGTCGTAGTAGCTCATGAAATGCCTGCCGGTTGGTTCGTGTCAAGGATCATAGCAGATTGCCTGCCAGGATAAGGTTTCGTCCGGAAACCATTATTGAACCAGCGCGCCACGAAATGACTGGTCTGGTCAACCAAGTCTGCCAACTCAGACAACGAACCCTCCGTGAGGTAGGAAACAACCCGAATTTCGTGATATGGAGCTTTGCGGTAATAGACGACTTGAGGGGATCAGAGAACCAAGACCGGAACTAGAAAAGGCAAAGCAACACCGAAGTGTCACAAAGCCTCCAAAATTCAGTCTATTGACAAGGGGCGCCCAAGTCAAGTGATTTTCCTCGGATTGGGTCCAGCGACGATCAAGCATCTCCTTTCGAATGCACTCTCCGATCACGGGAGACCCAAGAATTTCTCCCCGTCATAGTGGATCATGTGGTCAGGGACCTCGACTATCCAGACCTCTGTTTCCCAGGCTATCATCTTCATGTGCTTACGGAATGTCGCGAAATCGGGGAACGCACTCACGAAGATCGTCTTAGCCGGACATTCTGATAAGAATTCCGCGAGTTCTACGTGCCGTTTAGCCGACATCGGACCGTGGGACGTCACTGCCTCGATCAGAAACAGCCGGTTCTTGTTCGGATCGTAGAAGACAACGTCCGGCAATTTGTCGTGTTCCGTTAAGACAATGCCGAGATCGCTCAGACCTTGTTCATCGAGATAGAGCGACTTGTTCGCCGTGTCTCCCAGGTAAAGGAGGCGCGAACCTGGAGCAAAACGAGGAAGGAACTCCTGTATCACAGCAGCCTGCACGAGATTATGTTTGCCGGGAGACAGATCCAGGGTCCTACCATCCTGCAATTGGACCGGTATAAGATTGCGTGACCTACGCGTTCCATACTTGTCCCGCAAAGAACCGTGGCGATCCAGGAAGCGCCGGCACGCTCTTTTCCACTGATCGGTGTGGTACCTTCTTATTGCCGCTAAGGCGTCCCTTGTTAAGGCGTAATGAGCGCGAGGGCTGTTGGTTGGGAGATCGGGGTCGTCGGGATTGTGATCGACCAAGTTTGCCTGAACGAATTGGTGAAGGACTTGCCTTCTGACCGTCTCCCGAGTGTTCGGGGCATATTCTTTGCCATAATGTACCTTGATGAAATACATGATCCCCTTCGATACGCCAAGGCTTTCTCGGCGTGCATCCCTCCACTCGTCTTCAGGACCTACGTGGCATAGAGCCAACAAGGTCAACGCTGAGATTTCGGTCCGTTGAGCGGGCGGCATCCCCATCTGCTTCAGGATCTCTTGGGCCTCTTCAATTTTTCCCACCGGATGCCGCATCCTGAAGGACGTCAAGAAGAACTCCCTGACCGTGCCGGGATCCGTGCCGTTTAATGGCTTGAGTTCTGCGGCGAAACACTGCTTCCACCAAGGTATCCACGCTTTCCAACGGATGCGACCCCTCTCTTGCAATCCGGCCGATCTCAATTATCAATTCCCTCTCCGGGAGAGGCATTGCCCGAAGTTCTGTGGCACTTACTTGGGTGTTCCCGTTCAGCGTCCGGAAAAAGGAGTCAAGCATAGAAGAACAATAAAGAACCGACAGGCCCCAGACTTCCTCTTCAGTCAACTCGCCGCCTGGCCGGTGTATGTAATTCAGATGATTCTCAAGGCCTAACCACGGTGATGCCAACCGGTTCTTGATGTAGGGGGCAGCCACCAGTCTTCTCTCCTCCTCTTTTGCGCTGAAACGCCTGAGAAGGACATAGTGCCTGTTCGGCACCAGCAACTTCATCGCAGCTTCGGTGAGTCTCACGAATTGTGGCTTTCGATTCGTGGCAATCGGCCACTGAACCGACATGGCTCTCACGTGTTGCATCCAGATTAACGGCGCATGGCTTTCAGGAACCGAGCCTTCCACTTCCAGTAAGGTAACGGCACGAAACGGCACGACAGGACCGGTGGAAATTTCGAGACCGAGCTTCCTGAGAGAACCGGACCACGAACGCACGATCTCCATAGCGTCCAGTTGTCTATGAGTGGTGGGAACGAACAAAACCTTGTCCCGGCTTGACATGTCCAGAATGAGGTCCGCTCGAATCTTCTCTTTCTTGCTTTCCCGTAAGTCGCCGGCCCCCTGGCTGGACGAAACGGAAATATAGTCCCTATTGGTAGTCTCAGCCCACGCGTCATGCCTTTCTGCCTTAAGGATGATATTTTCCTGAAGGATTTCATCACGTTTGAAGGCGTCGGTTCGTGACTCGAAGACATGAACTGATTCCGGCCTCATCTTGGCCAAGAAACGTTCACGAAAGAGCCTGAAATAAGGGCCTGACGTATAGCTTCGTGGAGTAATGAAGATCAACTGTCCGCCCGGCTTCAGCATCGAAGCTGATACCGCCATGAAGAGTGCGTAGATGTTGGGCTGGCCGTGAATCACGGCATTTGCCGCCTTCGCGCGAGGGTCGGATCTGGGTATCTTGAAATAAGGCGGATTGCAGACCACAACATCGAAGTCCCGAGGGATCTGTCGGCGCTTGAACAATTTTGCATTCTTTCCGAAAACTTCACACATCACGTCCGAATGGGCCAAGATGAAATCTTCCGTAATTACGGATGATTCGAAAGCAATCCCCTTTCCCCAAAGCCGGTCTCTCAAGTAGTCCAAAGAGTGGGTGAGGACGGCTGCCAGTTCCGGGTCGTTTTCATAGGCCCGCACTTCAATTCGGGTCGGGCTTTTTCCGCTTGAAACAAGGTATTCCGCTAGCGCACATGTCAGAATTCCTGATCCCGCACCGGGATCGAGAACCCTTACAAGGCCGTCCTTATGTTGAAAAAGGCCGGCAAGGAATTGAGCGACTGCCGGCGGAGTCAGATATTGACCGAAGGATCTCTTGTGGTCTTCAGAGACAAGACTTGAGTACCATCTCCCGAGTCTGTCGGCGTACGAGGTTGGCCCTTCATTTTCTCTCGGCGGGGGTATCTCCATGTCCACCTCACCCTGTAACAAATATCAGGTATCACCCCGATCCTGACAGGTCAAGAGCAATGATGTCGGCTTTGTGACCCCTCGGTTGGACTAAACCGCTTCGCGGTGGCCGGCGAGCCGAGCAAAGCCGATTGACCGTCATTGTCGGCCCTTGCGACAAGTTCAAAGCGAGCGACGGTTGCTTGGCCGGACACTTGGCTCTCGCCATTTGTGCGCAACAAGCGTAATCTTTCCCTGGTTTGCATAAA
>DYLG01000005.1 GCA_020722215.1 Desulfomonile tiedjei
CAAGAGCAGTAAGCCTAGCGCACTTCGTGCACTAACTTCCACTCCATCCTTGGTCAAGGTGACGTGACATTCGTAATTCTGCATCGCCCGGACCATCATGGTGGCCACGCGGGCGTGAAGTCCCGATCCTGCGCCGACTACAAGCGCTTTTTCAATAGCTTCCGATTGCTTAACCGTCATCTGCCCAAACCTGTCAGCAATATCAGGCCAATTGCCGCGACCGAACTCAAGGCAAGCACATGTGCGAAGCGAGCCCCACGGTCTAACAGCCAGAAAGCCAAGAAGCCCAAACCTAGGATTACCATCCCTCGTTCAAGTGGAAGGCCTGCCTCGGTCGGCCCCGGCACTTCGATTGCCATCATGACAGCCGCCGCGGCGGTCATTCCCAGCGCCAGTGCCAAGAGCCGTTTCATCCAAACCAGGAGCATATCCGTTTGCTTCCGGAATCGGCTTTCAAACAAGGCGAGGCCTTTCTTGAATCCGCACCCGAATCCCATGGCACGAAAACACATGTGAGGCACATTATATACTACCAGAAAAACGAACGAACCCGTCGCAAGTCCCAGAAACAGCAAACAGGCCAACGCCGAGCAAATTGACGCCAATGGCTTGAATCCGTTCCAGAAAATCCGGTCGCCTCGTGCCGCAAGCGCGGTCATGACACTCCTGCGGTAACGGCTGACTTGAGACGCGTCGAACTCCTGCTCCAGCTTCGCCGTGATTCCCACCAGCATGGTACCCATGGCAGGGTGAGTATTGACCTGCTGCAAGTGCCTGGCCATGGCATCCCGCACTTGATCGTGACGGGAATAGATCTTCAGGAGTGCCGGGTGGAGACAGAAACAAAACCCCACATTCTGCATGCCTTTGTAATTCCAAAGGGTTTCCAGGAAAAGGGAGCGAACGAAAATCCTGATTGCCAACCCTCTTACGGAGCGGATTCCCAGCCGCTCGGATCCCCCGCCATGTCCATCATGCGACCCTTCAGGAGACATCAAGCTCCAACCCGGTCTTCCGAAGCACCTAGATAGGGCGCAGAGCCAGGCAGGCCCTCCGCCGAGTCCGAAATTTTCATAAGAGAACACTAAACCACCCGTCGGCGCGTGTCAATCGAAGTTCCGTTTCGCAACGGGGCGGCGCCATCATCTACAAACCCTTGATTCGGTAAACAAGGGCATGGTCGGGGTCTTGATGGTCCAGGTCAATTTCAGCAATATCGTTGCGCACCATTTCCTTGACTATCTTCTCCGCTTTCTCGAGGGAAATATCCATCTCGAGGGCAAGCCTGGTGACGGTGAGTTCGTTACCATATTTCAGTGCGATCATCAGAGCTTGAGTGGTTTCCTTGACCTTGGGACGACTCATCATCAGGGCGCCGCCCGCTACGAGAAAACCCAATGAAGCGAGAATCGTCTCAGGGCCAATCAGACTGAAAGCATAGAAGGGGCAGGAGGTTACGCCCGTTGCCACCCCGAAAAGGATCAGGCTTATGCCTCCCCATTTCCGCCGCGTAGACCTTTTCTTCTGTTCCCTTTCGTATCGTCCCATTATGGCCTGTGCGCGGAGCAGCTTCTCTCTTTTCCACTCCTCGCCGGGTAAGCGTTCGGATTCCATCCATTCCGGCCAATCAGCGAGAACCGGCCCGTGATCTTCTTTCGATTCGCGCCTGCGAAATCTTTCCATTTTTCAAGCCTGACACTTCAGGAAAGGCCTCCCGTGGAAGCACTTTCCCGTGGAGCGAAGTCAAAGCCGATAAGCTGCAAGAACTCCTGCCTGATCATTCGTCAAACCGCTGAAGAGCCGATCCACTTTCGCATTTCCGGAAGCTCCGTTGATTCCCATTGGTCGGATATCCTGAGTTTCACGAAATGCTCGAAGAGGGAATCCACGATCTCCATTCCTTCCTCGATAAGTGCGGCCTTTTCCAAGAAGCGCGCTTCGGGGCCTTCATCGGGGTCGGCTTCGCCCTGGGGGAGGACCGGTGGCGTCCTGAAAGCTCCAAATGAAAACCACGTCCCTTTCAAGAGCATAGTGAACGTATTGTCTCCCGCCCGGACCGACACTCGAGCCTCTTCGATCTTCTTGCCCTCCCGGAGAGCGGCCATGCCTTCCCGGAGCCCGGAATGCTCGCCTTTGAGACTCACCGTTTGAGGTGTGTCCGCTCCTGCCAGGTCCAGGGTCATCCTATCGAGAAACAGGACCTCAACGAACTTGCCGCCGGAGATCTCGATCGTCCCTCCGGTCTTTTCCGACTTGAACCACAGCCAAGTGAGGAACTCCCTTCCCAGGAAAGACTTTTCGTTGAGTATCTCAAGAAAATCCATGAAATGTCAGCTCCATATTGCGCGGCGAGGGGCAAGCTACCTGCCGGGGGCGAAGATAGGACCGGGGATATGCTCTTTGACGCCCTTGAAGCACTTGCGGTGAACAGGACAAGGTCCGTAACGGACGATGGCGTCTCTGTGGTCCTTGGTGCCATAACCCTTATGCTTGTCAAATCCGTATTGGGGGTAGAGCGTGTGAAGCTCCAACATTATCCTGTCGCGGCTCACTTTCGCCACGATCGCAGCAGCAGCGACAGAACAGGAGATCCGGTCTCCCCCGATTATCGAGTACTGGGGTATGGGCACGCTCAGCCCTATCGGTCCGTCCACCAGCAGATGGTCAGGTAAAGGCCGGATCTGTTGGATGGCCATGGTCATGGCCTGTTTTGTGGCCTCAAGGATGTTGATCCTGTCGATGGTTTCCACGTCCGCTATTCCGATCCCGACAGCCGTTGCCAGTTCCATTATCCGGGGGAATAGTTCTTCCCTCCGGGAAGCGCTGAGTAGCTTGGAGTCCTTCAGGCCCGGAAGCGGATCTCGGTGCGAAAGAACCACTGCCGCTGCAACTACCGGCCCGGCAAGCGGGCCTCGGCCGGCCTCATCAACGCCGGCTATTCTCGATGCTCCATGCCCGGCTGCCTTCTCCTCGTAGCGCCAAGATGGGTGTACATCTCCGGACCGCATCCCGCGAGGCCTCCTTATTGCACTCGCAGCCACGAATCATGAGGGCCTGGGGCTCCGTTCCTTGAGTCTGGCAGCCTTTCCTCGAAGTTTTCTGATGTAATAGAGCTTGGAGCGACGGACGCGGCCTCTGTTCACTATCTCAATCTTGTCGATCATCGGAGAATGCAACGGAAAAACCCTTTCCACTCCGATTCCGTAAGACACCTTGCGCACGGTGACGCTGGTCCTGGCCCGCTTCCTGTTCATCCCGATAACGAGCCCTTCAAAGACCTGGATTCTCTCCCTCTCGCCTTCCACTATTCTCACGTGGACCTTGATCGTATCTCCCACGCGGATGTCCGGCAGGTCGAGTCTCACGTGCTCTCTCTCGATGTGCTCCAATATATTCATGGCTTCTCTCCGCTTGTTGTCTCTCGCCCGATCTCGTCCAGCAGTTCCTGTTCTTCGTCGTCAAGAGCCATTTTCTGCAGGATTTCAGGACGTCGGGCAAGCGTCCTGATAAGGGCTTGTTTTTTTCTCCACCTTCGAATCTTTTCGTGGTGTCCTTCCAGCAACACTGTCGGCACTTCCATGCCTTCGAAGGAACGAGGCCTGGTGTACTGAGGGTATTCCAGCAAGCCGTTGTAGAAGGATTCACCGCACTGATAACTGTCCGAACCCAAGACTCCCGGGATCAGTCTGCTGACAACGTCTACGATGATCATGGCAGCGACTTCGCCGCCTGAGAGTATATAGTCGCCCACCGAGATCTCGCAGTCAACGAAGGCTCTTATTCTCTCGTCGAAGCCTTCGTATCTTCCGCAGATCAGCACCAAAGCCCTCATTCGAGCGAGTTCCTCGGCATAAGCCTGATCGAGAACCCGTCCCTGGGGAGTCATGAGGATTATCCATGGCTGATCCAGAATACCCTTGAGGCGCCGAATCCCTCTCACCACAGGTTCCGGCTTCATAATCATCCCCGTTCCGCCGCCGTATGGGTAGTCGTCGGTGGAATGATGCCGATCCAGGGCGTAATCTCTCAAGTCATGCGCCTGAACGTGCAAGAGCCCGGCATCAATAGCGCGGGCAGGATTGCCGACCGCCAGGAAGGAGTCGAACACTCCCGGGAAAATGGTGAGGATTCTCACATCAAGCATCCGGGAGGAGCCCTTCCAAAGGATCGACAATCATTTCATTGCGTTGCGTATTCACCTCCAGCACTACGTCATCAATGAGGGGCAGCAGAATCTCCCCCAGGTCTCCTTGCACTTCCAGGACGTCATTGGCGCCGGTTTCCATGATGCCGGCGACAACCCCCAGATCGCGGCCATCCCTTGTGAGGACTCTCATTCCCATAAGCTCGAACCAGTAGTACTCGTCCTCCTCCTTGGGCGGCAGGTTCTCCTCATAGGTCCTGACAAGACTGCCAACCAGGTTCCGGGCCTTTTCCGGAGTATCGATGCCTTCCAAGGACGCCAACGCCGCTCCCTTGTGGAACCGAAGTCCCAGGACTTTGTACCTGTGTTCCCCGAACACCAGTACTGCGGATCTCTCGAATGCCTCGAAGGACTCGGTGAAAGGCCTGATCCTTATTTCGCCCTTGATCCCGAAGGGCTTGCCTGCTTGCCCTATCACTACGAGCCTATCTCCGGACATTTTTCCGCACCCTGCCCATGCATGACCGGCGGCTTGCGGTACATGGAGGGAAGGTCACTCAAGAATTTCGAGAACCGCCCTCTTGTTGTGTTTTGTTGAAGCGGCGCTTAATATGGTGCGCATGGCCCTGGCAGTGCGTCCCTGCTTTCCGATAACCTTGCCTAGATCGGATTTCGCTACCTTCAACTCGATGACCGAAGTAATCTCACCTTCCACTTCAGAAACGGAGACCTCATCAGGGTTGTCCACGAGCGCTTTTGCAATGAATTCGATCAGCTCCTTCATCGGTCGCCTCCATTTCTACGGACCCTTGCCGGGGACCGCAAGAGAACGGCTCGGCAAATTCAGGTTTCGTCGACGGGAGCAGGCTTTGGGGAGAGTCGCATGAGTTTTCTGACGGTACTGGTCATTTCCGCACCGTTGGACACCCACTTGCGGACGGATTCCACGTTCAGATTAAGCCCGCTGATTTTGTTTCTTGGATCGTAGGTACCGAGAATTTCGAGAAATCTTCCGTCTCTCGGCGAGGATGAGTCTGCTGCGACGATTCTGTAGAAGGGTTTCTTCTTGGCTCCGTGTCGAGCGAGTCGGATCTTGACTGCCATGAGGGGCGTAACCTCCAAGGTGATGACTACGGTAAATTTGTAATTTTATTACTGTGGCCATCAGGTGTCAAGACAAAACCCGGCTTCTTTTTTTTGAGCTTGACATGAAAGCTCAAGAGTGATAAAATAAAAATTTACCGTTCAGGAGGATTGCAATGTACGCAGTCGTCAGGTCCGGCGGCAAACAATACAAGGTCCAGCCGGGCGATTTCCTCAAAGTTGAAAAAATCACGGGGACACCCGGCACCCCTATCGAACTGGACCAGGTGCTCGCCATTGGCGATAACGAAGCAATGCGGCTCGGAACACCCGTGATCCAGGATGCCGTTGTCAAAGCCACTATTCTCAGAACGGCCCTGCATCCAAAGATCATCGTCTTCAAGAAGAAACGCACACACGGGTACCACAAGAAGCAAGGCCATCGTCAGTACTATACGCTATTGCGAATCGAGGAGATACTTCCCCAGCCCGTACTAGCAGTGGAACCCGAGCCGCAGGTCTTAGAAACCACACAGGCTGAGTGAACCCGAACCTAGGAGGAACAATCATGGCCCACAAGAAAGCAGGCGGAAGCTCGAGAAACGGCAGGGACAGCCCCGGTCAACGCATGGGCGTGAAGCGCTTCGCAGGACAGAAGGTGCGGGCCGGGAGCATACTCGTCCGCCAAAGGGGAACAGCACTCCATCCGGGCGAAAACGTCGGAGTGGGCCGGGATTACACGCTTTTCGCCAAGATTGACGGCATAGTCAAGTTTGAGCAGAAAAGCCGCAAGAGAAAGTGCGTGTCCGTGGTTCCAGAGTGACAGAGTAGCAACCTTGGCAGGCTTCATGAACGCGGCCGATTTCTGCCCCGGCCTCCTGCATGATCCAGCTTCTCACCAGGGCGTCGGTTAGCGCGAAAGCCGGGTCGAGTCGGGATCATGTTATGGGAGCCGGTCAGGTCCGGCGGAACTTGAGCAATCCACAGTCCCGGCCGTTTGCGGCCATCTCCCCAAGACGCGCAGCATAGCCTTGAAATTCGTCGATCAGGCACGTATCAGAGTAGTATCCGGCCGCGGGGGCCGCGGATGCCTGAGCTTCCGCCGCGAGCCTTTTGTCCCCAAGGGAGGCCCCGACGGAGGAGATGGAGGGAAGGGCGGCGACGTGATCATAGCAGGCGATTCCTCCATGAACACCCTTCTCGACTGCCAGTACCAGCAGCTCTATAGGGCCAGGCACGGGGCTCACGGCAAGGGCAAGGACATGCACGGCCGTTCAGCTCCCGACTTGATTATCAATGTGCCGCTGGGAACTGTGGTCATTGACGAAGAGACCGGGCAAGTGGTCGCGGAAATCGACACTGCGGATGCCCGGGTAATCGTGGCCAAAGGGGGACGAGGCGGACGAGGCAACGCGCGGTTTGCCACGCCTCGAAACCGTGCGCCCAGGCGGTTCGAGGAGGGTGCTCCCGGCGAGGATCGCCTGCTGCGGCTTGAATTGAAGCTCATTGCGGATGTGGGCCTCATCGGCATGCCCAACAGCGGCAAGTCCACGCTGATCTCAAGGGTCAGCGCCGCACGACCGGAGATAGCGGACTACCCCTTCACCACCAAGGTCCCCGCTCTAGGCGTGGTCAGAGTTGACGGGGGAATCGATTTTGTTATGGCAGACATTCCCGGCCTGATAGAGAACGCTCACCAGGGCGCAGGCATGGGAGACAGGTTTCTCAGACACATCGAGCGCACGCGGATACTGCTCCATCTCATCGACCCGTCGCCCTATCTGACGCCCGGACCTTTGGAAAGGTTCTTCATAATCATGTCGGAACTGAGCCTGTACTCTCAGGACCTCCTGAAAAAACCGATGATCGTGGTGATAACGAAGATGGACTTACCCGAGAACGAGGCTCCTGCGGCCGACCTGAGATCGGCTCTCCGAAGCAGGGATCTCAAAGTGCATCAGATCTCCGCCGCCACCGGCGCAGGTCTGAAGGGGTTATTGGGCGAAACCGCTCTGTTGCTGAAGGGACTTCGAAACCAAAATGGATGAGACGACGATTTCAAGGGAAGCGCTTTTCGCCAATTTGAAGAGGGTGGTGCTCAAGCTCGGCTCAAGCGTTGTGACCGCTGAGGAAGGGCTTGACAGGCAGAACATTCGGAGCCTCGTGGATGACGTGTGCCGGCTCAAGCAAGCGGGCAAAGAGATTGTCATTGTCTCGTCCGGCGCGATAGCAGCAGGCGTCAAACGCATGGAACTGAAGGGAGGGGCCAAGACCATCCCCCAGAAACAGGCTGCGGCGGCGGTGGGTCAGACCGGACTGATGGCCGCTTACGAAGAAGCTTTCTGGTCACACGGCGTAAGGGTGGGCCAGTTGCTGTTGTCCAAAGACGATCTCTCCCACAGACGGCGGTATCTCAACGCGAGAAACACGTTGATGACTCTTCTTTCCTGGGGTGTGGTCCCGATCATCAACGAAAACGACACCGTAATGGTGGAAGAGATCCAGTTCGGGGACAACGACAATCTGTCCGCTCTGGTGGCCTCGGTGGCCGAGGCGGACCTCCTGCTCATTCTCACCGACATGGAAGGTCTCATGGATTGCGATCCTCGGACCAATCCGTCCGCCTGCCTGATCACTCTTGTTGAGGGAATTACGCCTGAGATTCGGAGCTTGGCCGGCTCCTCAACATCCGCAGTCGGCAGGGGAGGCATGGCGTCGAAACTGGAAGCGGCCTCGAAGGCGGGAGCAGCGGGAGTCCCGGTAGTAATTGCCAGGGGGAAGATCCCCAGCGTCGTCGACCGAATCATTGCCGGTGAGATGATCGGCACCCTTATCCTGCCCGGGAAGGAGCGAATCTCCGCACGTAAACGATGGATTCGCTATCACCTGGAACCCGAGGGCGCCCTAGTGGTTGACGCCGGCGCTGCTAGAGCGGTCAAACTCAGCGGAAAAAGTCTCTTGCCCATAGGCGTGACAGCGGTGAGGGGGCTTTTCCAGCACGGCGCCGCGGTGACCATCGAAACGGAGCACGGACAGACAATCGCAATAGGCCTGTCAAACTATGCCTCGGACGAAATGGAGAAAATCAAAGGTCATCAGACCGCTGAAATCGACTGGGTTCTCGGGTTTCGCAGAAATGACGAGGCGGTGCATGCAGACAATCTCGTGCTGCTGGACAACGGGGAGAACAGCAGGTAGTACGGTCTCCCCGGCGAACTCTCGCCTGCGAAGTGCGAAATTCCCGTCACTGGCGCTTCAACTCGCCGGTCAGCCCTTGACACCATTCGGATCAGGTGGAAATTATAAGGAAGAATTTGTAGGGGAAAGGGAAGCGAATGGCTTTGAGATCAGTTGTAGTTCTCCCCCACAGGGCGCTGATGACGAGAGCCGAGGAGATCGCCAATATCACCGAAGATATCGTCGCGCTCGCAGAGGACATGGCAGAAACCATGTACAGGGCTCCCGGCATAGGTCTTGCCGCGAATCAGGTAGCAAAACCGATCAGATTGATCGTTGTTGACGTTCAATACGGAAGCGCTGATCCCAAGGAAAAGAAGAAGCAGCCGATTTTCGTAATTAATCCCGTTATAACACTCACCGAAGGAGAATGCACTTTCGAAGAGGGATGTCTGAGCGTGCCCGATTTTCGTGTGGAGATAAGGCGTCCGAAAATAGTCCGGGTGGAGGGTGTCGATCTTGACGGCAGCCCGCTCGCCATTGAAGCGGACGGTCTCTTGGCAAGGGCTCTTCAGCACGAGATCGACCATCTGGAAGCCACTACGATTCTCGATTATGCCTCGGTTCTCAGGAGAAACCTTTATCGCAAGAAGTTGAGAAAGATGGCCGGGAGGGGCGATTGAGTGCATCCGTGGTCTTCATGGGAACGCCTGAGTTTGCCGTACCTACGCTCAAGGCGCTTGCTTCGGTCTTCACTGTTGCAGGCGTGGTCACTCAGCCGGACAAGCCCCGAGGCCGCGGGCGACTGCCGTCTCCCAGTCCCGTGAAAAGCATCGCGCTGGAACTGGGATTCTCCGTAGCCGACCCGCAGGGCATCTGCGGAGATGACTTCCTCCGTCTTCTCCGGAGTTGGGAGCCGGAGGTCATAGTGGTTGCCGCGTACGGGAAGATTCTTCCGAAGCGTGTCCTGGACCTGCCGCCAATGGGGTGCGTCAACCTTCATGCATCTCTGCTGCCCCGTCACCGCGGTGCGTCGCCTATCAGTGCGGCTTTGCTTGCCGGTGACAAGACAACCGGCGTTTGCACCATCCTCATGGACGAAGGAATGGATACGGGTGACATCCTTCTTGAAGAGGAAATTTCAATCGAAGAAGAAGACACCGCGGGGTCTCTTCACGACAAGTTGGCGGAACCCGGGGCGCGATTGGTTGTCCGAACTCTGCAAGTGATGAAGCAAGGCCGGATCCGACCGCGACCGCAGGACCACAACATGGCAACATACTGTGGAATTCTCGCCAAGCAGGACGGACTTATCGACTGGCAACAGGACGCGGTGAGCCTGAGTCGTCTGGTGCGAGCCATGAATCCGTGGCCGGCCGCGTTCACGTATTTGTCGGGACAGGCGGTCAAAGTGTGGAATGCCGCTGCGGCTGAAGGTTCAGCCAACCCGGGAGAGATATTGGTCCTGCGTCCCGACGGCGTAGCGGTAGGAACCGGAAAGGGATTGCTTATTCTCAAGGAGATCCAGGCGCCGGGCAAGAAACGTCTTGGAGCACGGGAGTTCGCTATGGGGCGACGCTTGAAGGCAGGTGACCGCTTCGACAGCGGGAGATGAAGGAGGGGCAGGCAGTGGTTCTTGATCAGTAGGACCGGCATCTTGCCGGTCCGTCAAATCGGGCTCCGGAGACCGGCAAGATGCCGGTCCCACTGCGAATGCGCCGACGCGCATCTTACGGGAACACGGCGCCGAACTTACTCAACGGAGCCCTAACTGATGACAACAATTTGCATAATCATAACAGGAGAATACAGATGAATCGGATGAAGACGTTGATTCTTCTTGCTGCGCTCGGCGGGCTGCTGGTCGTCATAGGCGGCCTGATCGGCGGTCAGAAGGGTGCTCTGATCGCTCTCGCGGTAGCAGTGGCTTTGAATTTCGGAAGCTACTGGTTCAGCGACAAGATAGTGCTTAGCATGTACGGAGCCCAGCAAGTGGAAGAATCTCAGGCTCCGGATTTGTACCACATGGTGGCCCGGCTGGCCAACCAGGCCGGGATTCCCATGCCCAGGGTGTACATCATTCCCGATGAGTCGCCCAATGCCTTCGCCACAGGCCGCAATCCCGACCATGCTGTTGTCGCGGTGACGGAGGGAATACTGAAGCTTCTTTCGTGGGAGGAGTTGGCCGGAGTGGTTTCGCACGAACTGTCCCACATCAAGAACCGGGACATACTTATTCAGTCCGTTGCAGCAACCATAGGCGCAGCCATTACTTACGTCGCCCATTTCGGGCTTCTATTGGGCGGCGGGTCTCGTGACGAGGAGGGCGAGGGTAGTGCCGCCATGTCCCTGATCGGCGCCTTACTCATGGTTGTGCTGGCCCCGATTGCGGCAATGATCATTCAGATGGCTATCTCGCGTTCCAGGGAATATCTTGCCGACGAGACAGGGGCTCAAATCTGCGGGAATCCGCTGTGGCTGGCCGGTGCTCTGAACAAGCTGGCCATGGGGGCTGAGGCCATCCCCATGCAAGCGAACCAAGCCACCGCGCACATGTTCATTGTAGCCCCGTTTTCTGGTCAGGCTCTAGCGAGCCTGTTTTCCACGCATCCGCCAATCGAGGAAAGAATCGCCCGCCTGAAGGAAATGGCGGGGTACAGGTGAGCGTTCAGGGGGCTGGAGCACGGGCGGGTTTGAAACCCGCTTCTACCAAGAACTGGAAATCTCTCTTGGCAACCACTATACTTCAGACGCTGCCCGGCTGATCGCGCAGCGAGTTCACACGGCCTTCTGTACGCGGCCGGCAGCCCACTGGGAGTCGTCGGTCTCGGGTATCTTGGTGAGCACCGCCAGAGGAACCGCTTCCACTTTGCGGTAAACATGGTGAGGCGCTCGCCGAGTCCCATCAACGGTAAGCAGGTCGTCCAGACCGATTCCGAAGTGTTTTTCGTTTTCGACAAGATACGGGCGAATGATCTCCCAGTCCTTATCAGTAAGCTCGGCCAACCGCCCTCCGTTGAGTTGCTCTTCCACCACCTGACCGTCAGGGTCCCGGATGTAAAGAGCGCCGCCTGAAGCAAGTGAAAACAAGTTGGAGCCGGGATAGGGACGATCGAGGAAAACCATGTTGCCGTCCTCATCAAAGGACAGGCCGTTGACTATGACGAAGCCTCCGCCCTTGAGAGGGTCTCCGGCCATGAAGCTCTCGGCGAGGAAGTCAAGCGCGGTGCCGTTAATCACGACCCGCGGATGCCCGGCAGCATTGATCAGGGGCCGCCCCGCCGCGTTACCGCGCACGTACGTAGCGCCTCCTTTTGCCCCGTACATGAAACACTGGCCTACATCGCCATGAATAACCAGCACGCCCCTTTTCATGATCTGTGCGACCTGGTCCTGGGCGTTCGCATGAACGTGCACTTCCATTCCGTCGGCACCGCTGGCAATGTAGTCTCCGGGAGAGCCGTACAGGTCGATCCGCACGTCGTCGGTTTTAGGTCCCAATCCGCACCCCTCGAACCGCTGGCCTCTGAGATTGAAAACAATGAACTGCCTCCAGCCAAGCCTGTATGCCCCTGTCAGGAGCACTGCATCGCTTTCGTCACCCTCGGGCGGGAAATCGCCCGCATCGACCACCAGAGTGGTTTCCATGGCGATGGGGGGTCTGAGAGCATCCCGGAGCGAATAGTCCACCAGGGTGTATCTGCCCACGTCAAGCACATCCACGATCCTCGGCAGGGACCTTAGCAAGGCGTACAGTTCGTCGGTCACGATCCGGATAAGCGCGGAGCGTTTCTTATTGCCCAAGGGGATAGGGCGATCCAACACAAGGGTCAATGCCTCGATCACAACAGGCAGGAGGTTGTGAAACCGGCGCGCCCTCCGGCTTAATCTGGTCAATGCCCACCTGAGAGTGTTGTAATCCCAGTCCTGCGCGTTGTCCCGCACAAGCCTGAAGATGCGCGCAGGTTCACCCGAACCGACCGCCTCGGTAAGCATTGGAGATATTCTGCTTTCGTGGTCGGAGGGCTTGACCACGGCCTGGGTTATGTCCAGCGGCTTTCTCGGCGGAACGGTCACGTTCTCGCCGAACTTGTTGAAGCACTCGAGCTTTCGTGACCCGTTTTCCGCAGGCGACAGGTTGAAGACAAAAGCTCCACCGTCATCCAGGGATCCGCCCCTCGCGTTCCAATACTTGTCCGCGATCGGGCTGAACCTGGGATCCTCTGAGGCCAGAGATCTCAAAGTTGCGTCAATAGCCTGTTTTTCCGAGCAGACCAGTCCAACTTGGACCTCGCCGTCGTACAGGGAGAACACCTGTGGCCTGAGCATGGATGTGTCGGTTACGCCGATAAGCTGATACGTATCCTGCTCGGGGATGTTCCTTGCGATGATGAAGAACCATGGGCCATCCGGCGACGCATGGATGTGCGCGGACTGGATCGCGTCGTAGAGCGCCTGTTTTTCGCGAGGAAGCATGTCGAAATCGAGTTCTCCGGTGGGAGCCAGAGCCTCGAAAATGACCTCGAGGGGGTAACCGTACACACGGTTCCACAGGTCGAACAGCATCACGCTCACTTCCGTGTCCGTCATGAAAAGGGGAAACATTCCACGCTGTCTGAGGTAGTCGCTCGTTGCATGGTAGTTCGCGAAGTCGCCATTGTGGACAAGGGCTTCGTTGAGTCCCATGAAGGGGTGAGCGCCGCCCGGATGCCAGACTCTCCCCCGGGTGGGATAACGCTGATGAGCAATCCACACGTGGGCCAGCAAGTTTTCCAGTTTGTAGTACCGGACTACGTGCTCGGCGAAGCCCACCACCTTGAGTATCATCATGTTTCGACCGTGGGAAACCACAAAAGCCTGCTTCTCACCGACAGAGCTGTAGAAATGCCTGTTTATGTTAAACGAGTTGCGGCTCACGAACTCATCCTCAGCCGCTCTCGGCGCAATCCCTTGCAGCCCGTTCCTCTCAATGAACTCCTTGAGCACAGCGGGTTTGACCCTGACGAATGCCCGCCAAACATCAGGCGGTTGGACTTCGAGCCCTTGCAGGTCTCTGTAATCCTCAAGGCGGTCCAGGGTCTCCTCCTTGGCTATGTCGAAAACCGGCCGTATCCATTTCTCCCTGAGTTCGTCAAGACTGCGAGCTTCCAGCAACTCAATGTTGAGCAGATAGTGACTGTCCAGAACCTCACGTGTCACCCCAAGCTGGTCCGGATCGAAGCCCACCGCGGCGATGCCGCCGCCTTTGCCGTTGCCTCGATTGTGCATCCGGATCGAGGGCTCGAATATGTGGCGTCCCGGAACTGGGATGCTGACGGCAAATCCCGTAACACCGCAGCCCCCCTCGTTCTCTCGTTTGATGTTCACGGGGAGTTCCCCGACTGCCAATTCTCTCCTGCGGGACTCTATCAACTCTTCAGCGAACGAACGTATATTTCTCATCATAAAGCCTCATTCGGGCGGTCGGCGGATATCATCGTCAGGGACATTTGCGTTGTAGTCCAGGTGCGCCAGGAGATCAGTACGGCCCACCAGCCGGCGAATGCTGTCCAGGCCGAATCTGTAAAGGATCTCCCTCAACTGGTCTCTCCAGCAATGCAGCATGTTGATTATGCGCTGGGTTCCCCATTCAAGGTCCATCAGGCCGACAAGTTCCTGGTCCGTAGTAGCTATGCCTCTGGCGCAGCCGCGGCCTCTCTCGCAGTTGTGGCAGCGCACGCATTCCAGGGCCACCAGTTCGGATGTCCCGGTCACAACCCCGTCCGCACCTAGCGCAATTGCCTTGGCCACATCGTAAGCGGTACGAATCCCGCCGGAAGCGATCAAGGTCACTTCGTTCCGGATGCCCTCCTCCAGCAGAAATGCGTGGACTTTGGGAATCGCGTATTCGATGGGCATCGCGATGTTTTTCTTGGCCACGTCCGGAGCGGCCCCGGTGCCTCCGTAAGATCCGTCGAGGTGAATTATGTGAGCCCCGGCATGGTACGACCCAACCGCTACCATGTCCACGTCCGTGGGCGTAGAAACCTTGACTGAAACCAGAGCCATGGGGTTAATGGTCTTGATCCAGTCGATGTGCTTGCGGTGATCTTCAACCGAATAGACCGAATGAAACGGAAATGGACTGAAAAGTGAGGATCCGGCCACGGTCTCCCTGATACGCGCCACGGCAGGCGTAACCTTGTCGCCGAGCAAATGGCCGCCCAACCCGGGTTTTGCCCCCTGAGCGTACTTGAACTCAACGACTTTGACGCGCTGAACGGTCTCTTCCTTAACTCCGAATAGGCCGGTGGCGACTTGGGTTATCACGTGGTCGTCAAAGGGATACAGCGATTCGGGATAGCCGCCTTCTCCGGTGCACGTCAGCGATCCCCAGGCGGCGAATGCGCGGACCCTGCTGAGCATGGTGATCTGACTGATGGAGCCGAACGACATGCCGCCACCGTACAGCGGCAGTGGAATGTCGATCTTCACTCGCCTGTCCGCGCGCCTGTTGAGGCTTATGGATGTGTCGATCTGATCCGGGTCCAGGTCGGATCTCGGCGGACGCTTGGGGAACAGGAATCGGAGTTTGTCGAACCCGCCGCCTGATGCGCCGACTCTGTACTCAAGATCATGTTTGGGCAATTTCCCCGTCTCGGACATGTACCAGGTGCTCATGAGCAGATCCGCGGTCCATCTCTTGTCGCCAAGGGCCTCGGCCGAGGGATTCAAGCCCACGCTTATGGCATGTACAGGACAGTTGCGCACACAGCGGTCGGATTTCCTGGAGCACTGAACGCCCAGGCACAAGTGATCGAAGGGCGGAACGAGCTTGCCGCCGCGCGCGCGAAAGACGCCTTCGGGACAGACGGCCACGCACTTCAGACAGTCGTTGCAAGCGTCGGAAATCACAACAGCGTATTTGCCCATTCCGCGCTTGAACCGGGAAACGGCATTTGCGACGGCGGCAGGAGGAACTTCACTCCATATATTCTTGTAGGCCATCAAGGACTATTCCTTACCAAGACTTGCGGTTTCCGAAGAGGCGGCCGAAAGTCTCCGCCTCGAGATTCTCGAAGAACATCACCCGGCCCTGTTCTCCGCGCAGCCTTCTCGCCTCGCGGATGCCCATTGCGCCCATGATCTCGAGCAATTGGTTGTGCCACGCGGCCATCAGGTTCACAATTCTTTGGGCGCCCCGGCCGGGTTCTACCTCAGACATCCGAACCGGACAGGGCCCGTTCTCGACGCAGTTTCTGCACACCCGGCACTCAAGGGCTATCAGCAGCGGGATATCAATGGAAACTAGGTTCGCGCCGCACAGCATGGCCTTGATCACGTGTTCTGCCATGGCAATGCCGCCGCCCGCCACCAGAGTCACCTCGTCCCGGATGCCCAGCTCCATCAGCTTCGCATGCGCTTCTCTGAGAAAATCCTTCAGATGCACACCATCCGGCGCGTCCGGTTCGAATCCTCGCTGATCGGCCAAACAATGAATCACTTCCGCGCCGTTGCGGGCAAGGTCAAGGATCAACGGGATCTCAGCCCGGGCAGCAGGCAGCCGAACCGCGATTACCTGGTCGGGCTTCCTTTGTTTGAGACTGCCAATCACGTCCATCACGTCGTCGGAGTACGGCACTTGGACCATGTCGAACAAAGAAAGCCATTGGCCGTCCACGTCGCTGCCGTCCAGCACGGGGACAACGCCGGACGGATAGTCGCCGAACAGGTTCATTTTCGAATAGGGAACAAGCATCCGGGTGCCGATTTTCGACGCGGCCACGGCCATGGCCCGGCCCACCGCAGGGGAAATCCGGCCGAAGGGCGGCATGTCAAACAGAATGGGAAGCGGGAGCCTGACAAACGGGATTGTCTCGTTCAGCAATTTTCCGTGGGTGTCAAATCTCAGCCGGGCCGGCCTGCGTCCCAGGTCGACTACGGTGGAAATGTATTCCCGGCCGTGGATTCCGTCTCGGGTCGGGCGTACGATTTCGCTCATGTCCGTCCACATGGAATCGAAGCCGGGACCGGAGAACATGCCGCCGTACCCTGATCCGGAAACAGGGATCTTTCCTGTCTTGGCCTGCTCCCATGTGGCCGAGATTACGGTTGGTGTGTAGATGTCGTCGCCCAACTGTTCCCATTCGGGATTGATCGTCTTGTGAATAAGGCGCTTGGGGCAACCCTGAACGCAACGGAAGCAGTCCTTGCAGTACTCGTCTATAGTGTCGCCGAATATGTCCGCGGAGAAAGTTCTCTTGCCGTACACTCCATAGACGCATTCATACTTGACGCATTGGGCGCATTTGAGACACCCTTCACCCCAGTCTATGATTCCCGATCTTCCTATCGCGGGAAAGCGATGCGGGGTTTCGTGCGCTTCGATGTGATACTTCCTGGGCATGTGTCAATTCTCTCTGAACAAAAAGCAAGTCAGTCCGGGCGGCCCATGCTTTGTTCACACTTGCGGCCGCGATGCCAATCCGGCTTGTTCAAGGATTTCCGGCACCTTCTCTTCCCATTCGATAGCCATTAGATGAATGCCTGCGACCCCTTTGATTTCCCGGACGCGGCTTATGGTCTCTGCCGCGATCTTGATGCCCTCTGCCGCTTGGTTTCCCTCGGGCACTCCCGAAATGCGTTTGATCAATTCCTCGGGCACATCCATGCCTGCGACCTGTGTCGCCATGTAACGGGCCATGCCCGCGTTCTTCAAGGGCGTGATTCCTGCGAGGATTTTCACCTTCTCCGTGAGACCGGCTTCCCGCGCCTGCCTCATGAACTCATCGAAACGGTGAAGATTGAATACGCACTGAGTCTGGATGAAATCCGCACCCGCCTCGATCTTCTTGGCCAGCCGTGCGACTCTGAAGCCCACCGGATCGGCAAAGGGATTAGCAGCGGCTCCGATGAACATCTTCGGCGGATCGTCTATCTCATCTCCGCCTATGATTCTGCCCTCATCCCGCATATCTTTGACGGTTCGTACAAGCTGAATCGAATCGAGGTCAAAAACTCCAAGCGCCTGCTTCTGATTGCCAAAACTGTGATGATCGCCGGTGAGACAGAGAACGTTGCTGATCCCCAACGCATAAGCCCCGAACAGATCACTCTGGAGAGCGATGCGGTTGCGGTCCCTGGTGACCATCTGAAGGACCGGTTCGTGACCAAGCCCCTTGAGAATCGAGCACGCTGCCAGGGAGGACATCCTCACAATTGCAGTCTGGTTGTCCGTCACGTTAACCGCGTCCACCCGGCCTTTGAGGAAGCCGGCCTTCTTTTCCAGCACCGAAAGGTTGGAACCCTTGGGCGGGCCGCATTCAGCAGTGACCGCGAAAAGCCCCGCGTTGAGCACCTTCTCCAGTCTGCTTCGAGTCTTCACGGTAACTGATCCTCCCTCACCACGCGGCGCGGACCGCCCGAATGAGACGTTGACCAGTCAACAGGCGGAATGTACTCGCTCAGCCTGGCCAATTCCCCCAGAGCTTCCAGCCGGTCTATGATCATCTGCCAGCCGCAACGAATATCGGGGTTCACTTCGCACCTGCCGTCCTTCGAGCCCCCGCATGGGCCGTTCATCAGCCGCTTGGAGCACCTGGTCACCGGACATACCGCTCCGAAGTATCCCAGTTTGCACTGCCCGCAACCCAGGCAATTCTCTTGCCAGATGCCTCTCATCTCAGTTTCTCCGATGAACAGGGTGTCAAGGGCCGGGAACACCGGCTTGTCCGAATATACCCTGGCAAGGGCCTGCACGCCGGCGCCGCACCCCAGGGACAGGATCGCGGCGTGTTCAGGCACCAGGCTTGCTATGGATTCAATGAAATCGTCCACACATTGCCTGTCAATGCAGGCTTCCGTGATCACGGGGCTCTTCCCTTCCTTGCCGAAAGCGAGTTGGAGAGCCGCAGCAAGAAGCTGCGTTTCTCTGTGGCCTCCCGCAGCGCACTCGGCAACGCAGGAATCGCATCCCACAACAAGAACGGAAGGATACCCCTCCAACATCCGCTTGATTTCTTCTATGGGCTTACGCTCCGCTACTATCACTGTAAATCCTCCCAGGGTGACCGTGTCACTCCTGTGACGTTAGTCGCATTCGTTGACTATTGTGTCGCCTGCTGTAACCGCCGCGAATCGGCATTGCCGGCGCCGTTGGGTCATGGGGATCTCTCGGAGAACATGTTCCCCAGAGCTTCAACGCGCGCCTTGAACTCGTCGATAAGCCGCTCCAGAGCGTCCAAGTCTCTCGGAGGCACGTGGACGTATTCGACCCTCTCCTGCTCAATACCCAATTCCTCGAGCCAGGATCTCGCATAGTCCACTCTCTTGTGGGACCTCATTGAGCCCTCGACGAAGCGGCATGCCTTCTCTTCGCAGGCTACCACAAGGACCCCCTGAGTTCCCGCTGCAAGGGTCTTGAGCAGATGGTGCGCTTCCACTTTTCCGGAACAGGGTATCGGTACGAGCTTTAGACCGGGCTTGCGGCGTGCAAGAGCTTTCTGATTTCCATTGTTGAAAAGCTGCAGGTTGCGGCAGTGATACACTACTATCTTAATCGGCTTTGTTTCCATCCCGACGTAATCCGTCCCGTTTTCCGGCAATGGCCGTAATCCGTAAGTGTGCCACCATTTGCCGGTGCGATTCAAGTATTTTTTTTCCGCCGGAATGTTTCGATTGAGCCCTGGGGGATCCTGACACGGATAAGTGCTTGATTACAAAAAATTAACCTCGATATTGGAAGACGGCTGGTTACCTGAGAAAAGAGCCGTATTTTCGGACTAGCTTAGGCCAGCTAAACTATAGACTTTCATGTTAGCAAATCTAAGGGTTCTTTGGCAGAAATGCAGTGACGCATTCTGACGGGTCAGGACGCCCGGCCAATGGCCGACGGCATGCTTCTCCCGAGGTGCGGCACCGCTGCCCAGTATATCGGCGCTTTTTCCCCTCACAAGTCCGCGGCTCATCACTCGCTGAAGCCCCGTTTTTTCAGCTCATCGTTCAGAATGTCATTGACCAACTGGGGGTTGGCCTTTCCTTTGGTAGTTTTCATTACTTGTCCCACAAAGAACTTCTTCAGGCCGGTCTTGCCTGCCAGCAGCTTCTTCAGTTCTTGCGGGTTGTCATCGAGCACTTGTTTTACCAGGCCTGCGAGTTCGCCCGAGTCCGAAATCTGTACGAGGCCCTTTTCCTTGATTATCGCGGCCGGGTCCTTCCCGGTTGCGTACATTTCCTCGAAAACGGTCTTGGCAATCTTCCCCGAGATGGTCCCGTCGTCAACGGATTTCAGCAGACCTGCGAGTTGCTCCGCGCTCACCAGGCACGATCCTATACCTTCTTCTTCGCCTTTGAGCATTCTCATGAGTTCGGTCATGATCCAGTTGCTGACCGTCTTAGGTTGGGGGAACAGAGCCACGGTCTGCTCGAAGTATGCGGCCAGATCCCGGGACGCGGTCAAGACACCCGCGTCGTATGGTGGAATGCCGAATTGCTCGACAAATCGGGCTTTCTTCTGAAACGGCAGTTCGGGGAGTTCGTTTCGCAGACGCTCCACCAGGGAAGGTTCCACCCGAAGCGGCAAGAGATCCGGATCGGGGAAATAGCGATAGTCGTGGGCCCATTCCTTGCTCCGCATAGCCGCTGTGGCGCCGGTTGAGGGATCGAAGAGCCTGGTTTCCTGAACGATTCTCTCTCCTGCCTTGACGGCTTCGATCTGGCGGTCGATCTCATATTCCAATGCGCGCTGGACGTTTCGGAACGAGTTCATATTCTTCACTTCGGTTTTTACTCCAAGGGCCTGTTCTCCCTTGGGGCGGACCGACACGTTGGCGTCGCAACGGAAGCTGCCTTCCTGCATATTGCCGTCGCAGATATCAAGGTACACGAGAATGGATCTCAGTGCGCGCAGGTATTCGGCAGCCTCTTGGGGCGAGTGTATTTCGGGCTCGGAAACGATCTCTATCAGCGGCACCCCGGTACGGTTGAGGTCAACGTAAGAGAGCGGCTTGTTCTCATCGTGAATAAGCTTGCCCGCATCTTCCTCCATGTGTATTCGGGTCAGGGGTATTCGTCTGTTTCCCTGCTCCGTTTCGATCTCCACGTACCCGCCTTCCGCGACTGGGAGTTCGTACTGAGAGATTTGATAGTTTTTCGGCAGGTCCGGGTAGTAGTAGTTCTTTCTTGCGAACCGGCTGAATTCGCTTATCCTGCAATGGCAGGCCAGAGCCATTTTCACAGTGAATTCAAGTGCTTTTCGATTGAGCACAGGCAATGTGCCCGGCATTCCCTGACAGATAGGGCAGGTGTTCATATTGGGCTCTGCCCCAAAGCGGGTAGTACATGAGCAGAACGCCTTGGAATCAGTGAGGAGCTGGGCATGCACCTCGAGTCCGATAATTGGTTCGTATTCCATGAATCAATCCTACAGAACGGGACTTTTCAGGTGATGATCCGTTTCCCGCTGAAATGCGGATGCTAACTGCACGAGCCTTGCCTCCTGGAAGTGCGGTGCGATGAGCTGTATCCCGACAGGGAGGCCGTTCCGTGAAAAGCCCCCCGGTATTGCCATTCCGGGGAGACCCGCCATGTTGACAGGTATGGTAAACACGTCCGTGAGATACATCTGAATCGGATCGTCGATCTTCTCGCCGATTTTGAACGGAGGCGTCGGCGCGATGGGACAAAGTATCGCGTCGCAGGTCCGAAACGCGTTCTTGAAATCATTGGTGATAAGCGTTCGGATTTTGGCAGCCTTCAGGTAATACGCGTCGTAGTACCCGGAAGACAGTGCATACGTTCCCAGCATGATCCGCCGTTTCACTTCCGGGCCGAAGCCTTCGGCCCTGGTTCTGCAGTACATATCTATCATGCTCTCGAATTGTGCCGATCTGTGGCCGTACTTGACTCCGTCAAACCGGGCAAGATTGGAGGATGCCTCGCTGGGGGCTATGATGTAGTACGCTGCAATGCCGTAATCCAAGTGAGGAAGCGACAGCTCGATGAAGCTAATCCCCATGCTTTTGAAGACCACCCGAGTTTCCGACATGACCTTGTCCACATCCGGGTCTTCCAGTTTGCTGAAAAACTCGCTGGGGAGGCCGATTGTCATGCCTTTCACCGGCTTGTCCAACACCGAGATGAAATCCGGGTGCTCCATGGGCGCCGATGTGGAATCCATGGGGTCATGGCTGCAGATAAGGTTGAGAATCAGGGCCATGTCCCGCGCGTCGCGTCCAATGGGGCCGATCTGGTCCAGACTCGACGCGTACGCCACCAAGCCATACCTTGAAACTGCGCCGTACGTAGGCTTGATACCGGTGACTCCGCAGAAGCCGGCAGGGAGTCTTATGGATCCCCCGGTGTCTGAGCCAAGAGCAACCGGAGCCTCCATGGCTGCGACAGCCGCGGCAGGGCCTCCGCTCGATCCGCCGGGTGTCATCTCGGGATTCCATGGATTACGAGTCGGTCCCCAGTACGACGTCTCGGTTGAGGACCCCATCGCGAACTCATCCATGTTCGCCATCCCCAAAATGACCATTCCTGCTTCGCGCATGAGACGAACCACGGTAGCGTCATAAGGCGGGGCAAAATTCGCGAGAATTCTCGAACCGCAGGTGACTCTGCGGCCCTTGACGCACATGTTATCCTTAACTGCGATGGGCAGGCCGGTCAGGGGGCCGTTGTTTCCGGCAGCAATTCGGCGGTCCGCTTCCTGAGCCATCTCGATCGCTAGATCAGGGGTGACGGTCACAAAGGCTCGAACCCTTTCTTCCACGGCCTGGATTCGCTCAAGAAAAGATCTTGTGATCTCGACTGAACTCGCCTCTTTGTTCGCAAGCAGCTTGCAGAGTTCGGTTGCGGGTTTTTCGTAAAGGTTGGTGTGCATCGTGGTCCTTTTCTGAAGGAAAGCTCACGTCGGTCCGAAAGACGGAAGGCTCCCGCCGGGTATTGCCTCACCTTATGGATGTTCAGGAAACAGGCTGCGCATTCATGGCAGGGGCGGCCCCATGTGTCCGCCCTATTCGGCGGTGCGCGCCCGGTTTTTGGGGGAGACACGCAGGTCTGCCCCTGCCGTAGGATCGACAGCCGTCTCCATCGTCTATTTCGTGACAAACCCTTGGCGCCGGTCGCCCTTCCGTAACAAGCCGAATCGCAAGCGCATCGGTTCGTCTATTCTATGACCTTCGGTACCAGAAAGGAGGTCCCGACCCTGGCAGGCGCATTCGCCAGCGCTTCTTCCAAGGGCAACGATGGCTTGACCTCGTCTTCCCTGAAAGGGGTATACAGCTCAACCGGACCGGCCATTGGCAGCACGTCGTCCGTGGGCGCCTCAGCAAGCATGTCCATGTACTTGAGGATGTCGTCCAGTTGCGCCTGATACTTCCTTTTCTCTTCAGGAGCGAGGTGCAGTCGCCCGAGGTGCGCCACGTAATCCACTTGTTCCGGAGTAATCTTGGATTCGGTCTTTTTCATTGGCATCCATCGCGTTCTTCAACTGAAGGTAATACATACAGCCGGTTCCGAGAGGCTGTCAAGGTTGGCTTGGAACAATGGTCAAATACTTGTGCCAAAGAACCCGATGCAGGCTCGAAGGGTTCATGAGTCGGCCGATCGTGTCCCGATCCAGCGGGCCTGCGCCGGGATGAGTGCTCTTCTGGAGGGCTTTTCCTTCCATGTCCGCCATGGCGTCCCACCTGAAGACATGGCCGGGAATCTGCTGTTCATGCTTCCAGATCGGAGTGATCCCCGGAGTCTTAATTCCTCGCAGCGCCTCACCCAGTCCAGCCGCTGAGGGATTGCCGTGGCATTCGTGGCAGTTTCTGCCCCGTTCGCCAATGGTGTGAGGCGCATAGGGGTTGAAAATGAGCGCTGGATCTCCGGAACCGGTCCTGGGAATCACCCTGTCGACCAACAGAGTCCCAGTGGAATCAACGTGGGAGATCACATACTGATACATGGGCCGCATCAGAGAGATTTTTCCTCTTGAATTGAAACCAAGGGGCAGAGTTTCCCACCGTCGAGCAGTGTAGCCTCGGAACCACGCTCCGCTGCGAGCTTCTCCAGTGAGCCAATCCTTGGTGACCGGGGGCTTCCATTCCGAAACAGGCTTATCGGGCGTGGCTCCGCCAGGTGGCGGAAGCACGTCCGCGTAGGTTCCCGCGTATCTGTGGGGGATTTCCTGGATTTGCGGATCATTCTGTCCTTGGGTGAGAGCCCACTTCCAGTAGTCTGCTCTTTCTTCAAGCATCAAGTGCAAACCGTAGTCCTGGAAAGACCATGTTGCATGGCACGCGGAACACTTGAGTTTGGCTATGTGCGCCTCTACCTGATGTGGGATTATGGCACGGTTCCATACGGGGATCTTCCGCCCCTTTCCTTTCAGCAGGATGATCTCTCCGCTATCCTCTTTAAGTGCTGCGGGGTGGTCGCCTCTGACGTGACAGGCCTCGCACGAAATCGTCACTTGAGACGCGGACGTGCCGGGAAGCTCGCCGGTACCGTGCACTTCGTCGAGTGTGTGACAGTCCATGCACTCCATTCCGCGTCGAAAGTGTATGTCCGAGGCCAAACGGTGCTGCTCGGAGCCGTAAATTCTCGGCGGCAATCGTCCCGCCATGAAAGGACTGCGAAATCCGCGTTCGAAATCCTTCTCGAAGAGCCCCACATAGTCCGCTCCCACGTGGTTGGAATTGTGACACTTCAGACACGCGGTGATCCCGGTTTTCCGAACGATGACGTGGCCACGAGGCCTGCCATCGCTGCTGTTGGGATAGGCAATGTGGCAAGCGGAGCATCCTTTGCCCCGATGCTCTCCGAACCGGGATGCCCCTCGGGTGTGGAGATGACAGCGGAGGCACGAGCGTCGAAGCAGGTCGTCGCCAAGGTTTGTTGAAAAGGAAGGGTGGGGAACCTGCTTGAGGCTTCCGGCATCCACGGTGGCGTATGCCGGTAGAGGCTTGTCCTGAGTGCCGAACGCGAATCGAGTGTGGTTGATAATTCGAGGAGCAAGTGCCATCACGGATGTCTTGACTCGGCGACTCTCTTCCGGGTGGCACTTTCCGCAGGTCTTGTCAACGCTCCCCAAATCGCCTGGATCAGGAATGAGGCCTTTGTGAGCAATCTCTTCGTTCTCCGAGGACGAATCCCCGCCGTGGCACGCGACGCAGGAGACGGCGTGGGAAGGATCCATCTGTGCTTGCTCCTCGTGGCATTTCACGCACTTCCCGGGTTCCCTGCATTCAATGGGTTCGGGGAGTTGTGCAGGGACGCCCCACCATTGGGGATACAACGGCACTGCCACCCGGGCTGGGGACGGGAACGAAGGCACGAGCCGCGGGGCAGGGGGACTCCCATCTTGTTCTGCCGGCAGGCTGCTGTGGCAGGCCAAAGAGACGAGAATAACCGGCGCAGCCGCAGCAATAAGGCGCGTGAAAAGAGTCGGTCGCCGGCGAAACCCGAACAGGCCTGGCATCTCTGATGGGAATCTCAAGAACTATCTCTTGTACTTTCGCATTATTGCCCGCAACCTGGCCGTGGGCAGTTGTCCTCCGCCGGGGTTGGTCCGGGCAAATTCCACGAGGACCATCTCAATCTCCCGCAACGCCTTCTCATGATTGGGATGTTCAGGTCTCATGCCGTTTACGGAAAGGATCTGAGATGCAGCCTCCCATTCCCTTCCCGGGGTGAGGTTCAATGGGTTAGGCCACTGGAAAGCGGTGGCCGGTGCGGGTGGCCGGCCGCTGGGAGGCCGAGCGGGCCCAGGGCGGGGAGCAGGCGCGGACGTCTTGGCAGTGCAATGGTCGTGGTTGCGGAAGCATTTCAACGTGCACTGCTTCTCGAAATAATCGTCATAGCCTTTTTTCTTACAGCAACTGTTGCACTGTTCCCTCGTCTGTGTACCCAGAGCGAGGGAATTCTGAACATTGGCAAGCATGAGCGTCAACAACCCTGCAACGAGAACCGCAAAGTGCCGGGCAAGAGCGAACAAAGCCCGGTCTCGCCGCCGGAGAATCTCGGACATGGTGGAAACCTCCTGTTGTTGCCTTGTGGAGAAGACCTAGGCCGAGTCGGTAGTATCTCCCATCTTGGCGGCGTAACGATCAATTGAAAAGGGCCGCCTCGGGGCTATCGGATATGTGATCCCTGCGATGATGACACCTGGAGCCTCTTTTCGTTCCACATCACGCCTTACGGCGGTGCGGACAAAGGCTTTGAACGACCCGCCTGTCCAGACCACGATCAGGGTCCTGGTCGGGTTCGGTCAATTCATTCCGAATTCCACTACAACCAACCGGTCTTCATCTTGGCGTCCCCTTCAATACGGTGCAGTCCTTCCCTGCACCGGCATACTTGAGATGGCTCTCCCATCGGGACAGAGGGAGTGGGATGGAAACAAAGGCCTCCTTCCACTTCTCGTCAATCGGGTCCCAAGCGTGCACGGTGAACACGAAATTCTTCCCTTTTTTCCTGTACATGGTGAGCGACCATTGCCCCGTGATCGAATTAGTACACAGTTGGGCGAACTCGCACGGAGCTTCCCTGTTCAAAACGTCTATTGCCCTGTTCCTGATGAGGTTTCTGTACTTGTTGTGATCCGGCTTCACGAACAGCTCGTCAGAGGGAGGTTTTCCGGTGCCGTTATCTCCCGCTTTCTTTCCGGAGACCGCAGCGGAATCAGCCTCAGCCGCGCTGGACGATGCATTTACCGGATCGCTCCCTCTGTTCCGGGTCGGATCCTCCGGAGCATCTTGAGCGCCCACATCTGCTTGTCCTTCATTGTCAGGTCCGACTGCGGGTTCCCGCAACTCGTCGGTTCCCTTGCCTTGGATAGATCCCTGCTGGGCAGGGACGGCTGTGTTCCCTGATTCAACCGAGGCAGCGGGGCCAGAATTGTCACTTTTCTTGGACTTCAGCAAAGAGCTGCAACCGGGCATCAGGATTAGAGCAGCGGTAACTATGGCAAAGATCAGGGCAGCCGCCGGCGCGTGCAGGCATCCGGCGAACGAAGCTTCGGTCGGTTCATGCCACAAGAAACCAGAATCATTAGTCTTGTCAGCCGTGGAGATGTTCATTCGGCTCGGCGCCTGTTCCCATGATCGAGCGCTTCTTCGTCAATGTGTCCTATCCGTTTTCATGGGAAAACGCAACCGTGCTGCGTACTGTGACCACCATCAGCCACAAGATCAAAAGGGAAGGGGAGTGGGGCGCGCGGCCTGGGGCCTGTAACGAACTGAACAGTGCTATCGGTTCGGAACCGAGCGCTGGGGCAGATCTGCACGCCTGCCCGAAGCGTGGCCTCGATGGCTGGAGAAGGCGGACACCTGGGTCCGCCCGTGCCAACAATTCCGACGGCATTTCGGGCAAATTTCTTGAAAGCCACGCTCTGGCGACGCTTACTGCTGGGGGGGCTTTTTGCCGGGGTCCTCCGGTTGGCCTTCAGCCTTGTCGGCTCCTGACTCCGATACAGCAGGCGAAGCCGAAGCCGGTTGTTCGGACGGAGCGGCCTCCGGTGTCGTTTCGTCCTTGGCTTCCTCCTCGATCGGCTGAGGCTGGCCGGGCGGCTCTATTCCGATTTCCGGGCCCTTCTCCTCTGAAGGCTTTGACTCCAGCGGAGGCGGGCCCTGAATCGGAGCCGCTTCAGGCTTCTCGGAAGCCGGCATTGCGGCCGCGCCGGTCTCGGCGCCACGGACTCCCACCTTGTTGAATAGGTCTTTGATGAGGCTTCCGAGCCAGTCGTGGGGAATGAGCTTCTCGGTGATCCACACAAGTGCAAAAACGATTGCGGCAATTATGCCGGCGACAATCAGGAAAGCTATCAAAGTTATGAGTCCGGCGAGAAACAACGCGAAATACACCGGAAACAGGAATCCGTAGACGAAGGAACGTCCGAGTCTTGCAGAGACCCGCTCGTCCTCCTCCGCTCCGAGAATGTCATCGAAGGCTCTCACATAGAGATTCCTGTTGAAGTACGTCAGCACGGCGCTGCATATTCCCAGAACGATCATCGCAATGAATTCAAACAAGTAAATCATATTCGTCCTCCGTCAGGATTTTGATTCGTGGACTTCGGCAGTCTCGCTCCTGATGCCGCATCAGGCTGCCGGGCGACTCGGACCCGGAAAGCGCAGCGATAGACGCCGGCTCCTCGGGGCTTCTCAGCGTTTTCTTCCTTTCTTCCTGGCCTGCTTGGCAATCTGTCGCCGCTTTTTCTTCTTTTCCAGGGCCTTCTTTGACATGTGTTTGCCCGTCGTGACCTCAGGCAATCCGTACGGAGCGTCCGAAGCGGGCCCAGCCCCTTCCGGCCCAAGGCCGGGCATACCGGAGTCGAGCATCTTGCGCAGGCCCTTGATTCGTTTAAGACGACCACGGATCTTTCCACCACCCATCGCAACGAACACGTCGCGCATGTCCTTGAATTTCCCGAGGAGGTCCGTGACGTCGGATTCCTTTCTGCCGGATCCTGCCGCGATGCGTCTCATCCTGCTCTCGTCAATTATCTCCGGGGCTCTTCGTTCTTCGGGCGTCATGGAATTGATTACGGATTCCATGCGGACCAGTTGGTAGTCATCCGCACGGACTCCCGCGGGCAGGCCGCCAGAGAAAAAGGGCAGTTTCTCCATGACGTCCTGGAGGGGACCCATCTTCTTGATGGTCCGGACCTGGTCCAGGAAATCGCTCAGATCGAACCGGCCTTCCAGCATCCTCAGGGCGTCTTCTTCGGCCTTCTTTTCGTCAACCACCTCCTCGAAGTCTTTGACCAGGCCCACGACATCCCCGAAGCCCAGGATTCGGGAAGCCAAACCTTCGGGCCGGAATTCCTCGAGGCGATCAAGTGATTCCCCCATGCCTACGAACTTTATGGGGATGCCGGTGGCTTCTTTGATAGACAGGGCGGCTCCGCCGCGCGCGTCGCCGTCCAGCTTGGTCATGATGAAGCCGGTAAGCTGTATTCTCTCGTTGAAGGCTTTGGCTATATTGACCGACTCTTGACCGATCATCGCGTCGCAAACCAAGAGAACGTTTTCCGGAGAAGTAAGCTCCTGGATTCGCCTTAGTTCCTCCATGAGAACATCGTCTATGGTCAGTCTTCCTGCCGTGTCGAAGATCGCCACATCGCAGCCGACTTCCACAGCGGTTCTTATTGATTTCGTGCATATGGAGGGCGGGTCCTCACCTCCATCGGAAAACACGGGCACCTGGAGATCCGAGCCAAGCTTGCGCAACTGCTCTACCGCGGCAGGCCGGTAAATATCGGCGGCGACCAGTATGGGTCTCTTGCCTTGTTTCTGGATGTATCTCGCCAGCTTGGCTGCTGTGGTGGTCTTGCCCGACCCCTGGAGCCCCACAACCATCACCGCACTGACGGGCTTTGCGCGAAAGCTGAGCTGCGAATCGGCTGCGCCCATCAATTGAACCAGCTCATCGTGGCATAGTTTCGTGAAATGGTCGCTTGGAGAAACCTTCAACTTCTTGTCTTTGTGCTTGACTCTGGTAAGTACTATTTCTCCGAGCGCCTTTTCCTTCACGCGGTCCAGGAATGAGCGGGTCACTTGGAATTCCACGTCGGCTTCCAGCAGCGATACTCGGATCATCTGGAGCACTTCCGAGAGGTTCTCCTCGGTGAGAGTCCGCATTCCCTGAAGGTACTGCCGGGCATCCCGGAATCCCTTGGTTAATATTTCAAGCACCTGAGAATCTCCTGGCTGAGATCAATGAACTGAAACGACATTCAACTACCACAGGTGGAGCCAAAATGTAAGTTCTTTGTTTCCTTGCCCGCGATGGGGATTTCTGGTATAACCTAACGGCCCTTGCGGGCGACTATTCAGAGCCTTGGGGAGCGAATGATCGATCAACTGGGAACCTTCAGGATGCGCACGCAAATCGTGTTCGGGTGCGGCAGTCTGCCCGCGCTCGGGGAATTGGCCCACGAGATGGGCGCGACGAGTTATCTGCTGGTGGCCGACCCGTCTCTGGAAGCGGCAGGGCTACTTAACGCAGCCCGGGCGAGCCTGAAGAAAGCGGGCATCAACGGCGCCGAGTACCTCGGCGTTGAGCCGGAACCGTACCTGGACAACGCCGATGAGGCGGCAGGCATAGGCCGCAGTGTCAAGGCCGACCTGGTAGTGGGTGTGGGGGGCGGTTCCGCCATGGACACTGCCAAAGCCGCGGCTGCGCTTATCACCAATCAAGGGAAGGCCGAAGACTACGTCGGCCTGAACCTGGTGCCGTTGCCCGGAGTGGCCACGATCATGGTTCCCACCACTGCGGGAACCGGCGCAGAGGTCACCTTTACCGCCGTATTCACAAACAGACAGACCAAGGCCAAGGGCGGAATCAACAGCGAGTTCCTTTTTCCCGACATGGCACTTCTTGACCCGGAACTGACTGTTTCTCTCCCCCCGGAGGTTACGGCAGCCACCGGAATGGACGCGCTCACCCACGCCATAGAGTCGGTAACCAGTCGGTCCTCAACGGTCTTCACCGAGGCTCTGGCTCACGCTGCGGTCCGCCTGATCATGGAAAACCTCAGGACCGCCGTTTTCAAAGGAGAGGACATTAAGGCCAGGGAGGGCATGCTCATGGGAAGCCTGCTTGCAGGGATGGCCTTGGCCGACGCAGGGGTGGGGGCCTGTCACGCTTTGGCATACCCGCTGGGCGGGTTCTACCGGATTCCTCACGGATTGGCCAATGCCGTGCTGATCCCTCACGTTATGGAATTCAATCTTCCCGCGGCAGAGAGACAGTTCGCTCTGCTGGCCGGACAGATGGGAGAACCGGTGGGCGGGCTCCCGCCTAGAGCTGCAGGAGCCCTGGCTGTTGAGGCGGTTATCGAACTCTGCCGGGATATCGGTATACCTGTTTCCCTGTCCGAGTTGGGCGTACCAAGGTCGGACATGTCCGCTCTTGTGGAATCAGCTCTAAAGGTCACTCGGCCGGTTCAAAACAATCCCAGACGTCTTGGTCCCAGGGAAGCGGGAAGCGTGTATGATAAGGCATTCGGTTGAAAACCGGTGCAATGGAGCCTGCAACAGGCGCGGACGATTTGGTTCTCATTGACGCATTCCTGCCCCGGTTTTTGAGAAGGAACGTGCTTCGGGAAGAAGGCGTCGAGCATACAATTGAGTAGAAATCAACCCAGCCTTGACTGGATGAGAATCTGAGTCAGAGTCAGGAGGATCTGATGCCCGGGTATGAATGGATCGGGGAAATGGAGAAGGAGCAAGTCAACGAAGTTCTCGATACGGGGATCCTCTTTCGTTACGAGTTCGACAGAGAGCGTAAGGGCGTTTACAAAGTTAAGGAATTCGAGGACCAGTTCGCCAGATATACCGGGGCAGTCTACGCGCATGCGGTAACTTCAGGCACGGCCGCGCTAAGGGTAGCTCTGGCGGCGCTAGGGGTCGGGCACGGGGACGAGGTGATTACCCAGGGATTCACGTTCATCGCGACCTTTGAGGCAATCATTGAATCGGGGGCAGTGCCGGTGCCTGCTGAGATCGACGAGACCCTCAACCTGGATCCTGTTGATTTTGAAAAGAGAATCACTGATAAGACAAGGGCTGTTATACCGGTGCACATGCTGGGATCTCCCGCAAGGATACAGGAAATCGTGCAGATAGCTCAGGGAAAGAACATCAAGATCCTCGAGGACACGGCCCAGGCCCTGGGAGCTGCTGTAGGCGGCAAGAAGCTCGGAACATGGGGCGACATGGGGACTTTCTCTTTTGACTTCTACAAGACCCTCACCACAGGCGAAGGAGGGATGGTGGTCACCAACGACAGGGAACTTTACTTGAGAGCTTCGGAGTATAGCGACCACGGACACGATCACAATCCTGATTTGCCGCGTGCTCTGGAAAGCAGAAGGTTCCTGGGATTCAACTATCGCATGAACGAGCTTCAGGGCGCAATCGGCCTTGCCCAGATCAGTAAGCTCGATGCCATGATAGTCCGCCAGAAGCAGAACAGGGAACTCATCGAGGAAACCCTGGGGAGCATCGACGGAGTCACCATGCGGGAACTGCCGGTTGACGGCAAGGACAGCTACACGCACGTCTGTTTTTTCCTGGAGAACGGCGACAAGGCGCGGTCGTTTCACAAGACTCTAGCCGAGAAGGGCGTGTCGGCGATCTACTTCAGGGACAATTTCTGGCACTACCTGCGCAATTGGGACCACATTATCGGCAAGAAAACCGTGTGGAATCATCCTCATCCGTTCGGCGGCCCCATCTATGGGAAGGACTTCACCTATACGCCGGACATGCTTCCCCGGACGGACGAGATCCTCAGCAAGCTGGTTGTCATTCCTGTTTCGCTTCAGACTGAAGAAGAGAAAATCCGGCAGATGGCCATGGACCTTCAGGCGGCTGCTGAAGAGGTCTTGTGAAGCGAATGACCCAGGGAATCGAGACAGTCATCAGGTTCGTTTTCTCATGGTGCAACAGTCCGACGGAATAACGGGGTTCATCCCCGCGCGTGCCGAATCCACACGCTTTCCCGGCAAACCATTGGCTGATATCCATGGGCGGCCAATGATTGTACGTGTCCTGGAGACTGTGGCGAAGTCACCGATCATCGCCCGGGCATACGTGGCTACCGACTCGGAGGAAATTTTCCATGCTGTGCGGAGCCACGGAGGAGAGGCCCTGATGACCTCGCGGGAACATCGCAGCGGTACGGACCGTGTGGCGGAGGCAGCCCGAAAGGTCGGTCTGGGACCGAGCGACATTGCCGTGAATATCCAGGGCGATCAGCCATTGCTGGACCCTTCGATGATTGAGGAAGTTACCGGGCCCCTCCTGGATGACCCCCGAATCCCCATGAGCACTCTTGTCTACAAGATCGTCAGGAACGAAGAGATCACGCATCCAAACGCGGTGAAGACCGTAATGGACCGCGCCGGCAATGCCCTCTATTTCTCCAGGGCTACTATTCCTTGCTTCATTGACAAGATGATCGGGCCCGTGTACTACAAACATCACGGCGTCTACGCCTACAGAAACGATTTTCTCCAGAAATTCGCAAAGCTTCCCCAAGGATACCTGGAAAAAGCCGAACGCCTGGAACAGCTTCGAGCCCTCGAACACGGATTTGCCATACGTGTGGTGATCACTCGGAAGGACTCCATAGAAGTGGATACTCCGGAAGACTTGGAGCGTGTCCGTCTCACATTCGCCAAAGAGCGTTTGACAACAAGCTCGGGGGAGTGATATGGACAATGGCCGGGCAGCGGGCAAGGCGATCGGGGGCATTCCTTTCAGGCCTCTGCTGTAGTAAAATTGTTATGAACCAAGCTCGGCAATGCCACCGGAGGTTCCCCAAGGAAACTCTCCGCGAGGAGGATTGGCATAGGTGAGTAGAGAAGACAACGTAAAGGTCGAAGGAACGGTGGTCAAGGTTCATTCCGGCGGAATGTACCAAGTGCAGACCGATGACGGCAGGAGTATACTGACCAAGCTCTCCGGCAGGATGTCCCGTTACAGGATAAAGGTTCTGCTCGGCGACCGTGTCACAGTCGCTCTTTCCCCGTATGATCTCACCCACGGCCTGATAGTGTATCGAGGCAAGTAATCGTCCTCGATGGCACCAACTCTTGATTTGCGCAAGAAAAACCCTGAGAAATCTTTACCGGATTTTTTCGAGCCCGTCGCAAGCTGTTGGCGCGATGTAGAAGTGCGCCATCCGGATACTCTCTCTCGATTCAATGACCGGCCGCATCGTTGGCCCGGTTGCTTGTGAAAAGCCATGACAGGATCGGCGATTCAAACCATTGTCGATACCCGGAGTTCTACTGAAAGGACCGCCCTATGGAGATCCGCTTTCTTGGGACTGGGAGCGCCTGGGGAGTTCCCGAGCACTCGTGTGAATGCTTCATCTGCAAAAGGATGACCGAGCTTGGAGAAGAGCGCACAAGAACCTCATTTCTCGTGATCGGAGAGGAAAGCATTCTTGTGGACTGTGGGCCGGACGTGCGACGCCAGATGCTGCGGCTGGCAGTCCAAAGGCCTGACGCGGTTCTGATCACACATGAGCATGCCGATCATTTTCTCGGACTGGACGACCTGCTTGCGTTCCGAAGAGCCACGCCCAGAGACGCATGGACACTTATTCCGGTGTACGCAACGGAAATGACCTGGGCCTCGGTGGAAGCACGTTTCGGTTACCTGGTGGGCTCACTCATCGACAAGCGGCTGGCCGTTCCTGAAAGACCGTTGGAGGGCTTGCGGACAAAGGTTAGACCTTTCAAGACGTTACACGGACCAACTGCGCCCGGATCAGTTGGATACGTCATCGAAGGCAAGGGCGATCCCGGGATCGTTTACACCTCCGACTTCATAGGCCTGGATCGAGAGCCCGAATTCCTTTTCAACCCCGACATTCTTATCATCCAATCCCACTGGCTCAATGAGCCCGAGCGGAATCGCCCACATCATATGAGCTTTCAGTGCGCCATCGAGTACATTGCTAGATGGAGGCCCCGAAGAGCAACCTATCTTGTTCACGTTTCCGCAGGCGATCACGTTGAGGGGGATTCGGCAAACAACAGCCTGGGGAAATGGCGCCCCAAGGCGCCTTTGCCGGAACCAGCCACCGGCCGACCCTATCCGGTGCCATTGTGTCAGGCGGACTGGCAACGCCTCGTGGACGGAATTGCCGAGGATTACGGTCTTCCAAGACCCATTTTCGTCGCCAGGGACGGAATGGTCGCCAGGTTTTGAGTTGGCGCCTTGTTGCGGAACTTCGGTCGCGTATCCTTGTCGGCCACGGCCTTGGGCTGACGGCCTCGGACAGTAAGACCGGCATCTTGCCGGCATTGGAGATGGGGCTGGCGCTCGCGGCCGTAGAGACCGGCGTCCCCGCCGTTCCAACCGGATACGCACCGGTACGTGGGAAATCGCGTATTTGTGGTTTGCGTACGGAATGGTAGTTCCTTTTCAGCCCGATTGGGGGTGTTCCCGGGTGTCAAGTCGTGATACGATGCCGGGCAAGTCAGTCGGTGGGTCCCTAAATGCGAGGTGATCATGGAGGAAGATCTCAAATCCAAGACTGCACGAACAGCCAAACTATACTTCGAGGGGTATCCGGACGAGAGGCCCTTCGACCTGTGGCGTTCCTTTGACAAGGGGTTGGCCAAGGACCTTTCCCTGTTCATAACGGGCCGGATGTACGCCCGGGAGCGGATTCCGCACACCACGAGACAGCTCATAACCATAGCAGCCCTGACGGTACTGGAGCGAACGGATGAGCTGAAGCTGCACACCTATGGCGCCCTGAATGTGGGATGCAACCCCGGGGACGTGGCCGAGGTCATGTTTCAGTGCGGCATCTACGGAGGAATGCCCGTGGTGAATCGGGCTTTGCAGGTGCTCAGAGAGGTCCTTCAAGAAAGGGGCCAATGGCCTTTGGACGAGGGCAACAAGTAGTCCGAGAAAGCCGCGGCCGCAACAGCCCGGCAAGCACCCTCCAGTCGCCGGGAACGGAGAAGATAGCAGATTCGGCCTTGGCGTAAATGGTCGCCCCGCCCGCCGCTGCTTAATCCGGAGGCGAAAAAGTGAAAGACCCAAGAAATCAGTCGTCCAATGTGAACTCGAAATCCTCGTCGGCCGTGGTATCCAGGTCGAGTTCCGCTTCGCCCGAGCCTTCCGTGGCCAAGTTGAAATCGGAGGCATCCCGGGCAGAGGTGTCAAGGTCGAGTTCAGCCTCCCGGGCCGGTTTGGCGGTCCGCACGGTGGTGGTTCTGAACGCTCCGGAATCACCGGAGAAATAAACGTCGAAGCTCACGATTTCGGGTGGATCCAGATAGCACCCAAGCTTGCTGCGGGTCATCGAGAGGTCCACATTGCACGCCGGGCACGTCAAATTGTGCTCGAAACTGATATAACCGCACTTGTCGCACCTCAAATTACACCTCCTGGGTGGTCATGCAACCTAAAGTATTTGAAATAATGTTAACATGAACTACTTGATAAATCAACTCATGGGCAACAAGCCACCCGGATGGGGCCTGTCGCGGACAGCAGGACGCATCATTGTCTTTGCATTGGTGCTTCTTGCGGCCGCATGCGCGAGCGTTCCCCACACCGGCCGGAGGCAGTTCAATTTCATCTCGGACAGTCGCCTCAACGCGTTGGGCTTGCAGGCGTACAAGGAGGTCGTGGAAAAGGAACCGGTAGTCAAGGATAAGCGACTGACCGAAATCGTGGAGCGGGTGGCCAAGAGGGTCGCCGAAGCGGCCGAAGCGATTGACAAGCCGGGATTTCAATGGGAGGTTCGACTCGTTGACAAGGACGAGCCCAATGCCTTTTGTCTTCCCGGGGGCAAGATCGTGGTGTATTCAGGAATACTCCCGTACGCGAAGAATGAGGCCGGCCTGGCTGCCATCATCGGGCACGAGGTCGCGCACGCGGTGGCTCGGCACGGGGCTGAACGGCTCAGCCAGGCCCTGACTCTTCAGGGAGCATTGACCTTGGGTTCAGAGATTCTTAAGACCAAGGACGGGAAGCTGACCTCGAAAGCTCGGCTGATACTGGGAGCCTTGGGACTCGGAGCGACCGTGGGAATTGTCCTGCCTTACAGCAGAGTACATGAGTTTGAGGCCGACCGAATAGGCCAACTCTACATGGCGCGAGCGGGATACGACCCCAAGGAATCGGTTCGCTTTTGGACGCGCATGTCCCAAATCAAGAAACCTCCCATTCCAGAGTGGCTGTCCACGCATCCCGCGGATGAGGAGCGCATGCGCAAGCTCACGGAGTCCCTGCGCGACGCTCTGAATTACTACGAGGAAGCGCCGGCCAAATTTGGGCATGGCAGCCTGCTCTGACAAGTCTTGGGGACTTGTTCCCGGGGCCTCGCAATGGACCTGGCAAGAGCCGTTGGCCCTACCTATCCAGTGGGAAAACAATGCCGGATAGCAGAGACGAAATCCGCGCGTTTGTTGCAGTGGAAATCCCGGAATCGGTGAAGGATTTTCTGCGTGAACTCGTGGCGGACCTCAAACGGTTTGGGGAGAACGTGAGCTGGACCCGCACGGAAGGGATTCACGTGACGTTGAAATTCCTGGGCAACGTGGGAAGAGATCTGGCACCGCGCATCGAATCGGAACTGCGAGCCGTGTTCTCTCCGGTGACGCCATTTGAATTGCACGTTCGCGGGCTGGGGGCGTTCCCGGGACTGGCAAGGCCCCGTGTGATCTGGGCAGGGCTCCGGGACGATTCCGGACGGCTTGCTGCGCTGGCCTCGAAGGTAGAGACTGCGTTGGGGCCCCTGGGTTTCAACAGGGAAAATCGACCCTTCAACCCGCACCTCACCCTGGGGCGCGTCAAAGCGGGGAAGGTTGGCCCGGAATTGATTTCGGTTATTCGCCGCAACCTCAGCGTATCGGGCCCGTCCTTTCCTGCGGACCACGCAATCCTTTTTCAGAGCATCCTCAAACCATCAGGGGCCCAGTACATCCCGTTGCGGCGCTTCGACTTTGCGGCAGGAAAGTAAGGGGCACCCCAATACCGGACCGAACCTACGCAAACAGGCACTCAGCCATGTGCATCCGGGCTGTTCTCTTACTTCTCTTCGCGTGCTCGCCGCTTCTCGTTTCTTACTCGTCGTTTGCGGAAGAGCAGGGCGGAACCATACAACCACCCCAGGCCCCCGCGCAAGTCACGGTCCGGTCGTTTGGAGAGCAGGCCGGCAAGGCATTGGGTTTCGTGTCAACGCTTCTAGGGCAGGCTCTTGCTAACCGGGAAGACTCGGCAGGGAGACCTCCTTACGACCCGTGCCTCCCCGAAGCATACGGAAACTGGCGGGAGTTCGGCGTTGTGGAAGGATCCCTCGCGGAACCGCGTTCGGCAGCCAGAATCATCATCGATCGGGACAACTTCCGCCTGTACCTCGAACGTGTCCTTCCCGACGGCAGCGCGGAAGTGGTCTATCAGACGGAGGTGGCGCTCGGCCAAGAGGAGACGCCCACTCCCGAGGGACAGTTCCTCATCAATCACGTGTACTGCTATCCTGATGTGCTCTTCTTCACCCCGGAACATGAGAAGGTCGCCACTCTGTACGCCGGATTCATGGCCCCCCTGTTGGCCTGCGACGAAAACGGGAATTGCCGGCGCTATCGGGAACTGGCAATCCACGGATTCAACGCGGCGGCTCATCCCGACTCACGACATATCAGGCCCGAGACAGTAGGGCCTGTGTCCAACGGATGTGTCAGACTGCCTGATCCGTGCGCGTTCAAGCGACACTTGATCCGATTGGCAGGCGTGGGGCCTCCCGGAAGAGACGAGCGAGGATCCTATCACTGGCTCTCCACTCCGGTAGACGTATGGGTAGTGAGCAATCAGTCTACGGCGGGTTCGTTGGTCGAGCAAGGGCTGCGCCGGATTGGCCGCGGATTGGAGAGTCTCTT
Organism: Desulfomonile tiedjei; assembly: GCA_020722215.1. Taxonomy (GTDB): domain Bacteria; phylum Desulfobacterota; class Desulfomonilia; order Desulfomonilales; family Desulfomonilaceae; genus DYLG01. Next base: position 37,794 of record DYLG01000005.1, read on the forward strand.
GGGGGTCTTCAGCCGGTAGCCGCCTACAGGGGTGAAAGCCCAATACAGGCCCCGAAATCAGAACACGCCCAGCCAACGAAGACCCATGCCCATGTAGGGGCGACCGGCGGTCGCCCTCAGCCCCCCGGAATCAGAACCGACCCAGCCAACGAAGAACCATGACGCCCAGGATCAAGAACAAAGCAATGATGAGCCTTGACAGAGTCTCTTTCATCTTGACGCCTTCCTGAAAGCGATTGTCTCGGGTTGGCATCCCGGGGTGTCCGAACAACCCTGACTAAGTACAGGTTTTCCTAAATACGGTCGCGGCTTCGGCATCGTCACCCCGGCGAAAGCCGGGGTCCGGAAATCCCGGATTCCGGCTTCCGCCGGAATGACGGGGGTGGCGCCCCAATACGTCACTGTATTTTTGCCCTGGACCACTAAGCCTTACCACTTGCACCATAGTGTTGACAAGAGGCTCTTCTCGAACCCCCGAATCGCGACAACAGCGGCCTCATCACGGGCCGCTGTTGTCCAGGAATAATGGTGGGTCTGATAACGGAACCCGATGATTGAAATGACCTCACGTCCCGGGATGGGGGGGTTATGGGGGAGGGAGGGTGTCCATCCTGAGATAGAGGTCTAATGCATGGGAACTTCGGCTTTCGCCGAATTGTGTTCTCACGGTTCGGACTATAGAGGAACAGGCCCTGAAAGTCAAGAAAATACTTTAATAAATAGACTTAACTAGCCAGTTTACATATTGATTTCCTTTGATCGACGTCCGGGGTGCCCGCGGATTCCCGCGCCACCCCCCAGCACCCTGACGCGTTACGTTTTCGCCCTATTTGCGAATATTTCTCCAGGACACGGAGTTTCCGTTTGAAAGGAAACCTCGACCGTCCTAGCATGGGGCTCGCCAATACTATTATGGAGAGAGGACCGGAGTTGTCCGACGCCCCTGGCTGCCATGATCCCCGATCCCTGATAGAGCGCTGCAATCAGGGCGACAGGCGGGCGTGGGAGGAATTCTACACGAGGTACTTCGGAATGATATCCTTCGCAGTGCGGAGGTATTGCGCTCCGAGGGTTGAAGACCACGACGATCTGGTCCACGAGGTTTTCATTAACCTTTTCAAAGCGTTGAAGCATTATGACTCCAGCAGGCCCCTTGAGGCATATATTCTTGAGATATCCCGGCGCGTTACCATCAGCGGTCTTCGCAAGAGTTCGGCACTGAAACGCGGAGGAATCAACCCCGCTTCCGTGAGGGTCAACGCTCACGATTCCACGGAGGATGAGGCATACACGCAGGTGGCCTCTTCCCTGAAAGATCAGGAGAATGCTCTCATGGATGCCCAAGAGACATTCAGGCTGAGAGAATCCCTGGCGCGTCTGTCCGAGAGTTGTCGGGAGGTCTTGGCCCTTCGATACGACAAGGGTCTATCGTACAAAGAGATTGCCGCTCGAATCAACGTCAAGGAGGGCGCCCTGCGTGTGCGCGTTCAGCGCTGTCTCGACGCGCTGGCCAGGGAATACTTGATCTTTGATCAACAGGAGGTTTGAGCAAGGTGGGCGAAGAGACTCACAAGTGCTCTGAAGGGTGGGATGCGTCTCACTTGCTCCCCTTCGTCGAGGGCGAGCTGGACGCGGAAGCCGCCCGGTTGGTGGCCGCGCACGTCGCAGCATGCCCGGAATGCGCCAGAGAACTTGATTCCGTGCGGCTTGCGCACGGCTTGCTCCAGGGTCATCCGGCGGCCTTTCACCTTGACCCTTCTGATCTGCGGGCTTACGTCTCTGAAGGGCTGGATCCCGACGGGACCTTTTCGAAGCATCTCAAGTCATGCGCCAAATGTCAGAGAGATGCGGACATCCTCAGGGGAATGATTCGCATAGGTTCGGAAATGCCCGCCGGACCGACTCCTCTCCCGAAGAAGCTCCGGATTGCGCTGGAACTACAGTCCATTCCGGACCGCTTTGCATTGCTGCATGATCTGCTCAGACGCGCACGTCACCTATTCTTGCCGCCGCTTCGTGTACCCTTGCTTGCACAGGCTACGGTTGCCGCTGCAGTGCTTATCCTTGTCATGGCCATTCCTGCATGGAGAATACTCAAGGAAAGCTACCCCCCGGATTATCCGATCTCTCCCGAGAGGCAGGAAGTCTTGCCGGAAGTGGCCAAGAAGAAGCTTCTTCGGGAGGAGAAGCCCTCCTCCATCGCGCTGCCCCCTCCTGCAGGCCGGCCGGTTGCCCTTGCCGAGAGGGATATTTCCGTTGAGAGCAAACTGGAAGAATCGGAACAACCGCGGCCCCAGCTTGAGAGACCGGGCGCAGCCGAGCCCGAATCGGCCGATCTGTCGCCTGGCGAGGAAGCGGAGGAGTCGGTTGCGCCGGCGGCTCCGGTTCCTTCTCGCAGACCTGAACAGAAAGGGCACAGTGATGTCCGGCGCCCGGTTCGTAGGTCTTACGCCGGCAAGCCCCGCCAAATGGCTCCGGGAGCACCCAGCGAGGAGTTCCGCGCGCTGGCTGCGCCTCGTGATGCTGGCAGAGTTTCTCCCATACCGGTCCGGGTGCGAATCGTGGATCAAACTGGGGTTCCGATCCGGTGGCTCCGCTATTCTCCTCCGACTGCGCCAGACGCGCGATACAAGTTTTCGGTACAAGACGAGAAAAAAGAGCGCCCACCGGTGGATCTCAAACAAAGGCCGGACGCGGGCGAAGCAGCGCTCGGTTTCGCGGACAAGGACAAGTTCGGGAAGGGATACCTCGTTGAAATTGTGGTGAAACCGGTCGGCGACCTCTATGACCTTGAGGGGAGGCTCGTGGACCTGGACGCAAGAAAGGACAGAAAGGCAGTGACGGAAATCGAGGTCCCGCGGGGAGAACTCGAGGAAAGGATCAGCCTGATTGTGTGGTCTTTGCTGGGAGCGCCCTAGCCTGAACCGGCCAATTGGACGAAATTCGGCACGTCTTGCCCCCGTTTCCGTCACTGCCCAATATACGGCGCTAGTATCTCCAGCAGCGCCTTGAACTTGACAACCCCTTGGATGCGATTTTGCTCATCTACAACCGGTATGGCGCGGAAACCATACTTCGCGAAAAGACCTGCGAGGTCTTTCGCTCCGTCATGGATTCCCGCAGTGATCATCCTTCGGGTCATTACCGTCTCAAGGGGGGTGAAGATCTCTGTGGACAGCAGTTCCCTGAGGTTGACCACGCCGATGAGCTTCGAGCCCGGCTCCACGACATAAATATAGTAAATCACGTCCATTTCATCCGCATGCTGCCTGATGTGGGCAAGCGCTTCCACAATGGTGGCGACCGGAGGGAGAGCCATGAACTTGGTGGTCATCAGACCGCCTGCCTCGTCCTCTTCATGGGCAAGCAGGCGTTTCACTTCCTCCACATAGCCGGCGCTCATTTCCCGAAAGATGCCTTGGACCGTCTCATCCGGCAAATCCGCAATCAAGTCGGTCGCCTCATCCGGAGACATCTCCTCAATGATGTCCGCGGCTTTCTCCGGTTCCAATGTCTTGATGATGGAGACCTGAACCTTGGGGTCCATCTCCTCGAAGGCGTCTGCGAGGACTTCTTCTTCCAGAGCGTCCATAACGACCGCACGCTCGTGTACGTCCAGGTCCTCGATGATGTCCGCCAGGTCAGCGGGGTGAAGGGAAGCGAGGGTGCTCTGAGGAATCTGGAGTCTCAACCGGTCGGCGTCCGCCAGCGGCTGAACGAAGTGCCACGAGATGAACCTGTCTTTGAGGGAGTAATCAAAGAACCATCTCAGGAAGCCAACTACCGCCTTCTCAAACCCAAGGCGGCGGAGAAGACCTCGCAGGCTGACATCAACCTGGGCCAGAATGAGTTTGCCCTCAGCCTCGAGAAACTGGAGGTCGTTGACTCGTTCCACCTTGGCTCCATCAACGTCAACGATCTGCTTATCCAGCAGGAAATCGCGCAGCAGGATTTCCGAGGACGCCAAGGTCAGCGGGACGGGCTCGGGCGCGTCGTCCTTCAGAACAGTTTTCGACAAGGCGAGAGATGCGACCGACGCCCACGGGACGCAACGCCGTTCCAGAGACCACCTCGGCCGGTAAACAAGCTTCACCACCTCCGGCTCCGGCAGATCCAGGTCCACCACCAGGTCCCAGGTCTTGCCCAGCATCAGGCCGGCAGCGGAATAGAGCCTTGTTTGGATGAGGCTGCTGAGAAAAAACTGTCCTTGGGGCGCAGATCCCACGCGGATGTCCCTTCATTGGTAGTAGTCCACCGGGGAGACCCCTTCTTGCAAGAAGGGGCCTCCCCGGCCCCCTCCACCAAGA
>DYLG01000181.1 GCA_020722215.1 Desulfomonile tiedjei
ACAGTTACAAAGTGTTCGAGGCAGAAGACGGCAGCGATGCCATCGGGAGGGTATCCGAGGAATTCTTCGATCTTATCCTCATGGACAACCGAATGTCCCAAATGGATGGAATCGAGGCATTGAAGGAAATCAAGAAGATCTCACCAGGAATCCCGGTGATCATAATAACGGCTTACGCCTCGGTGGAAACGGCAGTGGAGGCTCTCCAGGCCGGCGCTCACGACTATCTCACCAAGCCCCTGGACATTGAGGAACTCAAGATCAAGATCCGGCAGACTCTAGAGTTCTGGAGACTCAAGGAAGAAAATATCCTTCAGAGACGGCGACTGGAGAACCTGTTCGACGCATCCCGAATCATCGGCCGCTCGCCTGTCATGAAATCCGTTCTTGAGACCGTAGCCATGGTTGCTCCCACGGAGGCGTCAGTCCTTATCCTGGGCGAATCGGGGACCGGCAAGGAACTCATTGCCAACGCTCTGCACCAGGGATCATCCAGGGCTGACAAGCGGTTCATCAAGGTGAACTGCGCCGCTCTTCCCGAGACACTTCTGGAAAGCGAGCTGTTCGGCCACGAAAAGGGCGCGTTCACCGGAGCGGCCAACCGCAGGCCGGGCAGGTTTGAGCTTGCCGACGGCGGCACCATCTTTCTTGACGAAATCGGTGAAATGACCCAACCTACTCAGGCAAAGCTGTTGAGAGTTCTCCAGGAAAGAGAATTCGAACCTCTGGGATCCACTCGAACCGTGAAAGTGGACATTCGCATCGTAGCCGCCTCAAATAAAGTCCTCCAGGAAGAAGTCAGGAAAGGAACCTTCAGGGAGGACCTTTTCTACCGTCTAAACGTGGTTCCCATCGAGCTGCCCCCCCTCAGGGACAGAAAAGGAGACATCCCTCTGCTCATTGAGCATTTCCTCAATCTGTACAATGAAAAGAACGGCCGCAACGTTCAAGGTTTTCATCCACGGGCCTTGGACGCACTGATGCGCTACCCGTGGCCGGGGAACATCCGCGAACTGGAAAACACCGTCGAACGTTCCATCATTCTTGCGCGGGACGACTACGTGCCCTTTTCCGAACTTCCCGAACCCATACGGGAAGAAGCGGGCGACGACTACACTGCCCCCATACGCGACGGAATCCGATCCGGCATGACCATTAGGGAAATGGAGCGGGAACTGATTATCAAGACTCTCGAGGACAACGACGGCAACCGAACACGCAGCGCTGCCATCCTCGGGATCACCCGAAGGACTCTACAGCACAAGTTGAAGGAGTACAACATCGATCAGCCTTCCAGCGACAACCCCAGGGCGAGCTGACGGGTCCCGCCCCAGGAGCCGTTGCTCGTGGGCTCCGACTGATCGATTCACGAACACGCCCGGCTCCCGGGCATTGAACAGTTGTGGGGACAAAGGTCCCTGCAAGGCGACTCGCACCCGAGACGGGGGGGAGTCTATCAAGAAGCGAAAGGAAATGATTGTGAAAAGGACATCAACGTTGTTGGCCGCTATGGTCATGATTCTTGCTCTGACTGTCGCCGCTCCGCTCATGTGTTCGGCGAAAGGCGATGATGACCCGGTCCGAGACCCGGTCGTCACCAAAGGTGCTCCATACAGCAAGGGCGGCAAAATTGATCGGCAGCGGGCAGGAGGCGTGTCAAAAGGACTCGTTGCCAAGCCTCTGACCGCCCAACCTGACAAGGTGGCCGAGCTGAGCAAGAAGGTTGAAACCCTTGGTGAGAAGGTCGACAACCTTGCCGCCGTCGTTGAAGCGCTCTCCAAGAAGCTCAGCGCGTCTCCCGGCACTGACGGAACAAAGTAGCGAGGAGGCTGTCGCGCAACCATTACAAATCCTCGAATCGTGGCATGCCGGCACTCAAACAACCTCGGGTAGCCTGGACGTTATACGTCCAGGCCGCGAAGCGGCAGGAGGCCTATTCCCCAGCCCCGAGCGTCAGGGCCAATTTGGCGAAGCAACTCGATTTCCGGCTAAGACCTCCTGTTGCTTCTGAACCCGGACGCAGTAGCGTCCGGGCTACCCGCGTGGCACGATCTTGACCAAAACGGAGGTTATGCGACAGGCTCCCAGCAGTGGCGCCCGTATCCGGGACCGAATTTCCGCCATCGAGTATCGACCACCGTCTATGCCGGTACCCGGCGAGAATAACCGCCGCCGAGGCCTGCGCCGCCAATCCGGAACGCTGCGGACCGCGCTGCTCTCCAAGGCGGCTTGGCACACCAACTCACTGCTCATTGCCGGCTCCCGCTTCCCGAAAAACTTTCCCATCGCATCGCACTTGTTGACATCGGCGTGCTGCCGGGTTTAAAGTGGTGATAGTGGATTGGGCAGTTCATCCCTTGGCGCCGGCTAGCCGTAGAGTCGGGGGCCAAGGCGGGGGAATCTTTTCTGAAGAAGGGTATTCCGGACGGGGTTACAAAGCATGACACTTGTGGTCCCGTGGGTGACGAGTGCAGTCCATGGTAAAAGGGGTCGGGAATCGTGATTCGCAGACCCTTTTTTGCGGAAAGGGGCGCAACCTTTGAACGCCGAATCCGGAAACGGGACACTGGAAAACCACCGGCAGTCGAGACGGGTCCGCGGCAAAGTGGAGCGAGGGGTGGTTCTGGCGGTGGATGATGATCAGGAGTCGCTCGGAATCCTTAAGGAACTTCTGGAAATGAGCGGTTACCCGGTGGTCACCGCCACTAGCGGACGCGAAGGCATCGAGGTTTTCCAACAAGAGTCTCCTCATCTGGTCATCACAGATATACGCATGCCCAACATGGACGGGCTGGAACTGCTTCGCCGGATCGGGGAGATCGAGTCGTCGGTGCCCGTGATTCTGGTAACGGGCTTTGGAGATCTGGACAACGCCCTTGCCGCGCTGAGACGCGGCGCCTATGATTTCCTTCAGAAACCGATCAATCCGGACATTCTTCTGAACACGGTTCGTCAGGGGCTTGAACACTACAGACTGAAAAGCTTCGAAAAGGATTACACCAGGATACTCGAGGAACAAGTTGTGGAGAGGACAAGGGAACTGGCCGAAACCAACGATTTCCTGAAAGGGATTCTCGACAGCTCCGAAGGCGTGTCTATTGTGCTCACTGACTTCGATCAAAACGTCCTTTTTTGGAACAAGGGGGCTGAGAAGATCTTCGGGTATTCGGCCGGCGAGATGATAGGCTCGAAGATCACCAGGATCTATCCGGATGATGAGCCCACAAGGCAGGCAGTTGCACTGTTCAGAGAGAAGATCAAGCAGAAGACCGGCACGGTACGAGGCAAGATGTGGCAATTTGCCAAGGACGGCCGAAAGCTGACCATTTCTCTCTCATTGTCGCCGATGGTGGACTCGTCGGGGGAAGTTAGAGGACTTCTCGGTCTTGGCCAGGATGTAACGGAGGAGGTTCGGCTTCACGAAGAGGTGCTGCATTCATACAGGCGCATACAGCGCATACAGGTGAGTTCCATATTCGCCTTGGCAAAACTCGCCGAGTCGCGAGACGGCGAGATCAGCAACCACCTCAGACGCATTCAGGATTACAGCAGGGCTCTCTGTCTCCAACTCCGAACCTGGGACAAGTACAGGGACATCATGACCGACCGGTTCATCGATGACCTTGTTCAGTCCTCCATACTTCATGATATCGGCAAGGTCGGCATTCCCGACGCCGTACTGTTCAACACCAACAAGTTTCAAGTCGAAGACTACGAGATCATGAAGCGCCATACGATCTTCGGAGGCCGCGCTCTGGAGGAGGCCGCAGTAGAGACCGGCGAGGAAAGCTTCTTATCCCTGGGCAAGGACATAGCGTACTACCACCATGAACGATGGGACGGCAAAGGATATCCATTCTTTCTTGAAGGCGAGGAAATACCCCTGGCTGCTCGCATCGTCGCCGTTGCAGATGTTTACGACGCGTTGACCACCCAGAGGCGCTACAAGAGAGCCTACTCGCATGAGGAAGCGTGCTCCATGATGGCCCGGGAGAGCGGCAAGCAATTCGATCCGGACATGGTTGCGGCCTTCCTACAGGTTGAACAGGAATTCAAAGCCATCCGGGAGAGAGACGCGGCAGAAAACCTGCAATTGCATCTACCTGAAAAACCGCTGGAATCGGAAAAAGCAATGGACCGACCCGCCTGACAATCCCACGGGGCATGATTCCGCTCGCCTATCCGGGCGAACCTCGTCGGCCCCCCCCTCGGCAAGCCTGAACGCATCGAAGTGAGCGTCATTCCGGCGAAAGCCGGAATCAAGGCTCTTCAGTCTCCCGAGAGACAAGGCTGGACACCGGCGTTCGCCCCACAAAATCAATCGTTGCACCCCGGACTACAACTGTTTGACATATGTGGAGAACTCAGACTATAAGGATTGATGCAGCATGCCCGACGGGTGATTGCCCGACTCCGCTCTTCGCCAAGGGCGGACCGAGGAACAAAGAGATGGCTAAGCTGGATTCTTTGCTCACAATGGCCGTCCAAACAGGCGCATCGGACGTTCACGTGGTGACCGGGGAACAGTTTGTCCTTCGCCAGTATGGCCGCCTCAAGAAAGTGAAATCACCGCCGCTGACCCCGGAAGCATCCAAGAGTCTTATTTACGAGATCCTCACGCCGAACCAACGCAAGATCCTCGAGAAAGACTACCAGCTCGATTTCAGCTATGAAATCAAAGGGCTGGCACGCTTTCGAGGCAATGTGATCGTGCAACGCAAGGGATTGGACGCTGCCTTCCGGGTGATCCCGTACAAGATTCCCGAATTGGAAGAGCTTGGTTTGCCCCCGGTTGTCAAGAAGTTCTGCGATTTCCACCAAGGGCTGGTGCTGATCACCGGAGCCACCGGTCAGGGCAAATCCACCACTTTGGCCGCAATGGTTGACCAGATCAACAGCTCGCGGGCGGAGCACATAGTTACCGTGGAGGACCCCATCGAATTCGTGCACCCCATCAAGAAAGGCGTGGTGAATCAGAGGCAATTGGGGCGGCATACGCTTTCCTACACCAATGCGCTCAGGTCGGCCATGCGGCAAGACCCCGACGTGATCGTGGTGGGCGAAATGCGTGATCAGCAGTCCATCACGTTGGCGGTCACGGCCGGCGAGACAGGACATCTCGTTCTGGGAACTCTCGCCACTTCCTCGGGGCCAAAGACCGTTGACCGTATTGTAGATTCGTTCCCTCCCGATGAGCACAGCCAGATCCGCACCCTGTTGGCCGAAGGCTTGAGAGCCGTGATCACCCAGAAGCTCCTGCCCCGGGCGGATGGCAAAGGCATGGTCCTCGCCTGCGAGATAATGATCGGCACCGTGCCTCTGGCCAACCTGATCAGGGCAGAGAAGACTTACCAGATTCCGTCGATCATGCAGACAGGGCGGTCCATCGGTATGCAGTCCATGGACGACGCGATTATGGAACTTTGCAAGGAAGGCAAGATCACTGCGGAAACGGCTTACCAGTGTGCTGAAAACAAGAAGGCTTTCAGCCAGTTGCTTGGCAAATAACACGGATGGCGATCATGGCAAGACTCGACGCTCTACTCAAGGAAGCGGTGGCCTCCGGCGCTTCGGACCTGCACTTGGTTCCCGGACGCCCCCCCCTGTTGCGATCCAGAGGTGATCTGGCGGCCACGAAGCACGGGGCTTTGAACCATGAGACCAATGAGCAACTCCTCTTCGAGATCCTCACGCCGGAGCAGCAACAGCACCTCAGAACCAATCTTGAATTAGACCTTTCTTACGACATTGAAGGAATGGCTCGCTTCAGGTGCAATTTCTTTTACGGCATGAGAGGGCTCACCGCCGTGTTCAGGGTGATCCCTGCCCGGATACAATCCCTTGACGAACTTGGGATGCCTCCCGGCGTGCAGAATATTCTCAAAATCCAAAGGGGCCTGATTCTCGTAACCGGTCCGACCGGCTCGGGCAAGTCCACTACTCTGGCGGCAATCATCGACCATATCAACACGCATTCGGAGAGGCATGTAATCACCATCGAAGACCCCTTGGAGTTCGTTCACCCAAACAAGAGGTCAGTGGTCACCCAACGGGAAGTCGGCACCACTGCCCGAAGTTTTGCCGATGCATTGCGCGTCGCTTCGAGGGAGGATCCCGATCTGATTCTCGTGGGCGAACTCAGGGACCTTGAGACCATCTCGCTTGCTCTGACGTGTGCCGAATTGGGTATCCTGGTTTATGGAACCTTGCACACCAATTCAGCAGTGAAAACGATAGACAGAATCATCAACGTGTTCCCCGCCGGCCAGCAGGGCCAGGTGAGAACCATGCTGAGCGAGTCTCTCAAGGCGGTACTTTCTCAGCAATTGGTAAAGACTGCTGACGGAAAAGGCCGGTGCGGCGCGGTGGAGGTTCTCATCTGTAGTCCCGCTGTGGGCAACCTGATCAGGGACAACAAGCTTTCCCAGATCACGTCAATTATCCAGACCGGATCCTCTGACGGAATGCAAACCATGGATCAAGCGCTCCAGAGACTTGTGGACGAAGAAAGAATAACGCCTGAGGCAGCATATTTCAAAGCCATCGACAAATCGCTGTTCGCGGACCAATGCTCCGATCCGATCCTCGAATGAGGCTTGCCGGCTGCCTAACGGAGGTCTTGGCGAATGCATAAGTCTTGCGGTTCGCCGGCCACTGACGGCGCGACCAACTGCTTCGCAGGCAAGACGGTCAATTTCTCGGTGCTCGGCTGGCGCCTCATCCGTGCCCACGCCTTTTTTCAGGGCAAGGTGAGTTCTTTCAGAATTGAGCCCCCAAGAGCTTAACGAGTGCTGCAAACGCCTTCCCGCAACACTATTGATACTCACCCGTTTCCCCGCTGCTCAATGCGGATCCCGGGGGCCGCCCCTACTTGTCAATCGAGGTTCGGAATGCTAATCTTACTGAAGTCGATCGGGAGGGTGCGCAGGTGACCCGTGTGAACTTCGGGAGCGGTCTATCGGGTTGCCGACCCCCTCTTAACCTCTCACGGTCACGGATCAGACGTCATCAGGGGGATGGGCCCCGCAAGAAGAGGAGCGAAACATGGGCATCTGGGATTTTGTGAAAAGCGAACTCATTGACGTAATAGAATGGATCGACGATTCCGGCGATATCATGGTGTGGCGGTTCCCTGACCAGGACCACGAGATCAAGATGGGCGCGAAACTTACTGTTCGTGAGAGTCAGGCGGCCGTGTTCGTCAACGAAGGCCAAGTTGCGGACGTGTTTTCTCCGGGACTGTACACGCTCAACACACAAAACATGCCGGTCATGACCACGCTGCGGTCATGGAAATACGGGTTCAATTCTCCGTTCAAGGCGGAGGTCTACTTCGTAAGCACGCGTAATTTCCTTGACCTCAAATGGGGAACGCAGAACCCTGTCATGCTGAGGGACTCGGATTTCGGAGTGGTTCGTCTCAGGGCCTTCGGCACTTACGGAATAAGGGTGACCGACCCAGGCATCTTCATGAAGGAAGTTGTCGGCACTGAAGGATGTTTCACTACCGAGGACATCGAAGGCCAGCTTCGCAGTATGCTCGTGTCTTCGTTTACGGACATGCTCGGCAAGGCACGCATTGCCGCTCTGGACCTTGCAGCCAACTATCGGGACGTCGGAGACAAGGCCCGTCAGGAAATGGACGGCGAATTCCGGAATTACGGGCTTTCCCTCACCCGTTTTATCATCGAGAACATCTCTCTGCCCCCGGAAGTGGAGAAGATGCTCGACACCAGATCCCAGATGGGAATCGTCGGCGACATGGGCCGCTACACCGCATTCCAGACAGCCCAGGCCATACCCGAAGCGGCAAGGTCCGGCGGTGCCGCAGGGGATTTCATGGGCATGGGAGCGGGTTTTGTTATGGGACAGCAGATGGCCGGCGCAATGGCCTCGGGCATGTCTCAGACGGGCCAACCCCAACCCCAACCTCAACCCCAACCCCAACCCCAACCCCAACCCCAACCCCAGCGTCAGCAGCCCGCGCCGGGGCCCGCGGCAGGAAAGATCTGCAGCCGTTGCGGCGAGTCGGTCCCTACAGGAGCCAAGTTCTGTCCCGAGTGCGGTGCGCTGCAAAAGGCAGCCTGCCCCCAATGCGGATCGGAAATCGCTCCGGCCGCGAAGTTCTGTCAGGAATGCGGCAACAAGATCACGTAGAACTCTGCGCTTTCTCACCGGTCACCGGGTGAGAGGAATCCGGTCCGGACGGTCCGTCTCCCCCGCAAACCGCCCCCAGCGATCTCTCAACTCAGAGTGCCGGCGAATTCTTATGATCCGGCGGCGTGGATAAGCCGCGACCATTTGCCTTGTCCTGCATCTTTATCAACAGGTGCGCTCGCATCGGACTTTCGGCTGATACCCTCTTGGGGAGGTATTCCAATGACAAGGAAAATAGGAGAAATCATCCTGGATCGAGAAATCGC
>DYLG01000182.1 GCA_020722215.1 Desulfomonile tiedjei
TGAACCCCGCCCCTGCCAACCGATCGGATATTTCTGTCGGCAAGGGTATAGATGCGTTCGGGAGATACTATATGGCCGACATGGACGAGGCTTCATCGTCAGGAGGAGCCTCCGTGCCCGTGTATGGAAGGAACGTGGACCATGCGGCGTTGAAATGGGCCTTGACTGTTCCAATGGGGCCGTTGCGCTGTTTCCCTACGATTATCTCCGCCTCTCCCCTTTTGGGATTGTCGGGACTGGGGTTGTACGCTTCGTCACGGTAAATGAAGATTATGACGTCCGCGTCCTGCTCGATCGCTCCGGACTCCCTGAGATCAGCAAGTTGGGGTCTTTTGTTCGTGCGCTCTTCAACTTTGCGATTCAACTGGGACAGGGCCACAACAGGGACATCCAATTCCTTTGCCAAAGCCTTCAAAGACCGCGAGATCTCGGAGATCTCCTTTTCTCTGGAATCGAACTTCGATGCGCTGCGCATGAGCTGAAGGTAGTCAACGATCACAAGCCCGAGGTTTTTCTCTTTTTTCAGTCGGCGGGCTTTGGCTCGGATTTCGAGAGTATTGATGGCCGGCGTGTCGTCCACGTACATCGGCGCCTCAGCGATGATGCCCGCGGCCGCAGTCAATCGGGGCCAGTCTTGGGTTTGGCTGAGGAATCCGGTTCGCAGGCCTTTGAGGTTCACCCTGGCCTTGGAGCAAAGGATACGCAGCCCAATGCTCTCCTTGCTCATCTCAAGGGAGAACACGGCGGTGGGAATATCCCCTTCCGTTGCGGCATAGGTGGCTATGTTCAGGGCCAGGGACGTCTTTCCCATTGAAGGGCGACCGGCAATTATGATCAGGTCGGAGTTCTGGAACCCTGCGGTAAGCGCGTCGAGATCCTTGAAGCCCGAAGGAACCCCGGTGATGTTCTCCTTGCGCTCATACAGCCTTTCCACCGTCTGTATGCCCTTCTTCATAAGCTCTTTGACGTGAACGAATCCGGATTTTATTCGGGACTGCCCGATCCTGAAGATGATCTCCTCCGCCTCGTTTAGGAACTCATCGATATTGGAGTGTTCCTCATAGCATTTGGAGCTGATCTCGGCAGAGGCTGCGATTAGTTGTCGCAATAGAGCTTTTTCTTTGACTATCTGAGCATAGTGATCGATATTGGCCGCACTGGGAACCGCATTGGCGAGTTCGGTGAGGAACTCGATGCCGCCTACCGTGTCAAGGTCGCTCTCCCGATTGAGGGCCGAAGTAAGGGTGACCCAGTCAACCGGCTCACCCCTTTCGAAAAGTCTGGTCATCGCACGGAAAACGATGCGATGAGCCTCCTTGTACAAATCGCCGGGCTCCAGTACTGCCATGACCCGCGGCAAAGCCTCGTTGTCAATGAGCAGCCCGGCGAGAACCGCTCGCTCCCCCACCAGGAAGTTGGGGGGAACGCGGATATGCGCAGCGCCTTCATCCGGCATTGCCCTGCTGCTCCTCGGGTTCCACAATCACGTTAACATGCGCGATCACTTCGGGATGCAGTCGTATTGCAGCCTTGTATTCGCCAAGTCTCTTGATGGGTTCAGTGAGGGCGACCTTCTTTCTGTCTATCTCAAATCCTTTTTCTTCCAGGGCAGTTGCAATGTCGGAATTCGTCACTGATCCGAACAGCCTGGCCTCTTCATCCCTGGACCTTCTGACGAAGCGCAGGGTGAGACCGCCGAGCATTTGGGCCTGCGTTTCTGCGGCTTGCTTTGCCCTGGCCAGCTTGCGCTGCTTGGCTTGAATGAGGGTCCTATAATAGTTCATGTTCTGTTCGGTCGCCAGGCATGCGAGTTTCTGAGGCAACAGGTAATTGCGGGCAAATCCGTCCTTGACCCTCACCTTTTGCCCGACGGTGCCGAGATTATCTACATATTCCAATAGGATCACTTCCATGACAAATCTCCTGACAGAACTACCTTCGAGGTACCGTAAAGGGGAGCAGCGCGATGTTTCGCGCCCTCTTGATTGCATTTGTCAAATGCCTCTGATGTTTCGCGCAATTCCCCGTGATCCTTCTTGGTATAATCTTTCCTCTTTCGGTAATGAAGCTCCTGAGAGTGTCGGAATCCTTGTAATCGATTTGCAGGGAGGCATCCGCGCAGAAGCGGCAAAGCTTCGATCTGGTATAGTATCTCCTCCTGGGGGGTCTTGCAGCCATCATTCACCTTCCTTGTCCCGGTTCTCAGCGGCTGAAGCTTCAGAGTTTTCACCTGAATCGGAAACGCCTGCGGGTGAGGATACCGCCTCTTCCGGGACCTGCGCTTCCCGGATGCCGGCGGACTCAGCCTGAGCCTCTTCTTTGAGGGCTTCCTCATCGACGGCTTCCGACTCGGAAGGCGTTTCGGCCGCGGCTTCTTTCACGGGTTCCTCCGCCGGCCGAGCCTCGGGCTGGGCCTTGAATGCCTCAAGGTCTACGACATCGGCCGTCTTGACACTGAGGAACTTCATCACGTCTTCCGATATCTTAAGACGCCTCTCCAGCTCCTTGAGCACCGCGGGACCGCCCACGTAGTCCAGAAGAATGTATCTGCCCCTGTCCTTCCTTTTCACGGTATACGCGAGTCGTCTGGAGCCCAAGTCTTCTATCTTGATGACTTCTCCATTGTTGGTTCTGATCAACTGGGAATACCGGTCGGTGAATTTACGCACGTCCTCCTCGGACATGTCCGGTTCCAGGATGATCACTGACTCATATCTTCTCATCAACTCTCCTTTCGGGTATCAAGCCCCCGAGGGGGGGCAAGGAGTAAGGTAAACGTTATTTATCGCACAAAGTCTTCGTGCTTGCAAGGCCAAAAAAACACCGTAGGCAACCTGTCAGTCACGGGCAGCATGGCCGTTCGCATGAGCCGGCCTTATCAAGAGTCAAGCCACTTTTCAGCTTCTGCCATGTCAAAGAAGGTTTCTACGGGAAAGCGCGTCTTCTGGCTCAAGGTGTCCATCTGGGCCTTCAGGAAGTGTTTTTCTCTATAAACCCGCGCCGCCTTCCGAACCCCGGCCTTCATGGCAAGATCCTGTGCGCGGGCAATGTAATCGGTGAGCGTGATCGCGCCCACGTCGGTCCAGTCTATCAACTCCGTGAACCCAGGTGAAAGATGGGACAGAGCTTTGGAAATGTCGTCCACCCAGTTGGGAACCTTCTTTGCGTCCGTCCAAGCACCTTTCATGGTGAAGAACAGCCTATTCTTTGCTTCGTCCACCTCGATGACATAGTGGTCGGTCGCAGCTATGGTCTTCATGGTTCGCTCCGCTTGGATTGTTGGGAAGAAGCACCTCCCTTTGGTGCTCATTTTACGCAATGGATTGCTTGAAGGAAAGATTAGCCGTTTCTTTCCGGGTGGCGGCGCCTTGCGGTCGAGGAGGTCGTCGCACGAAGCAATAGCTGGAACTCTCTCAAATTTCCCAGAGAAATCTGTGAGATCTCGAATGCGGTTCTCGTCTTGCCCATAATGATCTGCAACAGATTATTGAAACTATGCGCCACGCCGCTTCCCATTTGGCCCAGCGCCTTGTGACGCTCGGTTTGAAGGAGCAGTTCCTCTTGGGCCTTGCGTTCGGTAACGTCGCGGACAATTCCCCGAAAACCACATGATTCTCCGTTGCGGCCCCGCACCGGCGAAACCGAGGCCTCGACACTTCTGCGCACCCCATCGTTTGTCCGGAACTCAAATCCATAAGCCTTCAAGGGAGTTGCGCTATTCAATACCCGATCGAAAATCTCAGTCACTTTCGATGCGCCGGCTTCGTCGGTGAAGTCCTTGAACTTCCGCCCGGCCAAGTCGGCTTTGGCGCAACCGAGTATCCTGGCAAACGAATCGTTGACAAACTGCAGATTTCCTCCCAGATCAACTTCGTAGTACCCGTCCTCAATGTTCTCGATAATGGTGCGGTATCTCTCCTCACTCGTCGCAAGAGCCTCCTCGACGGCCTTTCGCTCCGTGATGTCCACGGCCACGCCTCTGACACCTTCGATTCTCATTTCCCTCCAAATTGGTGCATGATAGGCTACGAGTTGCAGGGTTTGTCCGTCTTTCCGTCGGAAGGCGAATTCATATCCGCCGGTCTTCTCACCGGCCAGTATTTTTGCCATGTCTTTTGCCAGTCTGCCCTTGTCTTCCAGGGGAACGAGATCACGCACATGTAATCCGTTTCGAAAGTCCTCCGCGGTAAAACCAATGGCCTCCTGTCCTGCCTGATTGACAAACGTGAACGTCCCGTCGAGGTCCAGTTCGTAGACGAATTGGGGGAGCAGTTCGGCCAGCTCTTTGAATCGCTGTTCATTGACTTTCGCCGCCTCTTCCGCCCGCTTGCGTTCGCTGACTTCCTCCTGGAGTTTTGCATTTGCTGCCAGGAGTTCTGCTGTGCGTTCCTGGACTCTCTGTTCAAGCTCTTGTTGGTATTTTCGAGTTTGCTGGAGCAGACGCCTTTCCGTGGTCAGATCCTCGACAAGGATGAGAATGCATCTCTCCTCCATAATTCTGATGGATCGGCAAGTTATGCGTCCCCAAATCTGCTTTTCGGAGAAGTCGATGGCAGTCTCCACCACACATGGTTGTCTCGTGGAGAATACCTCTTCGAGAATCGACCGGACTCTTTTCGCGTTTTCCGGATCAGCAAAGAATTCGAGAAAAATCTTCCCCTGAAGCTCCTCATGATTTTCGATAACTTTTGCCCAGGCTTGATTGACAACCACCACGCGGAACTCTTTGTCAATGAGCAGCGTGGGGACCGGCACGGCCTGTATCAATTTCCCGAACGTGGACTTCCGGATTTCGCCCCGGATATCGAAACTTCCCGTGGCTGTGACGTCCTTCGTGAACAGGCTGCTCAGTACTATTGACTGGGTGGTCTCTTCTTCATCAAAGTCACTCATAGTAACGGCAAACTTGTCGTCGTTCATAGGACTATCCCCCTCACCACAGGCGCAGTTGTTCTCGGGATTGCCCCGGTCAGTGAAGATTCCCAAGATCAATGGGGCGATTCATGATTATTGATTGTGATCGTACGCCACAGCGTACAGTAAAACGGCGCCTGAAGATTCTCCTTTGATATCTCGATGCTCTCGAAGCCGCCTACGAAAGCTTATTCCCCCAACTCTCCGTGTTTTCAACATTTGAAGTGCAGGCCCCCGCGTTGGCAAACAAGGTTTAGTATTAGTGATCTTACCCGCTAATTCTCGGTCTGTCAAGAGCAACGAAGCCGGATTGGCAACTCCTCGGTCACGGCGGCGGGGAGGTTCCTGCTCCGCTGCGAACGGCAAGCCTGACTTCGCTTCGGAGGAACGCTCCCCGCCGCGCATAGCCGACTTTCCCCCCCGCAACTGATCGGTTACCCGGATTGAAAAGTTCAGTACAAGGAATCGTCCCTCCACTAGTCCGATCAATGCCGGCCTGTGACCTGACCGGACATGTCTCCTGGAAGTCTGCCCCCAGAGCCCCCATTTCCATTCGGGCAACCGTTTGTGCGCGTGACCGGTTCAGGAGGAGCTCGGCCTCAGCGCGGGAACATAGTCGCCAAGGTCCATTGGTTCAAGCCGCGCCGGAGGATGTCCCCTCCAGTCTTACAGACGGCCGCAATCCAGCACTTTCCTTATGGCTCCAAGAATCTCCTTTGCGTCATAAGGCTTACTGACGAATCCTCTTGCGCCCCTGCCCTTTTGGTCCTGCGTCAGACCGTTTGAAGAATATCCGCTCGCAACCAGCACCTTCACATCCGGATCGATGCGCAGCAATTCTTGGAGGCAGCGATTGCCGCCCATCCCCGGCATGATAAGGTCGAGGATTATGAGCGAGATTTCTTCTCTGTGAGCGGCGAACTTCTCAAGGGCCTCTTCTCCGCTATGAGCGACAATCACCGTGTATCCGCGCATCTCCATCATTTTCCTGCCCATCTGGCGAACACGTTCGTCGTCGTCCACCAAGAGAATGGTTTCGGTCCCAAATGCGGGCATCTCCGCCGTCACCCTCAGATCAGGGATTAGCTCCCTCGCTGAGATGGGGAAGTAGATCTTGAACGATGTTCCGCTGCCGAGTTCACTGTAGCATCTAATATACCCGCCGTGCTGGGCGACAATACCGTGAACCATGGCCAAGCCCAGGCCGGTACCTTCTCCGTTGGTCTTCGTCGTAAAAAAGGGTTCGAAGATTCTGTCCACCACGTCGGGTTCCATGCCCATGCCTGTGTCCGACACGGTGAGAAGAACGTATTCCCCAGGTATAGCCCCAAAATGGGCTCTACGGTATTCATCGGTCAGAGAGACATTGCTCGTTTCTATCAACAGGCGTCCCCCGTCCGGCATGGCATCTCGGGCATTGACTCCGAGATTGAGTATTACTTGTTCGATTTGCGCGGGGTCGGCGTCAACAATTCGGAGATCTTCAGCCAGCAGAAGGTCGATTGTGATCATCTTGGGGAGTGTTCTGCGGAGAAGTTTTTCAACCCTCCGGATCTCAACATTAAGGTCTATCGGGCGGATTTTGGGTTCGCCCTTCCTGCTGAAGGTGAGTATCCTCGATACCAGATCCGCACCGTCTCGAGCAGCATGCTGAATGACCTCCAATTTCTTGCGATCGGGATCCGTCGCGCCCTTCTTCATAAGCAGGATATCCGAATACCCCAAGATGGCCTGGAGCAGGTTGTTGAAATCATGGGCTATTCCTCCGGCCAGTGTGCCGATTGCCTCCATCTTCTGTGCATGAAAGAGTTGCTTGGAAAGTGCCAATTGATCCGAAATATCGCGTTTCATTCCTACGAAGTTCGTTATCGTACCCGAGGCGTCTCGCACCGGCGAAATCGTTGTCTCCTCGGTGTATAAGGTTCCGTTTTTCCTTTTGTTCAGAAATCTCCCGGTCCAAATGTGGCCGGCCTTTATCGTTTGCCATAGCTGTTCGTAGAATGCGGCATCCTGAACCCCGCTCTTGAGGATGCGCGGATTATTGCCCACAAGCTCGTCTCTTGAGTACCCCGTCATCCTCTCCAGCGACGGATTCACGTACTGGATTGTGCCGTCCGTGTTCGTGATCATCACGCCCTCTGCTGCAGATTCCAACGCGGTTGCCAAACGTCGCTGAGTCAACTCGGAGCGCCTGGCTTCCGCAATCCTCCACACGGAGTCCATGAGCAAAGCAAGCTGACGCACATCGCTTTCATCGTAATCCGAACTCTTGTTGGCCACCCCGACCACTGCCACGATGCTTTCCTGCCAGAATACCGGCACGGCCATAAAGTTGTGCAGTTCCCTATGACCTATCGGATAGCCTTTTTCCAGGGGACTCGGCGGCTGGAAGTCATTGACGACTATCGGTTTGCGTTGCCTTACCGCTTCACCCCAGATACCCGCTTTGTCGAGTTCGTACCGGGTTTGCGGTTCGGCTGCTTCGCACTCCTTCATAACCTCCTTGGACCATGTGTTCAGTTCGAGAAGTCCTTCTTGCTCATGGTATAGGTAGACGTATCCCACCATGCTCTCCGTGAGCTTGACTGCTTCGTTCAGTGTGAAATCCAGAAGATCCTGAATGCTTTCGGCCTTGTATTGAGAAATGTTATAAAGACTCTGGAGCCGCGCTTCATTGAGCTTGATCTGGTGCTCCGCACGCCGCAGCTCCGTGATGTCGATGCCAATCCCCGTCAGGTAAGGCTTTCCGGCGACGGTCAGTTTGTCGCCCGTGAAATAGAATGGAACAGCCCTTCCATCCTTGGTGATCAAATTGGCTTCGGCTTCAGAGCGCCCCTTCTCCATTACGTCTCGGAAATGTTTAGCAATCAGGGAGGTGTCAGGTTCATGTCCTCCGAACCAATCCAGTATGTGCATGCCGGCAACCTCGTCGGCCGTGTATCCTGACAGTTTCTCCATTTGTTTGTTCCAGCGAACAATCCGTCCCTTTTCATCGAAAAGGTACAGCAGCCCGGGAACGCTGCGGAAAATAGCCTGGGTGAATTCGCGCTCTTGTCTCAGTTGGTCCTCGGCCAGCTTGCGGTCGGAGATGTCCCTGGCAGTGCCGTGAATGCCGATACGGTTCCCCTGATGAACCATGATGCGGCTGTTCACCTCGAGCCAAACCCGTCGACCATCCTTGGTGAGGACTAGGGTCTCGTAAGGGCCTGTTCTATCGACATGCCCATTGGCTTTCATCCGGAAATTCTCCTCTACCGATCTGAGGTGGTCCGGATCCACAATTTGCCTGAAATTGAGCTTCAGAAAGTCTTCGGGAGTGTATCCTAGAAGCCTTTCAACTGCCCTGTTCACGGACGTATAGTTGCCTTCCATATCGTGTGTGTAAATGAGATCCGCCGAATTATCGAAGAGT
>DYLG01000183.1 GCA_020722215.1 Desulfomonile tiedjei
TGTCAACGAGCCGCATCCGAATGTCGTCGTGCGGGGACTCCACAAGCCTGCACCAGAGAACAGGGTCGGAGTAGCCCGACGATGATGGATTCAACCATTCCCATGCCCTTTTCCGCATCTCTGGAAGGAGACTGTCGAAGAATTCCAACACTGCGTCACGGTCGTACGCTTCGGGCGACCCGACAAAGGAGAGAGCGTACTCCGCGATGTCTGCTCCCATGACCGCGCATCTGGCCTGCCCCAGTCTGGAAAGCTTCGCACGATCGTCCGGCGAAGCGAACGACCTATTTCTGAGGAAATCCAAACCAATGCGGGCCACCGGGGTGGGATGCGCACAAGCCAGGTCGATGCATTGGTCCAAGGTCAATCTCTCGGGCAGCACGCGGGATTTTAGCACATCGCAGATCACGGTCAGCGCAATGGGATTGCGGGTTTCCAGCAGTTTCAACCAGGTGGAAACCGGAACCGTTTCGAGCCCTTCCAGCGACTGGAGCAATTCCGCGCCGAATTGTTGCACTTCCCCATCGTCATGGGAGACAAGTCCTATCAGACGTTCCACGTCCATCCGGGCCAACCGCCGCGCATGTTCCTTTCTCAGCAGATCCATGGCCCATACCCGCACCAGTCTGGACCCGGCTTCCGTGACCAGCCCCAGGAGCACTTCCATCGAGCCCGGTTCGGCCCACAACTCCGGGAATTGCGGCGCGGGCTCAAGATCCGAGAGACTTCGCCCTTCCTTCAGTTGAACCTTTGAACTGCTGAAAACAAGGGCTTCGTGGCCTCTGTAGCACACATTCAAGAGTCCCCAGTTGTCCAGGACGTTCTCGCCTGCTGCAAAATCCTGGTCCCTGTACAACTTCAGGGCAGAGGCTATGGCATTCGGGTACTTTTCCGACCGCTGGAACCCGATTCGCCGGAAATAGCGCCATGCCCGCCGCCTGAGGTAATACCGGGTGTGATAGGTAAATAGTCTGCCGTTTGGAGGGATCTTCACTGGGATCTTGATGCGCTTGCCTGTCTGGGGATTTCTTCCGGTCCGTACCAACTTGGACGAAATGACGTCCCGTGGAGATGCGAGGACCTCTGTGTCCCAGAACTCTTGGGATTCCGGATCGTACCGCGTCTTACTGCTGCGCCTGCGCCGGACGAGCCGATCAAAGGCCACGAGGAAGGCAGCCATCAACTCGTCGTCCCGTTTCTCCTCCGCGTGCTTGAAGAGCCGTTTCACGAGCGGATGATGGCCCGGCTTGTCCAACGGTTTCTCAAGGTATGAGAAGATCTGGCCTCTCGCCCAGGGACGAGGGTCCCGCTTCCATCGGTCGGCGAGTCCAGCCAGCTTCTGCGGGGACTTGATCAAGGCGAGTTCGTCGGGGAACCGAGGATCTTCCCGGTGGAAGTACTCGTCCAGCAACAGAGCGGAACCGGCTTCCCTGTCCTCCGTGCCTGCCACGGAACGCTCCTGATTGAATGTTCGAGACGTGTCTTGAACGTAGTTTACATCTTTCGGGCGATTCCGGTCAACTTGAGTTGGTCGATACTACCGCGTGAAGTGTAATCCAACCTACGCATACTGGTTTTCATGAATACAGTAGCGCATTCTGCGTAGCACCCGTAGGGCGGGGCGTCGGTCAGTCGGACCAATCACGGGCGAGCCGCCCGTGCCACTAGGGGCCACCCCAGTAGGACAGCCGGCCCGCCTGTCATTTGCCTCGGCCAAAGCCCGACCTACGTTTCACTGGAAGCTGAAATCAAACCACAAAGGCACCAAGACACAAAGGGCCTGTCACGAAATAAGCGATGCAAGCGAAAGCCGAACCGAGGTAGGGGCAGACCTGCGTGTCTGCCCCAAAACAGGTCCGGTACGGCCGAAGAGGGCGGACACATGGGTCCGCCCCTACCAGAATGCCCACCTTATTTCCTGACAATCCCAAAGGAGAAATGCAAAAGTGATGACGTAGTCCGAGGATCTCGGCGAATGCAGCGCCAATATAGGAGTGGCATCCCGGGTATTCCGGATATTCGAGATTCTCACTTCTTGTCGAGCCACGCTTGCGCGGCCTGCGGTGTGTCAAAAACCTTGCTTCGGAACTTCTTGTCTTTCACTGCCCGTACCACCTGGATCCTAGCGAACTCCGCCTTGCCGAATATTCCCGCGACATTCCCCACTCCGCCCTCGATCAGAATATCCGTCATCGTTGCGAACAAGTCGGTCAACGTGGAGGCGCGCAGCCCGCTCATATCGTTGAGCACGGTGAACCCCGGGGAACACATGCCAAGGGCCTGACACAGATGAGCTGTGAACTCGGCCACGTCGCGCACATTCGTCCAGTTTCCCTTCAGGCTCATGAAAACTCGATTCTTTGAGGTGTCAACGACGATGGTGTAGTGATCGGTGGCGGCTATCTGCTTCATTGACCTTCCTCCATTCGTCGAGGCATGACAAAGGCAAGGAGCCCTCCAATGAGCACGGCGGAGGCCAACTTCTACCGGCAGCCGCCGGTGGTCACTTGGAACTCTCGCTATTGTGCTCACGTATCATGATACGCCCCTTAAGTCAGTGATTTCACCCGGCCCCGGATTCTGATCCACAGCGGATGGAACTCGTACAACTGGGGCGGGCCACAGGGCCTGACGTTTGTTCCCTCCGTGAGAGTGGGATACGAAAGGTGCGGGCTCAATTTCAACTTGCCCGTGGGGTTCGGGGGTCTGGACTTGAGCCTCGGCAAAGCCGACTTGACCATCGGCAGCGTTGGCCTCCTCGCAACCCTTGGTGACCGAATCGGCGTATTCGCCAACCTTGAAGGTTCCCTGCAGCGTAGCGTTTCCGTAATCGCCCAGTATGACCAGCCTTTGAGCACGCAATATTCAGCCCTGGATTGGAGTGGCTCAAAACTGAGAAAGGGCAGTATCGAAGCGGGGTTCGTTTACCAGCTCTACGCGCGGAGCGTTCGCTCGTCGAGGGCGATGTGGCGTTCGCCTGATCGCGTGTTCCTGATAGGTGGTGTGCGCTGGAACAAGATATCGACTAAACTCACCGGGCCGAAGCAGGCCTTCGGTTTTTCAGGCTCCTTCGACTTCCAGCCCTTTGGCGCCATTACATATAATGCCTCCGGGATGGCTGGACTCTCAGGAGATGTGAATGTGCCGATGTTCATCCCGTACCTCGGACTGCAATTCACTGGCAGGAACTATAGAGCCACCATTATCGGCAGCCCTTTCGCATCAGTTAGACTCAGAATTCCTCTCAGGTTGCCGCAGGATGCACATGGGGGGGGGTAGCCAGTCCGGGGGCACTCCTCAGATACCTTTTGCCGACTACTTCACTTGGGTTTTCAATCTGGATTTTGACGAACAAGCCGCGGGCGAACTCGGTTATCAATTCAAGAAGATAGGGAGTTTTCTAGAAGGTGTTTTCGAATATGATGTGCCTCTGGGATCGAGATTCGGCTTGAACCTCTGGGCGCGGGGCACTTGGTTACCGGGGCAATGGAACGGCAGGCTGGAACTTCAACGAATCTTCGTCAACCGCGGTCAGCGGTACCGTCACTTGGTGGCAGTGGTACTTTATTCCTTTTCCGCCGCCTCCTCAGTGGGGTTGGACGCCGAATCCTTATTCGGTCAACGTCAATGTTAACCAGCAGGCCGGCCTCGCACAGTCCGAGTCCGGAGCGGGCTCCTTGAACATTTACACGTACGCCGGCGGGATTTCTGCGGTGCTGTCTTTCTAAGTGCTCCGTTGCCTTAGTTCGTTGACGTGTTGGCGCAGTCCGAAAAAGCGGTCCACCTCTGGGGTTGCCGTTGGTCACCGCACGTTGCGGTACGAGAGGCTACCGCGCGGGGGAGTTCGACCTGTGGTGGTCAGTATGCGGGGAATGGGTCGGCTTCTTTGTCGGGTTCCCTCGCCTTGAGTGCGGTGTCGGTGGTCCAGATGTGAACAGAGTAAGAACCGCCGGGATACTTCTCCCTTAGCCGTTTGGCTTCTTCTGCGACGAATGTGTCGGTGAGGCCGATCCCTTGGCCGGCGAATTCCCGTGCGAACCGACGAAGTGAGCGCAACAACTGATCATGCAGACCGATCTCTTTCGTCGGGACAATCGTCCAAGGAGTGCTCTGTTGCAGGCTGGATTTGACCATCTTCTCCACGTCCTGTGCACGCTTCCGTCGAATCGTCCCATCCTCGACTTGCGCGACATGGTTGCCAAGTTCGAACAAACAGGGCATGGGAACGAATAGGAGGTGCCCTTCCCGCACGGCCTCCTTGAACTTGTTTTCTACCCGCTCCATGCTACTCCTGTTGGAATGCCCAGGAACTCCGAACAATTCAAGAAGATACTCTGTGTCCAAGACGATTATGCGCGTTTTCGGCTGAGGTTGTCGAGCCATTGCAGAGCCTCTCCTCTTCGTTTCTCCTCAATGCCGGGAGCCAGGTACTGCTCGATTATGCGACCGGTAACAAGGTCCCCGAGACAGCCGCGTTCCATAAGCTCAGGATACCTGGGCAAATCGGGGAGGCGTACGAGATCGAAAGCTTGGGCCTCTTTACTCCAAACGCACATGACAACTGCGTCCAGTTGCTCGGACTGGAGGGCGTCAAGCGTGGCTGGGTTGTGGGTGGTGACCAGTACGTTAAGGCGTCGCCTTTTGCAGCAGCTCGCCAACGCGGCGGTCAATACATGGACCCGGCTCGGATGCAACCCGTTGTCGAACTCTTCTATAACCGCTCGAGAGCCTTCTTTGACCGTCTCCAGAGCAGTGAGCACGGCGAGGCACCGAAGCGTCCCATCAGACAACAGACGGGCATCGACCATCCTACCGGCAGGATCAACCAACCCGAGAAGCACGTCGTGTGTAGGGGTCTCTACGAAATCAAGTCTTTGGTAAGGCTCTTCAGGAAGCTGCTTGATCCACCCGAGAAGCCTATTCGGAGCGCCGTCTCCTCTTGGACCATTGCGAGTCAACTGATACAGAACAGCAGAGAGGTTGGAACCGTCCTTGAGAAGACTTCCCCCTCCCAGGCGAACATATCTCCTCATCTGCTCAGGTATGGGATTGAAGACGAACGAGGACCGTAGGTAACCGGTCAATGACTGCACAAGCCTGTCACACTGTCTGATCTTGCTGTGGGACTTCACGAAGTGGATATACTGGGACAACACCGATCTTCCCGCCGAAACGGGAACCTGGGGCTTCTTGCCGCCCCGAGCGAAGTTGTTGTACCGAACAACCACGTCTCCTGAAGCCGTTCTCTTGTCGGCCTCTACCGTCTCGAATATCATCGGACCGCCATGAAATGCCAGTTTCTCGGAGGTTATCTTCGATTCAGGCACCCCTCCAACACTCACCTCGTACAGGAGCCGCCGGTTCTCCCCCTCGAACCACATGTCGGTTGAGAATCCTATCGTGAAAGCGTTCGTCCCGAACATGGGGCAACCCTGCAATCCGCCCCTAATCTGCAGTCCGGCGCCTCCCTGAACGGCTTCCACAACTTCGTACAGAGGGCGTCCCTGAGCAACGAATGACAGCAGCTCCACTCCTTCAATAACATTGCTTTTCCCGGATCCATTTGGGCCGATGAGGACAATTAACGGCTGAAGCAGGTCAAGCCGAGCGTCTGCGAAGCCTTTGAAATTCTTGAAATAGTGCATGATTTGCATCCAGCCGCTATCGGCCTCCTGCTAAGATGTGCATTATGGATTACTGCAGCCCGATCTGCTTGAGAAACCCTGGATCCACCGGATAACCCAGATCCAGAGCCATCTTTGCATGCTGTTTCGCCCCCTGGGAATCGCCGCTTTCTTGGAGCGATACGGCGAGATTGTTGTGAGCCATGGCGAAGTCGGGCTTTATCCGGACGGCTTCGAGGTTGTGTTCCACGCTCTTGGCCACCTTTCCCAGCAGCAGATAAACATTACCCAGATTGATGTGGGCCGCGACCGAATCCGGATTAATTGCAAGAGCCTTGCGGAAGCTGTCGATCGCCTGTTCCGGCATTCCTTTGTGGACGAACGCAATGCCCACGTTGATACATCCTTCAATAAGATTCGGGTTGAACTCCAATGCCTTCAAGCTTGCCTCGATGGCCCCGTCATAGTCGCCCTTCTGCAGGAGAATCCCGGAAATATTGATCCGAGCCTCCAGGAGACTGGGTTTCAGTTTCAATGCCGCCCTGAACTCTTCCAGGCTGCGGTCCCACTCGCCCTTGGATGCAAGGGCAAGGCCCAGGTTGTACCGGGCATTGGCCTTGGATGGGTCGGACGCCACCAGAACCTCAAGCCTTTCCAAAGCATCGTCGATTCCTGTCGAGCCCGCCGGCTCGTCGTGAGTTGGGTCGCTCATGTTTCCTCCTTGGAATCTTTCACGTCTCTGAGCAGTATAGTTTTCCGCAGATGCGAGTCAAGAAGTAACCGGGATCAGGTCAGGTGAGTTGAATGGGGAACGCCAAGGGATTGACATACTGATGCATCAGCAGTAGGCTGGAATCCATGAGAACAACGGTAAGAATAAACGAAGAGCTTCTTAAGCGAGCCAGGAAACGTGCGGCAGATGAAGGACGTACCTTGACCTCTCTGGTGGAAGAGGGTTTGGCCCTCATCCTGACCCAGGCCAAGCGGAGGCATGGAGAGCACGTAGAGTTGCCGGTGTCCAAGGCCTCTGGGGGAGTTCTTCCGGGAGTTGATCTCAACCGGTCTTGCGACTTGGAGGAGGTTATGAACAAGCCGTGATACTTCCGGATGTCAACGTTCTTGTGCATGCCTTCCGGTCTGATTCCGCAGACCATGAGGCTTGCCACGCATGGCTCGAAGCAGTGGTTAACGGCGAAGCCGGGTACGGCATGGCTCCACAGGTGCTAAGCGGGGTTGTGCGGATTACTACCCATCCAAAAGTCTTTGTGGAACCGAGCAGTCTGGACGAGGTGCTTCGATTCTGCAACATCCTCCTGTCGCAACCCCATTGTGCAGTCGTTCAACCAGGCGACCGTCACTGGGAGATTTTCACGCGGCTTTGCACCGAGGCGGACGCCCGCGGCAATTTGGTGGCAGACGCATGGTTTGCCGCACTGGCTATCGAGTCCGGCTGTGAATGGATAACACTCGATCGCGACTATGCTCGATTCCCTCAACTTCGGTGGAGCCTGCCCGTGGATTGCCGGTAGGTCCGTTGCCTACGCCGCTGATTCGATGGAGGCGGACCGCGAATTCTGGAACAAGCCCGCAGTGACAAGTACGGCATCTCACATGGAAACCAGACCCTCAAGATCCTGAACGGAAGGCTTCTCCGATGGCCAAGAAGAAGAAACCGCCCCAGAAGCTCCAGGCATGGATAGACGCTCGCCGGCGCCATGGCCTTTCTCACGCTCAAGTTCAAATGGCTCGCGAGCTGGGCATGAATCCCGGAAAGCTCGGCAAGCTGGACAACCATAAGCAGGAGCCCTGGAAGATCCCCCTCCCCTATTACATAGAGCGCCTGTACTTCAAGCGTTTCGGCAAGAAGAAACCTGACGTAGTGCTATCCATCGAGGAGGTTGCCCTCCGCAAGGAGGAGAAGAAGGCTCTCAAGCGGGAGGAAAAGCAGCTAAAGCGGCAGACGGAAGCAACGGACACAACTCCCTCCGAGGTGAACGATCCATGAGCGAGTACCAGTACTACGAGTTTCGGAGCCTGGATAGGCCTCTGACAAAGAAACAGATGGATGAATTGAGAGACTATTCCTCCCGCGCCCATATCTCGTCGGACAGTTTCGTCAACCAGCCGGCAATACTCGCGTGATGAACCAGGTCACCCCCCCCTTGTCTCGCCCTTAGACCCGATTTTTCTGCCATTTTGAAGAAAATGCTTGCCTGGTTGCCTGTGCCATGCCATAGTTAAGACTGTCTGAGACCCAATGCCCTATCGGGGTATTCTATGAAGAAACGGTTTGTATTTGTGATGGCGGTGTGCGCTCTTGCTCTCGTGGTCTGCACCACAGCTTGGGACAAGTCCTCGGACAAGGCAAGAGCCAAAGGTGACGAGGCCTTGAAAAAGAAAGACTACTCCACGGCAGTGAAGCACTATTCCGATGCGCTCAAGGCTGATCCGAAATCCCAGGAGATCCTCGTGCTTCGTGGCAAGTGCTATCTCGCACTCAAGCAGTATGACGCGGCCGTCGACGACTTCAAGAAAGCCGGCGGACTGGGCTCGGACGATCACCGGGTAATAAACGCCCTCGGGATTGCCTACATGGGAAAAGGGGACCACGACAGGGCGCTCATTGCCTTTGAAGAGGCGGTCAAGCTTAGCGACTGTCCCAAAATAACTGTATCATATTATGGGCTGCGTGGCCTGAC
>DYLG01000184.1 GCA_020722215.1 Desulfomonile tiedjei
CAGTCAGGCCACGCAGCCCATAATATGATACAGTTATTTTGGGACAGTCGCTAAGTATCTCGCCCTGTTGCGCATCGGTCCTGTTGATCCTTCAGGCACTGCCGACGCGACCGATCCAATAACCGGCCCGACGGCTCTGGTGCGCCACAGCCAGAATAAGGACTCCCTCCTTCTCGATTGCGTAGATGAGCGAGTGCCGGAACTTCCGGATGATGCTCTTGCGGATACCGGGAAGAATCTCGTCACCCGATTCGGGGAACTGTGCAATGAGGCCCTCTGCCCGCTGAACTTCGGCGAAAAAACGTCGCCCCAGCCCCTTGGCCCGCAACTCAAGGTAGCCGATCTCATCGAGCAGTTCGGCCTCTGCTGCCTCGTGGTATCTAATGAGAGTCACCGGAGCAGTCTTTCTGCCTTCTCGTGAACCTCTTCGGCGCGAATCGCTCTTGCGCGATCCGCTCGGTAAGACTCCAAGCGTCTTTGGGCTTCCTCAGCCCAAAGACGCTCCGCCTCTTCTTCGGGCAACTCTTCCAGACTGGCCAGAAGACTTTCCGCCAGGGCAGCGCGATCACCAACATCCAGACTCAGGGCACGTTTGAGAGCCTCGTCCAGCTCTGACATCTTCACCTCCATGCCGGTGCCGCAGCGGCGCACATCGTGTCGTTAAGCGCCCGATTCGGGCGGAACGAGGCACTACGTGGGTTGAAACCGGCTCTTCCAGTATTTTGGGTCGCGGCTCATATGCATCACAGCGTAAATCATTATGCGATCACTTTCGATGCAATAATAGGTATCGAATGGAAAACGCTTAGCGAGATAGCGCCGCACGCCTTCTTCGACAGTCTGCCAACCTTCGGGATATGTGAGGATTTCCTCGATCCCCGATTCCACGGACTGGATAATGGCAGTAGCAAGCCGTGGGCTGATGTCTGCATAGTAGGAAACGGCGCCCAAGTATTCCTCCAATGCCTCGGGGTGGAAAAAGTGCTTCACTTATTGATGATCCTGTGCGCCATCACCGAAGCATCGTGACCCTCGACCGGCTCGACCTTTCCTTGGTTCATTTCCTCCCTGCGCCGTCTCACGGTGTCCAGATGAACCCGTTCCAGATCGGGACTCATGTGCACTCCCAGGTATTCAACAATACGTTCGGCCAAGACGGCCTTGGATTCATCCGGAAGCGTCAAGGCTTCCTCGTATATCTCGTCAAGATTCGGTGACATCTTATCTCCTCAAATCCGGAAAGGTCCGGAATCGTGTTTGAGCAACATTCCCCAAGAACTGCGCTGTCCGCTGCCGATCGGCAAGCGGAATGCCCGACCATCGGCGGCTCACAGTGAGGTACGGAGAAACACTACTGACTCTCTCGCACCCACAGACTGTGCCGTCCGCGCTCCTTGTTGGTTCCGAATTCTTTTCTTAAGCATTCAGCCCGGTCTTTTCTCAAAATGCCCCATGGACGGTTCGCTGTCTAGGAGAAGAAGGTCTCTCGCTGCCGATTGTTTCGCAGTATCGTATCGGGGTCAGGCTTGACATATTTGTATTTGTCCCAGATCTTCTTGCAGTCCGTCAGGTCCGCCCGTCGCCAGAGATCCGGCACTTTACGCTTCCGCAGACGATTGACCGCTTGACTGAGGCCGCTCAGATCAGGGCCCAATCGCATGCCAAGGTAGCTCAGAGCCGGGGTCCCAGTCGTCAAAGAAGATATACTGGCCACCGTTCCCACTTCTCATTACATGATAGACAGCGCCGGGATAGTGAATGCGTGCTCTCCGTGCCATTCTTAGCAGTTTGAACCGTCGAATCCAAATATGTCAAGCCTGACCCCAACGTCTTCTCGCTCGCCGCAGGAACTGCCAGTCCACGTCCGATTCCGCTGCGGGAAGGAGCGTGCAGTTGTGGAACAGCGGTTCGGCCTCCAGTGGGTAGCGAGACGCACGCACTGCCTGCGGCCACATCCGGGTCCCTGGTATGGGTGAGTATTCTGCCAGCCTGGGATGCGCCCCAGCGGTTAGCACACGATCAAGGTCGTCTTCAACCTGAGCTGCCGAATGGCCGGGCATTCCCACCAGCAGATATGCTCCGATCTGTTCTCTGGAAAAACCCACAGCCCTCAGGTTGCGGACCGCTCGCAAGAAGCTATCCATGGAAGTCTTACCGCCGGTTCGGGAATGGAAATCATCCGACGCTGTCTCGAATCCTATCCTGATGTTCTCGAACCCGGCGCGTTTCATCGCGAAAGCCACAGCAGGCGTTATGGCAGAAGCGTGCAAACCATTGGGGGAGTGAAGTCGCAGGCCCGGGAGCCTAGCAGCGAGGGCTTCCAGCATCGGCACCGCGTACCTTTCTGCGTTCACGAGCAACGCGTCATCGTAAAACACAATGTCAACAACACCATATCTCAAGTGGCTGCTGAGTACCTCACGAACCACCTCTTCTGGATCTCTGCGCACAAAGCCAGGCGAGACAAGTCCTGAAGCGCAATACGCGCAATCGTAAGGACAGCCCCTGGATGTGAGCACCGGCAAGAACCTCACTCGACGCAGCAGGTCCAGTGCAGGAGCAAATTCGGGCGCAAGGGAAGGCGCGGTTGAGGCCGGCGTGATCCCGGTCAAGCGGCTGAGCGCTCCAGTAATCAGTGACTCCGCAGGGCCAACAACAACCTCGTCTGCGCCGGAAAAACGTCTTGCATGGTCCGGCATCAAGGAAGCATAGACTCCGCCCAGGATTACGGGTACTCCCGGAAAGGCCTTCCTGATCATGCGGATGGCCTCGGTGACACCGGGGTACCAGTAAGTCATGAGCCCGGTGACCAGCACCGCTTTCGGGGCCAGAGCACAAAGGAGATCTCTCTCGATGATCTCGGGATCCACGCCGTAACGACTGTATTGCCTGGGGATCTCCTTCAGCGGCTCCGGCTTGGGAACGGGCGTGCGATGGAATCTGCCGTGAGCGTGCGGCCGCAGCTTCGGCGTCGCCATTGCCGGGTGGTCCCTGTCCATGCAATCCAGGAGTTTCGGCTCCCAGCCCTCCCGCCGCAGCCTCGTGGCCAGCACCAATAGGCCCATGGGCCTGGCCCAGAGATCGTACGCTGCGAAGTCGTAGATCCATGGATTCACAAGGAGTATTTCGGGCCGCTTCATGTCCCGCAGTTCCAGATCTGCCAGGAGTCTCTGGTCCAGGGCGCCGGTGGCCGTTGCCAACCTTTCACTCACGTGGGGCGGGCTTGCCGGCCTGTCTGTTCGGGCGATTGAAAGAGAGGCAGGCTGGAAAGCCTGCGCCACATAGGCACGAGCACCTCCTCTGCGTGGCCGAATGCTGACATGTGGTCTTCCAGCTCACTTGACACGGCCTCTTCGTATAGGCTAGCATCCGGTCTTGGAGGGATGGCCGAGCGGTCGAAGGCGGCGGTCTTGAAAACCGCAGACCGAAAGGTCCGGGGGTTCGAATCCCTCTCCCTCCGCCACCGGTAATCTCGAACCCACGTTCTGCCAACTGCGAGAAAGGGAGTTCCTCCATTGGCAAACGCAGAGGATGATATCAGACAATAATTCCTCCCGTCCCGATGATCGTCACAAGGTATCCTGTCCGTCCTCCCGCAGCTCGTAATCCCTGTAAAAGCGAAGAAAGTAGTCGATGCCGGACCACAATGTCAGTACGAGGGCAACGTAGATCAATACCGTGCCGATGAGGTGGAAATCGAACTTCACGTAGAATGTGTACTCGTAATGGATCATCAGGGGAATAATCGCTGCAAACTGAAGGACGGTCTTGAGTTTTCCGATGCGGCTCGGCTGCAGAGTCGTGTTCCAGCTCTTGGTTATGCCCCTTAGTGCGCTCACGGCCACTTCCCGGGATAGGATGAGCATCACGATCCAGGGCTCGATTCTGTCCAGGGAAATGAGCATTACCAAAGTTGAAGTGACGAGTACCTTGTCGGCAATAGGGTCCAGAAAACGGCCGAAAGATGATTCAACACGGAATCGCCTCGCCAGAAGTCCGTCGAAGAAGTCCGTGAGAGACGCGAGAAGGAATATGAGTGCGGCGAACAGAGACGGCAGCTTCCCCGGAAAGAACATCAGCAGCACTATGGGAGGTACCAGGATTATCCTACCCATGGTAAGGAAGTTGGGAACATGCCTCTTCATGCGATCCGCACCCCGCAGCGTTCCGTGTGCGAGCAAGGACCCATCTCAGTGAGCCCCTTTATAGCTGCCTGCCATAGCGCGTTTCCTATCCGACTTGAACTGCTGGTAGTATTTCAGCACCTTCTTGACGTAGTTAATGGTTTCCATGTACGGCGGAATACCTGCGAACTTCTTCACCGCGCCCGGCCCGGCGTTGTACGCGGCCAATGCCAGTCGCAGATCGCCGTAGGAGGCAAGGAGCCCTTTGATGTACTTTACGCCTCCGATGATGTTTTCCCGCGGATCAAAGGGCTTGTTCACATTAAGCTGCCTTGCGGTGCCTGGCATCAGTTGCATCAACCCGGTTGCTCCCTTTCGAGACACGGCCTTCGGGTCACGGCTTGATTCCACGGTGATGACGGCTTTCACCAGGGCGGGATCGATCTCGTATTCTGAGGCGATTTCCTGGATGATTTCGTCAAGACTCTTGGGCTTGTCGCCCTGGGAGAAATTGACGATCGGGATATATCCGGAATCCTTGCGGTAGAAGACCCATCCCGGCCCGGAGGGCCTGTTGGTGAATTCCTTGTGCCCGTCCTTGTGAATGCGCATGTATATGTCTGCTGCTGCGTTGCCTGAAAGGCATCCAAGGACCGCGGCAAACGACAGTACCATTACGATCGGCTTCTTCATTTCGCTCTCCGAAATCGTCTTTTGGCGGCTCCTCAAGATGAGAGCCATCCTCGAAGCGGCTCTCAATGCCGCAGCCGAGGACCCTTGCCATTTGCCAAACCTGGAATCCTTCCAAACGATACAATGAAAGACCATCACTTGACCGGCCCAACAGTCGATGCCGCGCCCAGCGAGCCCAGGCCTGAGAGCAATCTCTCCCGCGGCAGGAATACCTCAAAGGTAGACCCCTTTTTCGGCTCGGATGTTACTTGGACATTGCCACGATGCTCATCGACCAAGAGGTAAACCTTGCTCAATCCCATGCCGGCGCCTGATGTCTTGGACGTAAAGAACGGAGTGAATATTTCGGTAAGATCCTTCTTCGGCATGCCTACGCCTGTGTCGCTGACGATGACCCCAATGCCCGAGTTTCGATCCTCAACTCTGACCGTGAGCTTGCCTCCGGAGGGCATTGCTTCATATGCATTGAGGAACAGATTGAAAAAAACCTCTTCGAGCGCGTTGGAATCCGCCGTGATCCGAGAAAGCTTCTTGTCCGCGCGCATGACAAAGGCAACTGACTTGAAAACCTCTTCGCTCAGGTGTGACCGCACCCTTTCATGAGCCCGTTCCAAGGGTTCATGAATGTCGATCTCCCGAAAATTGAATGAATAGAACTTGGAAAAGCGAACATACTCCTCGATCTCACGAACCATGTTTTCCAGGCGCCCCACGTCTTCCAGTATGATGCGGGTGAACCTGTTGCAATCGGGATCATCCAGGGTGATCTTTCGGACTCGGCGGGTAAATCCGCCCAATGAAGTCAGGCAATTACGGACCTCATGCGCCACGCCTTCCACTACTTTTCCAAGCGAGGCCAGCTTCTCCGTCTGCCTCAGCCTGCTCTCCACTTCGTAGAGCCGAGTGAGATCGGCCACCACGGCCACTATTCCTCGGACGCGGGTATCCTCCTTGATCACCGATGTGGACAAGTATCCGGGAAAGGTGCTCTTATCCTTCCTTCTGAAATGGAACTCGCCCTCTACTCGACCTTTTCGCACCGTATCTCTCACAAGGTCTCTGTAGAGCAGGGTCCGGGATTCACCTCTGATGAGGAAGTGGATATCCTGGCCATTGAGTTCCTCAGCGGAATACCCCCACATCTTGCAGGCGGCGCGGTTGACGAATTCTATCCGCCCCCGCGAGTCTGTGGAGATTATCGCCTCGCTGATGATCTTGGTGAGATGCGCCAACTGCCTTTCAGTTCTACGAACTTCCTTGCGCAGTTTGGCTGTCTCCTTTTCAGCTTCACGGGTCTCAAGCAACCTGTTTGCAAGCTGGACCACCTGATCGGTGTCAAACGGCTTAATCAGATAGTCGTCAGCACCCATCTTCATGGCTTTGACGGCCGTTTCTTCGCTGCCGGTCAGTCCGGTCATCATCACCACGGGAATCTGGCTCTGTTTGCTGCGAATGAATTGGAGTACTTCAATGCCGTCCGCTCCAGGCATACGGATGTCAACGAAGGCGATGTCGGGTCTTTCTTTGAGGAACGCACTCTTGCATTCGAACCCGTCGAAAGCCTGAACCACTTCGAAGCCATGCTCCTCAAACACGTCCCTGAGCATGTTGCTCAGGATCTCAGAGTCATCGCCTATCAATATTCTTGGGCTTTTCTGCGAGCCGTCCATCGTGAGGACATCCTTCCCGGTCCGTCCTGGTCCCGGCGGCTGTTGACTCCTTGGTTTCCTATACCAATACGGATGCCGTGACAAGACACAACGAACGATCAAGGTAAGCAGTCACCCGTGAAGGGCAGATTTTCCGGCCCGGCCAAGCCCGGCCTACGAAAGACATGCCTTTTCAGGAGGACTTGAAAGGCCGGACGCCTGTCAGTTCCTCAACCGGCAAAGCCCGCAAGAGATCACTTACCGTGCGGCCAAGCACCGGGTGGATCTCATGAGGAGCTATTTCGGACAACGGCACCAACACGAATGCCCTGTACTGCATACGGGGATGAGGTATTTCAAGCCCGTCCGTTTTGATCCGAACGCCGTCGTACAGAAGGAGATCAAGATCGACCACTCTGGACAAGGTGCTCTCATGAAATGGCGACTTTCCGAGACGCATCTCCAACCGTCGCATCTCGTCCAGCAGCGACCAAGGGGACAAATCCGTACGCAGAGCTATCGCGGCATTGAGAAACTCAGGACCGTGGTCCGTCAGACCTACAGGTTCGGTCCGGAAAAGTCGCGAGCACCCTGTGACCGATATGCCCGGGATAGCTTCCAGCCCCTGCAGCGCCTCAGAAAACTTGCCGGACCTGTCTCCCAGATTCGATCCGAATCCCAAATAAGCCGATTTGCTCAAGCCTCCTCTCTTTCCACTTTGTTCAATAGGGAACCGATTCCCTCGATTCGCACCTCGACAGCATCTCCGTGTGCCATGGGACCAATGCCTGAGGTTGTACCGGTCGCGATGACGTCATCCGGCTGAAGAGTCATGATACGGGATACGAACTCCACCAGATGAAACGGATCAAAAATAAGGTTTGACGTCCTGGATCGTTGCATCATTCGACCGTTAAGGTACAGCTCGATGAGGAGGTCACTAGGGTCAACTTCGGTCTCGATCCAAGGACCCAAAGGACAGAACGTGTCGAACCCTTTGGCTCTGGTCCATTGCCCGTCCTTCTGTTGCAGGTCGCGGGCTGTTACATCATTGAGACAACTGTATCCCAAAATGTGGTCCTTGGCCATTCCGGCGGAGACGTTGGAAGCGATCTTGCCTATGATCACCGCCAGCTCCGCTTCGTAGTCAACGCGGGAACTCTGTCGAGGCAGTCTTATGGCATCGCCGGGCCCAATGACGCTCGATGGCGGCTTCAGGAAAAGCAGAGGTTCATCGGGAACCGCTAGGCCCAACTCCTCTGCGTGGTCCCGGTAGTTAAGCCCTACCGCAACAATCTTGGAGGGTTTGGCCGGCGGGAGCAAGCGCACATCCTCAAGAGCATATCCTTGACTCTCGCTGCCCATCTCAAGAACGCGCCCATCACGAATCGTTCCTCTGGCGAGTCTATCATCAATTTGGAATCTGACCAGTCTCATTTGTTGCTCTTGAGTCCCAGAACATCCTGCATGTCGTAGACCCCGACGGGCTGATTGAGCAGCCAGACAGCAGCCTGCACTGCTCCCTTGGCCAATGCGTCCCGGCTGTGGGCCCTGTGAATAAGCTCTATGCGCTCACCTTCCGTCACGAACATGACCGTGTGCTCGCCAACGATGTCGCCGCCTCTGAGGGTCATGACACCGATCTCTTCGGGCTTGCGTTGCCCAATGATCCCCTTGCGGCCGTAAACTCCCACACTGCCCAGGTCTCGCCCCAGAGCTTGGGCCGCCAATTCCGCGAGCCTGTTTGCCGTTCCGCTGGGTGCGTCCTTTTTCATCCTGTGGTGAGCTTCGACGATTTCAATGTCGTAGCCGTCCCCAAGTGCCTGGGCCGCTCGTTCCACGAGACTGAACAG
>DYLG01000185.1 GCA_020722215.1 Desulfomonile tiedjei
CGACAAAGACGGAACAGCGTCCGCCGTAAGGAAGTCTCGCTGCCTGCTGGCCATGGAGCAACCCGGAGACGCGTTGGGACTTATCGAGTCCGTTGCCGAAAGCCCGGACCTCGCATTTCAGCAGACGTTGCTGGAATGCCTCAAGAGGGCTCGACCCACATCGAGCCGTATCCCTTCCCTTGAGCACCATGTGCTAAATCTGCGGCTCCGCGCTGCTCTGGACAGCGAGAGAACAGCAAGATTCGGTCCAGGCACGCCGGCGCCGGTTGTTCATGGAAGCGAGCGATGGGAAAGCCGGCAGCCGAATGGGTCGTGAGAAGGCTGCTTCCCGAATACCGCAGCGTATGGACGACTAATCCGAATCAAGCCAAATCACGCATGAACCGCAATGGAGATTGACGATGAACCACTCATCTATGGAACACACAGCCCTGGTAACCTATGAGAGAATCGGCCACGTGGGCTTTGTCACGCTCAACCGGGCCGAGAAGCGCAACGCTCTGAACCTCGCCGTCTGGAACGCTCTTGATGAAGCCGTGGGTAGCGCGGAAAGCGACGCGGAAGCCCGGGTCGTGATCCTCAGGGGGAACGGGAAATCCTTCTGCGCGGGGCTGGACCTGAGTCCGGACAATGAGATCATTTCCACCATAACCGGCGCCACCGGTGCCAGGCAGAAAAGCGAGTTCTTTAAGCTGGTTAAGAGAGCCCAAGAAATATACACTCGGCTCGAATACTTGACCAGGCCGACCATAGCTGCCATTCACGGCCACTGCCTCGGCGCGGGTCTCGAACTTGTGCTCTGCTGCGACATCAGGCTGTGCAGCAAGGACACGGCGTTCGCTCTTCCCGAGGCGACCCTGGCCATGATTACCGACGTAGGCGGCTTGCAGCGGCTGCCGAGGGTGGTGGGACCGGGACATGCAAGGGAGATCGCGTACCGTGGCCACAGGTTCGACGCCGAGAAAGCTCTGAGGATAAATCTGGTCAACGATGTGTACGACGACAAAGAGACCCTTGACCGCAAGGCCTTGGAAATGGCCGAAGAGATCAGCGGCAATCCTCCGCTTGCTGTACAGGGAACTAAGGAGGTGTTTCTCTTCCAGGAACAGATGGGCCTCAACGAATCTCTCGACTATAATGCCGCGAGATCCGCGATGATAGTGCCGTCCGAAGACCTGGGGGAGGCCGTGTCCGCTTACCTGCAAAGACGAAAAGGTGAATTCAAGGGAGCATGATCCTTTCACAGTATCCGAGATGCATTCACACAAGGACAGGAGGTTCCAGTGTTCAGGAAACTGTTCGAGCCAATTTCAATCGGGCCGGTCACACTTCCCAACAGGATTGTGATGACCGCCATGCACCTAAACTACACCCCGGAAGGACAGGTCACTGATCGATTCATCAATTTCTACAAGGCCCGCGCTCTTGGAGGCGCCGGACTGATCATCATCGGTGGAGCTGCCATTGACGACGAGGCCTGCGGCATGGACAACTTCCTGTCCATAAAGGACGACAGCGTCATCCCAGGCCTGACAAGGTTCGCAAAAGCCATTCATGACGCCGGCGGGAAATGCGCCGTCCAACTGTACATGGCCGGAGCGTATTCCTTTTCGGGAATGAGGGGCCTGCCTGTGCTGGCGCCGTCAGAGTATGTGAGCGCTTTCTCTCGCCAGAGAACCAAGGCCATGACTATCGAGGACATCGAGCGCGTCAAAAACGACTTCGTCCAGGCAGCGCTAAGGGGTAAGGAAGCGGGATTCGACGCGGTAGAGGTGTTGGCTTCCGCCGGGTATCTCATTTGTCAGTTCCTCTCCCCTAAGACGAACAAGAGAGACGACGAGTACGGAGGTCCTCTTGAAAACCGGATGCGGTTCGGTCGCGAAGTGATTCGCTTGGTCCGCAAAGAGATCGGGCCAGATATGGCTCTCATCGTTCGAGTGGCGGGCAATGACTTTGTGCCGGGCAGCCATACGAACGAGGAAGCCAGGGTATTCGCCAGAGCATGCCAGGAGGAAGGCGCGGATTGCATAAACGTCACAGGCGGTTGGCACGAGAGCCGCGTGCCTCAAATAACCATGGATCTTCCCCAGGCCGGATTCGTCTATCTTGCCGGGGGCATTAAGAACAACGTGGATGTGCCGGTAGTCGGATGCAACAGGATAAACGATCCAGTGCTCGCGGAGGAGATTCTCGAGGACGGCGTAGCCGATCTTGTGGGCGTGGCCAGGGGGTTCATCGCGGATCCGGAGTTCGGCAAAAAGGCAAGAGAAGGAAGAACCGACGAGATCCGCAGATGCGTGGCGTGCAACCAGCGCTGCTTCGACCACGTGTTCCTGCTTCAGCCCGTGGGCTGCATGGTCAATCCCAGGGCAGGCCGCGAGGCTGAGACCGAGATCGTTCCCACCGGGCAGCCGAAACGGATCATGGTTGTCGGAGCGGGACCCGCTGGATGTGAGTTCGCGGCTACAGCGGCCCAGCGCGGCCACAAGGTGACCGTGTTCGAGAAGGAACACTATCTTGGAGGACAGGTGCACTGGGCATGCGAAGCCACTCACAAGCCGGAGTTGATGAACATCTTCAGATACTATCGTGCCATGTTCTCCAAGCTCGGGGTCGAAGTCCGCACAGGGGTCGAGGTTAAACCGGAACTTGTGGCCCGGGAAAAGCCGGACCTAGTTGTTACCGCGACAGGGGCCGCGCCGTTCAAGCCTCCGATTCCGGAGGTGGAAGCTCCATATGTCGTTCAAGCCTGGGATGTGCTGAAAGGCACTGCAAAGACCGGCCGCAAAGTGGTCATTGTCGGGGGCGGTTCCGTAGGGCTTGAGACTGCGATATTCCTTGCATCCAAGGGAACGATTTCGCCGAGGCAAGTCTATTTTCTGACTCTGCACGAAGCAGAGAAACCGGAGACGGTGAAGGATCTTATCACCAAGGGGATCAAGAAAGTCACAGTGATCGAAATGGCATCGAAGATGGGGCAGGACGTGGGACCTTCCACCCGATGGGTATTAATGAAGGAGCTTCAGTTGAGAGGAGTAGATCTGATCACAGGCGCCAAGATGCACAGCATAAGCCCGGGCAAGATCACTTACACGAATGCTCAGGGTGAGGAAGTCGCCTTGGACGCGGATACGGTTGTTCTCGCAATGGGAGCGCGGCCCGAGAACAGTCTTGCACAAGCCCTTCAAAAAAACGGCATGGAAGTGCGAATCATAGGAGACGCCGCGAAAGTAGGCCTGATTGGCCACGCGATCGAGACCGGGTTCAATCTGGCACGGGAATCCTGATATCGGTGTGGCATCGAAAACACCGGTCCGGGGGCCGGTGGTCAGTCAACCTCGACAAGCGCAGGCTTGTGGCCTGTGCCGAAATGAACCGTGCAATGGGCTGCCGCCCCGACTGCTGGGGCCCGCTTGCGTGACTTCAGCCTGTTCTCACGTTTCGTTGTGGCAGTGGGGCATGACTGTTTCTGAGAAGAGGTACGGCAAGGATGCCCCTCTGCCGCTACTTCGAGGATACAGCCCGTACCAGCCGACATAACTCCATCAGGCTTCCCTTCAACACGTCCACAACTCGGAATCCGGCGGTGACCGCCGGTTCCGCCTCATCGTCGCCGCGCCATGTGCAAATCACCTGGAGAAGGATGGGACTGATGTCAAAGAACTCCTGCACAGGAACTACCAGGGTCTTGATGTCATCAACCTGAGCCTCGAGACCGCGAACACCCATCCCCTGCTCCGTGAGATCGGAGATCACCCCACGGTTTTCCGGACGGGTGGACTCGAAGATCGGAAGCGCAACGCTTGGTTCGATTCTCGGCCGAGTGCGGAATTCGGCAATCAACTCCGGCAGATCGCTGCGGTGACGGAACCGCCTGACGATTTCCGCCAGCCTGACTGATTTCTCGTCTATCAAATGTCTGAACACGCTCCCAAGGCCTCTGGCGGTGAGTTTGTATTTCTTCATCAGGTCCGTGTCCGTCATCCCTGATCGGAGATCGTCAAGGAATCCCATGGCTTGAATACCTGGTCCGTCAGGCATGATGAAACCTCCGGACGCCTACGGAAGCATATGGTCTCGAAGAATCAGTAGGTTGACCTCGCAGACCGGACCTTGACGAACGACTCGGCGACATGTTTCGGTGGCCCTGCTTTGGCAGGTTGGGGTTGCACGGAAGGAAGAACATCCGCGAATCCGCGCCTCAGCTCACGGGAAATGATCTCGGCCACAAGCCTGTTTCCTTCCGGGCTCATGTGCCCGATATACCACCGATTGAGTTCCTCCTCGGTCGGGTTCATGTCTGCCATTACCTGAACTACATCAAGAAATGGGTACCGCTTTGCGTTCAGATAATCAAGAAGTCTCCGCACCCGGTTGATCCGGTAATCGCTGAGTTCCCGGATTTGATCCTTGTGAGGCAGTATCACGATCAGCGGCTGGGATTCGCGGTCTACGGCAGTCTTCACGAATTCGTCGACAATGTGACACATGATGGCCAGGGGTTCCTGCTCATCATAAAGATTCCATGGGTAACTTGCTTCAACAACAGAGGGGAAAAACCTGGTCAGTGAAATGCCGAACTGCCTGAGTATCGGTTCCCGCCACCTGAACAGAGTGATCAGATATGGGACCGAGATGCTCGGGAGCCGTTGGTCGAATTGATACCAATAATCGAGTTCCCCCAGTTCAGCAAGAAATGCCGGGTCTTTGAGCTTCTCCAATTCCGAAACGCTTCTCGCCGGGTTCGGGATGAGAGCAAACCCGTGGGCATTGCGGACGAAACGAGGTTTTGTCAGCCCCAGCCTTTCATCATGATGAAGAAACGGTCGATAGATGTTCACTACTCTATTGATGTTTTCCGGCCAGATGCAGAGCATCACCATGTTCGTCCGGACGTTGGCATGCAGTTGATATTTGAGGAAAGCCTGATCCGTACCGTATCCTGCAACGCCGAAGTTCTTGACGTTGCATTGCAGTTCCTGCGCGAGAAACGTCTGCCACGTGTGCTCATCGGGCACATCGGTGCAGTACGTGAAGGAGTCGCCATAAGTGGCGATGCACGTGTTCTCAAAGGAAGTGCATGTGCGTCGCGCTCCGTCTGAATCGTGGGAATAAACCACACCGTCGATGTCCTTGTACACCACGCCCGGAGGATAGTCCCACCCCAGGTCGGGATGGAACATAGCCATGTTCGTCTGCCGGCCCGTGTCCAGGCTTGGATTGCCGCCGGGGTTGCTGATGATCAATGGCTGCTTAAGGCCTGCCCGTCGTCCGTGAGACACATGGAATTC
Organism: Desulfomonile tiedjei; assembly: GCA_020722215.1. GTDB lineage: Bacteria > Desulfobacterota > Desulfomonilia > Desulfomonilales > Desulfomonilaceae > DYLG01. The sequence continues at coordinate 5,292 of DYLG01000185.1, forward strand.
CATGGTCCCTCGGCCCAGCCGGGCACGTATCCTGGAAGGCACGCCGTTGGTCACGATGACCCAAGAGGCGAGTTCCAGAAAAGCCACGAGCGGCACGAAGGCAAGCAGCCAGAAGCAAACGGTTTTCACATGGCCGGCTTTCATAGCTTACTATCCATCGGAAAACGGCTGAACAATTCGATCGGGTTGCCATTCGTCGGCAAGGACCGAGTACACAATCAGGTTCACGAACCGGCCGTTCAACCAGCCCGCGTCACGAAGCTCCCCTTCCTGCACGAATCCCAGTCGCTCGGCAACTGCCCTGCTCTTGATGTTATCCGCGAGAGAACATCCCCCACCCTCCTAGATGACCCCGAAAACCGGACCCCCATTGCGGCACAAGTCCGGTCGGAATCAGCGAGGTCATGGAAATCTTTCAGCAGGTCAGATGTCCGGCGCTTGATTTTCGGGGAGTGAAACACACCCCGAACGGTCAGTCAAGAGCCTGATTAGCGATTGCGTGGTAGGAACGGCCGCCAAATAAACATTGCTGAGTTTTCATGGTTTTGCATGCAGCCCCCGGCCCGGTTGCGGTAGGGGCGACCGGCCGGTCGTCCCTACAAGACTGAACGACAAAACGGACTTGCATGTTTCTCTTCGCCAGTGTAAACAGTTTCTTGCGCCATTCACTTCGTACCGTGACCCTCGTTGCACTGGGGGGCGGCGCTCGGCAATGGAGAAATCCCGCAGATAGGGCGGGGATGGAACACGCCGGGAACTGGATGCTGGATATCGTTCATTTTGTTGGACCGCTATGTTGTGTCCAAAATCGTGTCTTGAGGGGGAAGTTATGGCTCTAGTGAGTTGCTATGAATGCGAAGGCAAGGTATCAAGTTTGGCGGAAGCATGCCCTCATTGCGGAGCGCCGCACAGGACCCGCAACAGCCTCGTCGTGGGGAGGCATTTCGTTTACGTGTCCAACGGGGAGACCGTGTGCAAGATACGAAAAGACGACGGGTTCACGGAATGGCAGGTGCGAATTGCCGCTCAGAGCTAGAGTTGCGGTCACGACGAGGCAGCTCTGATCGCAGCGTCAATCGGTTGAGGTCTTTTCTCACATGAGGTAAGGGTTGAAAATCACTCCGGGAGTTACAAGCCATGTACGTCCTGATCCTTTATTTCTCGAAAACCGGCAATACCCGCAAGCTCGCAGAACATGTAGCGGAGGGAGTCGGATCGGTTGAAGGCGTGGAGGCTCGACTCAAAACAACACAAGAAGTGACCAAAGAGGATTTTGTCAACGCGGCCGGAATCATCGCAGGATCACCGGTCTATTTCGGGATAATGGCTGCCGATTTGAAACGGGTTTTCGACGAATTCCCGGGGATCCGCAAGAAGATGGAGGGCAAAGTCGGAGCAGCCTTTGCCACATCGTCGTTTTGGGCCGGCGGAAACGAGACGACCATCATATCCATAATTCAGTGCATGCTCATTTACGGCATGATCGTGGTCGGCGACCCCATGTCGGCTACCGGCCACTATGGTGCAGCTTCGGTCACTGCACCCGATGATAAAGCCGCGGACATTGCTCGAAAGCTTGGGCAGAGAGTTGCCGAACTTTGTAAGAGGTTGGGATCTTAAGAACCGTCAGGGAATAACCTCGGCATTCCGCGCTAGGGGCGACCGGCCGGTCGCCCCTACAATCGTCCGGCCGCGTCTACGCTTCAAATCTTTCACACAAACCCGCCGAAACCTTGACCCTTGGTTCTCGAGAAGGCCACTGCGGACTGGGACACACGGACCGCTGTCTGGGAAACCATGTGGAACGCCCGGCGTATCTCGGACGGGTCCGACGATGTTGTGAACAGCCAGCGGCGGTCTATGCCCATCTTGTTGCAGAATACGTCCTCGAAGTCCACGTACCCGTGTTGAATGCCCAGCGCTGCAACGATGTGATCTTCGGAATCTTTCATGTCCTGGATGATTGCAGCGCAGTCGCCGTGCGTCTAGGACTTGGAGTGTTCATCGGCTCCGTCGGAAATTATCGGCGAGATGGATCTGGCGTAAACGCCTCCGTCAACGTACCGTCCGGTTTCGGCTATCATGGAACCGAGAAAAATTACGGTCTGATCGTAAAGGGGAGTTCCCCCGAACTTCACAGGGTCGTAGTTCTTCTTGTCCAGTTCAAGAGCTTGGTCCAGCAGAGTGAACGGGCGGATGATCCCGCCGTTGAGCAGGCGGGTGTGCACATAGATGTTGTCCTGTTGCTTCGATTTTCTCATGGCTTCCAGGACCAGATTGTGCCCGTCCCTTACCGAAGCAACATTGTGGTAAGCTTCAATAGAGCCGCTATCGTCAACGAGCATGCCGACGAGTACTACTTCGGAGCTGGTGGCCTGGTCCACAGGAGACCCGAGTGCCGCTTGTATGCGTGCCCCCACGTTGGGGTCCACCGTAAGGGCGTGCACGCTCCGGGGGCTGAGGATGCCTTCCTCGCCGGCGGTCTGAAACAGTTGCGTGACGCTGGGCTTGCTCATGCTTAACCTCCGTTCTTATCGGACCCCCGGCCATTGGCTCATAGGGTCGCTGGTTCGCACAATGTGCATCTTGGCTTTGCCGAACTTCTCGAAAGCAGCGTCGGCCTCCGGTGTGAAGTCGTACACTCCCGGGATCACCACTGGGGAAGTCCCGTCTTCAAGAAGGTAAACTTTTCGGGCCAGTTGCGGGTCCTGCCCCATGATCTCGGTCAGTATGTGATCAATGGTCCACGCTACGCAGTGGCTCTTGGCCTGACCTGCGATGATCACCATGTCAAACCGCAACAGTTTGTTCAAGAAATCGGTGCTCTTCTGGTCTATCGCGGTTTGATCCCAACTGGTGAGGACTTCCGGCTGAATTATCGAGTAGTGCTCCGTCAGATAATTTCCGCCCTTTATCCTGAAGTCAGCGAATCCTTTGCGAGCGACGCCGTGGAAAAATATGGCTTCTTCCACCGAAGAAACCAGGGCGTGACCTATT